>JALYSE010000134.1 GCA_030854955.1 Fibrobacterota bacterium | reverse complement strand
GCTGCGCGCCAAGGAGATTGCCTCTTTCAGCGTATCGTCATCCATGTTGTCCAATAAGATGATGTCCACGGGCGCGTCCAACAAGGTCTCAAGCTCGGCCAGGGTGCGGACTTCCGCTTCCACGGTGTACTTACCGGCGTAAAGCGCATGCACTTTTTCCACAGCGGCGCGCACCGACCCGCAGGCCTCCGCATGGTTGTCCTTCACCAGGACCATGTCATAGAGGCCCATGCGGTGGTTGGCTCCTCCACCCATGGCGACGGCATATTTGTCCAAAGCACGATATCCGGGAAGCGTCTTGCGGGTATCCAGCAGCCTGGTCGGGGAACCCTCCAATGCTTCGGCGTAAGTTCGCGCAACCGTGGCGATACCGGACAACCTTTGCAGGAAATTGAGCAGAATGCGCTCGCAGAGGAGCAAGGCACGGAGGGATCCTTGCAGGGTCGCCACCGTATCGCCAGGCTCCACGACATCCCCTTCGGAGCGTAGCAAGTCGATGCGGGGATGGAGGCCGCGGTGGCGGAACACCCTCTCGATTAGCGGCAGGCCCGCAATCACGCCGGCTTGCTTACACAATAAGCGGGCCCGGCCATCGGCGTCCTTTTCGATAGTGGCCTGGGACGTCACGTCCCCGTCCCCCTCGTCTTCGGAGAAAGCGCAGGGTAGCAGCCTGTCGAACGCATCAAGGGGAAAGGTCGGCGGGGAAAGGAAGGTGGACTTGGGCATGCCCGGACAAGGTAAAATTAAGTTCCATTCCGTCCAAAACGGGGAACCGGAGGTCAAGCTTCCGGGGGCGGAGGCAAGCCTTCCCGGCTCGGTTCCGGCACCTCCGCCTCTTCATCCGGGCTGGAGAAGCGGTCCAGCTTTATTCCCGCCGAGGAGGCCGCCGATATGATTTCCTCGTCGAAGCCGGCATCAAAAATATCATGCATGCGATAGATCCTGCCCGCATGGGTTTCGAATTCCACAAAGGGATGGAACTCCGGATAGCTGGTGAGAAAGCCTTTCCGATCCTCCTTCTCCTCCACCCGGCGAATTTCCGCGATCTCGGAAAGCGGCAAATCAAGAGCGTAGGTCTCCACCACATTCTCGGAAAAACGGATGGCTCCACCCGAGATCTCGATACGCAAGTTCCATCGGGGAGCGTAATAGAAGACGACGGCCGCCAGGGGCAGGAAGATGCCGCCGGCCAGGAGATTCTGCGTCGCCAGAAGCAAGCCACAAAGGAGAAACACGCCGCCCATGAGGTAGCGGGAAAAATACCTGGATTTACGGGGTCGGTGCAGCATGGTAGGGACGCCGTGAACGCCTTGGGTGCGGAGCGCGAAGGACGCAGGAACGCTTCGGGTCATTGGCCATTCAGCTTTTTCATTTCCGCTTCCACCATCTCTCGGTTCTTGCGTACCTTCTGGCTCACCGAAAGCTCCGGGAAATAGAATAGGCAACTGTCGAGATCCGAAGCCGTGCGCTTCAGGTGGATCTTTTTGTCGTTGTCGGTGGCGGCCTTCTTGAAATCCTTGAAGGAGTTGGCTGCGGACCGGCGCTTCTCCTCGCAGAAGCGATCGCCGATTTTCGCCTTCCTGTCCTTGACCCAGGATTGCTCCGCTCCGGCCCGCTCCAGCACCTTTAAAGCCGCCACGTACTTTCCCTTGGCTGTGAGGGTGTCTGCCTCCAAGGAAATGGCCGCCGCTTCCGTTCCCGCCTGGGGAGCGGACCCCGCAGCATTCCCCCCCGGAATGCCTGCAGCGACGAAGTCCGACTGGGCTCTTGCCGAATCGGACGAAGCCGGAAGCACGTTTCCCGCCGCGTCCGTTGGGTTCTGGGCCGATTGCGTCTGGGCGTTTATCCTCCCGGCCTTCCTGTCCTTCTCCCATGCTCGGTTCGCGAGCTTCTTCAGCTCCCGCTGCATTTTTACGTCCGGGACGATTTCCAGAAGTGACTTCACCTGCTTGCCGATCTCCTCGTGTGCGATGTCGGCCAAGTAGCTTTCGTTCACATCCTTCAATCTCTGCTTCAGGGAGTCGGGCAGCGAGGATTGCAGGGCGTCGGTGAGCATCAGGCCCCACTGCGCCTCTTCCATGGTGAAGGTCACGGCGGATTTGCTTTGGCTGATTTCCTTCCAGCGGGCGCGCGCCTTTTCCCAATCGCCTTCCTTGGCGGCCTTTTGCGCGGCCTGGGACGCGGACTGGATCACTTCCTGAAGGGAAAGCCGATCCTCATTGGTAATGGTATACAACCGTTCGCCACTCTCCTGGGCCCGCACCCCGCCATGGCGGAGAATGGTTTCCAGTCGGTCGTAAGCGTCCCGGCTCCGTTTCAAGGTTTCCTTGTCCAAGGTCTTGGGATCGGGGTTCCGCAGCAGCAGCATGCGATATCCCAGCATCAGGTCGAGAACCAACTGATCCTCCTTGGCCTTGACCGACTTGGATAGCCCGGCGAGGTCGCCACCCTCGTCCACCTTGACCGACTGGCCGCCCGAGGGGCTCCCCGGCACGGGCGCGGATTGTCCGCCTCCAGTTACGCCGCATCCGCACAATACGGCCAAGGACCAAGCCATCGCGGCCAAGGCGAGGGCGGCCTTGTTGCCTCCCATTTTCCGGTTCATCGCGTCCATTCAGTCACTCCTCGCGGATCAGCACCGTGGTATACACAGCCGGATCGGCGATCACCGCACCGCCGGTCAATTCGTCGGAAAAGTCTTCGGTATAGCCGCCTTCTTCACGCAAGGCCTGCTCGTCCGACCCGTGGAGGGGCAGGCCCGTCCGCTTGGACACCGTGAACTTCTTGTACTTGTCCATCTGGAAGATAGGCGCTTGTCCCGTGGCCTGGATGTCCAGGTCCAGGAGATCGATGCGATCCGCGAAGGCATCGACCTCGGCGACGGCCCGCGCCTGCCCGATCCAGGCGGGAATGGCCACCGAGCTGCCCGTGCCCTTGAAGCCCTTCCGGACCATGGAAACGTTGTCGTCGAATCCCGTATAGTCCCCGATGACATAGCCGGTCTGGGCGTCGAAGCCCTTATTCTGACCTTTGGGCGCGGCGATGAATCCCAAGAACGCACCGTTGCGGTAATCGTTGGTGGTGCCGGTCTTGCCGAAAGCGGGCAAAGGAAGTTCCGGACCGCCTTTGTCGCCGGTGGGGATTTTGAGGTCCCGCCAGATTTGCTGGCCGGTGCCACCCTTGACCACCGAGCTCAGAATGGCTTCGATGCCGAACCGGGTCCGCTCGGTGATTACGCGGTCGCGTTCCAGGTAATCCTCGAAGATGACCGTGCCGTCATGGAGGCAGATCTTTTCGATGTAGAGCTGCGGTTCGCCGAACTTGGTCTTGTAAACGTATCCGTCCTTAAGGGCCTGGTAGGCGTTGACTGCTTCGCCCAAGGTGATAACGTTGACGCCCAGGGGGTAGGAAATCACCGGATCCAGGGGCGAGGTGATGCCCAGCTTCCTGCTGAACTTGATGATGTACCGGATAGCGGCCAGGGCGCGGAAGTCCTGGGAAGCGTAGAGATTCTCCTTAGTATACCCGGGTTGATCCTCACCGCTGCGGGCGTCCAGCTTGGCGGCCAGGCGCTTGAGGGTTCCCACCCCGACTTCCCCTTCCACCAGGACCGAGTCCCCGGTGAGCCAGGGATCCGGTTCCCCGGTGGGGGTCCAATTGCTGTCCGGGCGCCCGGCGAAGATGCCGATCATGCCGCCGATATTGTGCCGAGCCACGGTGAAATGCTGGGTCCCGTTCGCCCTGTTTTCCCATGCGCGCGCTTCGAGGCTGTAGGCCAGGAAGTTCCGTCCCAGGATGCGGTGGCGCAACTGGTCTTCCTTCTCGCCCGAGTTCGCATATTTCTGCTGCTCCTTACCGTAGCCGATGCCATAGGGAAGGGTTTTGAGCGCTTCGGCCTCCCCCACCTTGCCTTCAAAGGTCAGGTCGATGGCCAGATCGTTGGTCTCCTTCTGGTAGAGCAGCTCGCGGGCCCGGTCCTGGTTGAGCACAAGGCCGAGGGTGTCGCGGACGAAAATCTCGAATTCCGCCTGCATGTTGAAGTTCTCCGGCGCGAAACCAACCTCCCTGCCGATCTCCCAGAAGCGCGCGAAGGGAGTCTTGTCGAAAAGGTGGAAGAGCAGGTAGATGCTTGCGATGTTCTCCGAGCGGCGACCCGCCCAGGCGATACTCACGGTATCCTCGGGCGCATGGTCCGGCTTGGGGAAATAGAACACGTTGCCCATGCGGAAAAGTTGGCGGAAATTGGGAAGCGCGTCGAGTGGCTTCCAGCCCAGTTCCAGGGCGGCCGCGTACACGATGGGCTTGAAGCCGGAACCGAATTGCCGTCGCGCCTGGTTCACCCGGTCGTAGCCCGTATTTTCGAAGCCGCCCACGTTCGCGATCACCTTGCCGTCGCGCAGGATCTGGGCCCCGCCCTGGAGCTCCGGACGTTGGACGATCTCAAGGTCGGGAGGCCCGTCCTTCGCCGGTTTTCCTTCGGGATGGAACTTCCAGGGTACGGCGCATAGCACGGTCCTGCCCGGCTGGAAATGCGAGCGGAGGATCTCGGCGCGCACGGCGGCGGCCGGCAGATCCGAAGACCCGGTTTCATGCATGTTCCAATTGCGCATGAACCGGTCGATTGCGGACACGGAGATGGCGGCTCGGGCCGAGCCGAAGCCGACCTCCATGGGCTGCAGGGAGCCGTTCTTACCGGGCGCGGGGGAGGAGATGATCTTGCCGGTGTAGAACGAACCGGGAACGAATGCGCTTACCAGGCTGACCTGGGTATCCTTGGGAGCGTGGTATCCGCGCAGGATCAGGTCAAGGCGTGAGAGGTTGGAGTAGGTGGCGTACTCCGAGGCCTTCTGGATATTGGCGTCCAGGGTGGTGTAGATCTGGAGCCCGTCGGTCATGAAATCGGCCACGTCGTACTTTTCCAGGACAGCCTGCATGGCCGGCGTTTCCAGCAGGCGCTTGGTCTTGACCATGTTGGTGGAAAGCGAGAAGCGGAACGCGCCCCGGCGAAACTCCAGCTTCTGATGGGAGGCGTCGGCGTATTTCTCCTTGGTGATCTTCTTCTGCTGGTACAATTGCTTGAGAACATAGGCCACGCGCCATTGGGCCCGGCGCAGGGCCAGGTCCTTCTTCTCCGGGGTATCCTGGATGAAGGGGTTGTATTGGTTGGGCCCCTTGACCGAGCCCGCGATGAAGGCGCATTCCAGCAGGTTGAGATTGGCCAGATCCTTGTTGAAAAAATAACGCGCCGCGATGCGCACACCATGGCCGTTGCCGGACACATAGAACTGGTTGAGGTAGAATTCCAGGATCTCCTGCTTGGTGAAATGCTTCTCCAGGCGGAAGGCGTTGATCAGCTCTTTGAATTTCCCCGTGAGGGTCCGGGGGCGCTTGAATAGGTTCTTGGCGGTCTGCTGGGTCAGGGTGCTGCCTCCGCGCCTCAGTTTCATCGACTTCACATTGTCGAGCATGGCGTAGGCCATGGCCTTGGCATCCACTCCCCCATGGGTGAAGTAATTATGGTCTTCCGCCGCGACCAGGGCTTCGATGATAACTTTGGGAATGGAGTCGTAGGGCACGTAATCCCGGTGCTGGCCTTCAAAAAAGGTCCCTACCTTGGTTTTGCCGTCGGAAAAGTACACCGTACTTTCCTTCGATAGGATCTGCATGATGCTTTGGCGCGTGAAGGTATTGTTCGGGTTTTGCCGGATTACCACGGCGAAGACGCCCCAGGCGCCCAAGGCGAAAACCGACCCCGTCAGAATCGTCCCCAGGATCACCCATTTCAGTCTGGTCAGGAAACTCATGCGATTGCCTTGAAATAGTAGTTTATAGCAATTCAACGGCCTATGGGGTATTGCTTTAAGCCTGACCGCCGATTAACTATTATTTCCGGCTTCCAAGTACGGCTCTATTGGCTTCCGCCCCACCCCTCGCGGGGGAGGCGTCGGGACCCATGGAGAGGTGGCCGAGTGGCTTAAGGCGACGGTTTGCTAAATCGTTGTACTGTTATAGGTACCGGGGGTTCGAATCCCCCCCTCTCCTCCGTACTTGGAAAATTTTCCTGCAGCAACCGGAACGGTCGCCGAAACGCAGAAACACCCTACCCAGCATCGGAATCGCCCATGTCCTCGCCAGCCCGCCCCCGCGTCCGCTTCGCACCTAGCCCTACCGGTTATCTCCACGTGGGCGGCGCCCGCACCGCCCTCTTCAACTGGCTCTTCGCGAAGCACATCGGCGGGGATTTCCTCCTCCGCATCGAGGACACGGACCAGACCCGATACGATGAGAAGGCCCTTGTCGAATTGATCGCGGACCTGAAGTGGCTGGGCCTCAACTGGGTCGAAGGCCCGGAAGTCGGCGGCCCCCATGCCCCTTATTTCCAGTCCCAGCGCCTGCCGATGTACCAGGAGCACGCCCGCAAACTGGTCGATGGCGGCCATGCCTATCCCTGCTTCTGTACCACCGAGCGCCTGGACGAATTGCGCGAGATCGCGAAACGAAACAACCTGCCCACCGCCTATGACCGCTTATGCCGCAACATCCCTTCCGAAACGGCCAAACTGCGCGTGGCCGCCGGGGAAAAGCATACGGTCCGCCTCAAAGTGCCCTTCCATGGGGACACGGTCTTCAAGGATTTCCTGCGCGGCACCATCACCTACCAGAACCGCATCCTGGACGATATGGTCCTGCTCAAGACCGACCTTTTCCCCACCTACCATTTGGCCAACGTGGTGGACGATCACTTCATGGAGATCACCCACGTGCTGCGCGGGGACGAATGGATTCCCAGCACGCCCCGCCACGTCCTTCTATACCAGGCCTTCGGCTGGGACCCCCCTACCTTCGTGCATTTGCCCGTGATCCTCGGGTCGGACGGCGGCAAGCTCAGCAAGCGCAAGGGCGCGGCCTCGGTGGGCGATTACCGCAACCTCGGCTACCTGCCGGAAACCCTGATCAACTTCCTTGCTCTACTCGGTTGGAATCCCGGCGGAGACGAGGAATACATGGAACGGGATCGGCTCGTCGAGGTTTTCACCCTCGAGAAGATCAATCCCAAGAGTGCCGTCTTCGACGAGAAGAAACTGGAATGGCTCAACGGCCAGTACTTCTTGCGGCGGGACGTGGACTTCTTCATGCCCCTTGTGAAGCCCTTGTGGCTGGCCGCGGGCGCGGACGCTGCAAAGTTCCCGGATGCCTATTTCCGCACGGCCGTCGGCCTGTTGAAAGACCGCTCCAAGCGTCTCCCGGATTTCGTTACCTACGGCATGTTCTTTTTCAAGGAACCGGAAACCTACGACGACAAGGCCGCCAAGAAATACTTCGGTCCCGGATCGGATTCGCTCCTGCAGAACCTGCACGATGCCATTGCCGCCCTGCCCGGTTTCCAGACTGCGGACCTGGAAGCGCTCTACAAGGAAACTGCCGAAAGGCTGGGAGTCAAGGGAGGCGATCTCATCCACCCGACGCGTCTGGCCATTTCCGGCATCCCTTTCGGGCCCGGTCTTTTCGAGTTGATAGTGGCCCTGGGCAAGGAAACGGTACTGCGCCGCATGATCGTGGCCGTGGAAGCGGTTCGCAGCGGCCAATTGCGGACCGCGCCCACGGTCTGACGGACGCACGGAGGAAGCCATGGCGCGGGAACGGTCCATCGTAAACATGCAGATCCGCATGGCTCGAGGCCAGGAGGCCGTAACCGATGCCCGCCTGCCCGCCCTCAACAACAAAACCGCAAAGGTCCACCGCTTGGTACGCCTGCTTCAAGAGCATGCCGAAGGCCTGAGCGCCCGCAACCTTTCCGACAAATTGGGGGTGGATGAGCGGACCGTGAAACGCTATCTGTCCGACCTGCGCCGCCTTAAGTTCGAACTGGTCCAGGACCGCTTGGGCCTGGGCCGCAAATCCCTCTACTGGATCCGCACCAGCGGAGGCCCCCCGGGACACTTCCTGCCCGCCCTCAAGAAAATCCGCACCGAGCTCCACGCGGGCGGCAACCCCAAATACACCCCCCTCATCAACCAACTGATGCGGTTCCTGGAAGACAAGGAATCGGCCCCACGCGGCGAGGCCTCCGAGGAAACGCCCACCAATGCCGAAGCCTATCACATCGACCACGGCCCCTTCGCCGAGGCCGACCCGCCGCCCGGTATCCTCAAGATCCTGGAAGCATCCATCGGTGCGCGCATGGCCGTGCGTATGTCCTACTCCGGTCTCTCCTCGGACACGGGCGAATCGCTATTCTTTCCCTATGCCCTTTGCCTGCGCGTCGGGACCTTGTACCTGATCGGACGGCAAGGGGAGAACAAAGGCCCGTTCAAAAGCCTTTCGGTCAAGCGCATCAAACGGTGCATGGCGACCCGGGATCCATTCAACCGCGATCCCTTCGACCCCACCGCGTATTACAAATACACTTTCGGCCAATGGGCCAGGCAGGCGGACGAAAATCCGGACACGATTCTCTTGGCCCTGCGCGCCCCGTGGCTTGAGAAATATCTGTCGGAAAGCCACTTCAATCCTCCCGGCCGCATCCTCAGAAAAGGCAAGGAGGTCCACTTCGAGGTGAAAATCGTGGTCAAGCCCGATTTCGTGAATTGGGTGTTGTCCCTGGCTCCGGATCTGATTCCGGTGAAGCCGGAAGAGCTCCGGAAGGAAGTGTCCGACCGGCTCAAGCTCGCCGTGCGCCGCATCGAAGAGACCCATTGAAAAAACCGGCCCCAACGGAGCCGGTTTCAGGTTTTGATTGCCGCTGCGTGAGCGAAGGCCCGCGAGTTCGTGGAACTCAGTCCTTGAGGGTCCCTGTGCCCCATGCGCGCAGCAGTCCCACAATGTCTTCGGAGGTGGGGCTGCGGCCGTTGCGCACGTACCAGCCGGAAGCTCCAACGCCGGAATAGAGCGCATCGCGCACAGACAAGTCGGCCATGATGCCACCGCAGAATCCGCCGTTGAAGTGGTCACCGGCGCCCGTGGAAAGCTTGGGACTGGGGCAATAAGGGCCTTCGATACCAGCGGACTCTTCCCCGATGGTGGCGCCGGCGTATTTGATGGCATGCACCACCACGCCATGGATACCAAGTCGAGCGCGCACGCGGGCGGAGGTTTCCTTCACACCCAGCACGGATTCATGGGGCAATTCCTTGATGCCGAGCACGTCGCTCACCTGTTCCGCTTCGCGCAGATTGAGGCCGAGGATGACTTCGGTCTTCTTGTTGAGGGCCTGGATTTGATCCAGTACCCGCATCAGATCGGCGCGCGAGCGCTTTTCCGGGTCGGCCAGATCAAAGAAGAACTTGACATTGCATCCTTCCGGGACCATCCGGGTCATGTTTTCGATGATATCTTCCATCTCCGTGAGCATGGTCCAGTTGGTGCATGCGACCATGTCCGAAAGGAAGAACAATTCCCGCAGCACGGGTTCGCCCACCACTTCAAGTAGGCGGTTCCAGCACATGTCCTTGATGGTGTTGAGCTTTCCGAGCAGAAGCTTGCCGTCATGGAATTCCAAGGCGTCCGTGTGTCCGGGAATGCCCACCGAAACCACCTTGCAGATGCTCTTGAGGGGCTTGAAGACGGGATGGAGCTCCGGATATCCGAGCATGCCGATGCAGGTCACTTGCACGCCCATACCGGCAGCGGCCATGGCCATAAGGGGGCCATTGCCCCCCAGCTTTTCCTGAACGGGGACCAGTTCGATGTTCGCGGATTTTCCCGCAGCCGAAGCGATGCGGCCGGCGAATTCCGTAATGGTCTCGATGCGCTTGTACTCGTGATTGTTCTTGCGCGTGGCTACGACGTGGATGATTTCATCCACGAATCCGTCGAAGCCGACCAGGAATTTCTTGGTGCGCATGACGGCTTTGCGGGCCGCGATGGCATCGGCCGCACTGATGATATCCTTTTGGTCGTTCACATTCCCCTTCCACACTTTAAGTAAGACATGTATCCAGCCACCCGAATCGACAGCCCCCGCCGGTTGAACCATGGACCCTTCGGACGCACACCGCCACCTTTCCTATCGGAAAATACCGGCTTGCCACCCCTTTGGCCTCAACGATTCAATGCGATGTCGATGGTCGGAAAGAGCGGAATCATGTCGGTTATGCCGGCAATCTCCAAAACCTCGACCACATGGCCGGCCTGGCAGACAATCTTGAATTGGCATTGGGTATCTAAACCCCATTTGATGAGTTTGGAAAACTCTCCCAGCCCAACGCTCGAAAGCATGGTGACTCCGGTGCAATCCAGAATGACCTTTTCAGGCTTTTGCATGCGCAAGTTTGAGAATTCCTGGCGCATGACGTCGACGGTTTCGAAGGTCAGGTCGCCGGTGATTTCCACAACGGCGTGGCCCCGCTTCGAATAATTCCTGCATGAGAAAGCGTTTCTAGCCATGTATTAATTACCCGAGCCTGTTGCCTTTGCTTTAATACCTTTGAAAACACAGCCTGCCGCTCCCGCTGGCCATGTCCACAGAATAAGTATTCTGAAAAGGATTTGCAAATTTACGATATTTTGCCCGTTTTTCCCAAACATTTCCAGCAGTCATGGAGGCTAGCCCTTGGGCACCTATAAAACCCCCGCAATGGTCAAATTGGTGGTCGGTTTGCTGGGGGCGGACCAGGAAATCCTCCAAAGGGCCCGGGAAATCCTACTCGCCCGGTTCGGTCCGGAAGAGGAGGTACTGGCCCCCATCCCCTTTACCTGGACAAACTATTATGCGGACGAATTGGGCGATTCGCCCTGGCGAACCTTCGTCTCCTACCAAACCCTGATTCCAAGGGAAGAGCTTGTCGATATCAAGCGCTATACCAATGACTTGGAATCGGGGCTATCATCCGAGGGTATCCGCAGGATCAATCTTGATCCCGGATATATGACCTTGGGACAATTCTTCCTGGCCACGACCAAGGACCAGCGGCACCGGGTCTACGTTCGGGACGGGATCTTCGTGGAACCCACCCTGTATTTCCAGGAGGGGAACTTTCTCCCATTCGATTGGACCTATCGGGATTATCGCAGCGAGGAATACCGGGCCTATTTCCTGTTGGCCCGAACCAAGCTGGCTTACCAAATGCGACATGGGGGAACGCCCTATTCCCGGAGGAAGGCGGTTGCCGGGAACGAGGATATGGAGAATAGGGAGCCGAAATCCGGGGGCAGGGAGCCCCCGGAAAATCATCCCTGAAAAAAAGGCCTACAGGACTTCGTTGCCGGTTTCGCCGGTTCGGATGCGCAGGGCGCTATCGACCGGGAGCACGAAAATCTTGCCATCCCCGATTTTCCCGGTGCGACCTTTTTCCGAAATGGCCGCGATGACCCGTTCCACCAACTCATCGGGAATGACCATTTCCAGCTTCACCTTGGGGATGAAATCGGTATGGTATTCACTTCCGCGGTAGAGCTCGGTGTGGCCCTTCTGACGTCCGAAACCCTTGACCTCGGTGACGGACATGCCGGTCACACCGATTTCCTGGACAGCGGCTTTGACCTCGTCCAGCTTGAAGGGCTTGATATATGCAACGATCATCTTCATGGCATGTCCTCTTGTTTCAAGTGTTACAAATCACCATTTTAGAGCCCGGATGGGAGGGCATCCCTCCGGGGGCAAAGTTAGAACATTAAATCGGTTTCCGAATTGTGGATTCCAAACCGGCCCATTTTGAAACCATGGCGGGAACCCCCGCCCCATCGACGGGATTAGAAGTAGAATATGCTTTCGACCGCATAGAGCGACTGCTCAACATTGCCGAAATCCATGCGGTATTCCGCAAGCACCAGCCAATTGGGGCTGACGGCGAAGCTCGGGCTCACGGTGACTTCGCTTCCCATGTCGTCGGTGGCGTCCACCTCATCATCAATGGTCAGGGCGCTGTAGCGCAAGGTCGTGGCGAACTTGTCGGTGAACTTGTAGTTGACCATGGCCAGCCAGCCCATGCCGGAAGCGTCATTATTGGCGTTGCCGGTCCAGTTCATGAGCAGATTGAATTCCGCGGCCGCGGTAATTGGACCTTTGGCAAATTGTCCCCACACGTTCAGCAAGCCCTGGCCGTCATCCTTAAGGGGATTGGCATCGGCATCATACATCTGCCAGAGTCCGGTCGCCTTGACGGTAACGCCCTCGGCGGGGGTCAAGGAGACCTGACCTTCGAAGCCGGGGGAGTTCAAGAGCTCGGTTTCGCCGGGAACCCAGAGGTCGCTCACCACCGCGCCATACAGGCCGAACATGGGAGCGGTATAGGAGAGATTCAAACCGTTTTGATAATAGCCGTACACCAGTGTCTTGGACCAGGAGAACTGGTACAAGCCGGTGGGTTCAGCCGCTTCGAATCCGGAGCTGCTCAAGAACCGGCCCATGGAAAGGTTCAAGCCTTCGATGAGGGTG
>JALYSE010000338.1 GCA_030854955.1 Fibrobacterota bacterium | reverse complement strand
CGTATGGGATGCGAAGACGGGGAACACCGTATTCCTATTGGAGCGAACGAGCCGCCAGCCATAATCCCGGCATCAGATGGAGATGCTGATGGCTGTCCAGGTGGGCCAGGCGGTCGGGTCCTCCCAGATATCGGCCTACGAATTCGATCTGGTCCTTCCATTCCCGACGCACCCTCGCAGAGGGATAGCGCCCGGTCAGGTAACGTCCCAAAAACTCTCGGAAATGATCCTTGCCCTCCCGGAAACCGGCGGCGGGCGACACCATGGAAAGGTGGGCGCCCACGCGCGCGCCGGGGTGGCGAGCCAGTACCTCGCGAAGCAGGCGATCATGAAAAGCATCCGCGAAGGGGAAAACCGAAAAGGAATTGATGAGGCCTTCGTCCAGGCATTGCGCTATGGCCAGGGAAACGCGCGGATCCAAGCCGAAGTCATCGGCATTGACAATGAGATTGGCGGGAATCATGCGGACCGGGGAATTCTTTCCAGGAAGGATTCGATGCCCGTGCACGCCAGTTCGTCCAGGAAGGGAATGGGCGGAAAGGGAATTTCCGGAAGGCCGAACTTGATACGGTAATCCGGGCGCGACAGGTAGCGGGCGTAATACCCAAGACGGAGGCCGGCGGAAGGGATCATCTTCCGGAAACGACGTAAGGTCAAGCGCGCGCGTAGCACGCTTTCCATATCGTCCGCCAGGCCGCGGCTGGACTTGTAACTGTTTCCATCCAACCGCAGGGCCTTGCGGAACCAGGATTCCGGCAGAACTTGCAGCCATGGTATGTTCGAGAAAAAGCCCGCGCCATTGTGCTGATGGCCTCCAAAAGGCGAATAGAAGGGGGCGAAACTGGCGAAGATAAGGCCCCCGGGCGCCAAGAGGGAGGCCGCCTTCGTCAAGGCCCCTTCCGCGTCGGGCATATGTTCGAGCACGTCCCGCATCAAGATCAGGTCGAATTCTTTCCCTTGCAACCCGAAGAAATCCCCCGCTTCCAGGCGCATGCCCACGGGACATTTCGCCATCCCCTCCCGGATCATGTCCGCGTCCAGGTCGATTCCCAGGGCGGCCTTCAACGGCCAGGCTTCCGCCAGGCCCGCCAATACGCCTCCGTAACCGCAGCCCACGTCCAGGACCGATTTTCCGGCGGGATCGAAACCGTATTTACGCAATAAGGGTGCCAGGCCCTGCCGGCACAGCTCCTTTTCATAGGCATGGAAATCCCAGATCACGGGGAATCACTGCGGCGGAAGGTCAGGATGGAAGAAGGGTTGAAGGTCCTCAGGCTTTCCCGTTGGCCTTGGAAGCCCAGCCCCCGGGCGAAATCCAGATAATCCGAAGCCGAGCGCGCGCCATTGAGGGAGCCAGAACTGACCGTTCGGCGAAGCAAGCGAACCATGATCCATTCCTCCGCCACCGCGCGGAATCCCGAAAAGCCTTCCGCCTGGTCCATGGTTTTGATAAGGAGGACGCTGTCGGCGCCCGGCGCCAGGCGGGCCAGGGCCCATTCCATCACGCGCATCTGCATGTTCCAGGGCATGAGATACAGGACATCAAGGAAAACGATATTGCCGAAAAACCGGGGAAGGCCCGGTACTTCACGGACATCCCCCAGCTTGAACTCCGGAGACTTCGCTTCCGGGTCGTGGCTGCCCCGGGCGAGAGCTATCTTCCGCGCGTCGATATCGGTGCCGAAATACCTAAGGCCTTTACGGGCCGTGTCCAGGTACCAGGCCAGATGGCCGAAACCGCAACCCACGTCCAAGATGTTTTCCGGGCCCGTCAGATGTTTAAGTAAGGCCTCGTATGGACAGAGGGCCAAACGTCCGCGCATATGCCAACGCTGGATCGGCGACGCATTGGGATAATGCGACACGATGCGTTCGATTTCCGGTTTGTCCAGAGCGCGCCTTTCGGAGTGATCAGGGTTCCATTTTACGATTCCCGGCCGGAATAGGCCATCCGGGACTGCCCATGCGGCCATTCATTCCGGACTGTGCTTCGACCCGGGAAAATGGTAGAATTCCCAAAAGTGGATTTGCCATGCCGATGGACAGGAAAGAAATAGCCGGACTTATCATTTCCAGGCTGGAAAGCGGCAAAAACCGTTTTCGGGACGCTTGGCAATCCGCCTCTCCGGTACGCCATATCGTCTGCGACAACTTGCTCCCCGAAGCCCTCGCGCGCGCGGCCTTCGACCGCTTTCCGGACCCTTCCGCCTTGGAATGCACCGATGATATGCGCGAAAGGAAGTACGCCGGCGCGGATACGGACCGGTTCCATCCCCTCATCAACGAAATCCTGTTCGCTTTCCAGGACCCGGGGTTTACGGAAATCCTGCATGAGATCACCGGTTTACCGGGAATCGAATCCGACCCATTCCTCTACGCATCGGGACTTTCCATCATGGAACCCCAGGGTGAAAGCGCGGGTCACCAATAAGTTTGCGCGCCAATCGGCGCTCAGGTAGACTTGATTCCTCTGATCCCAGGTGACATTTAGACCCGCCCGTAAGGCCAGCAACGCCACGCCGAAGCATGCCAGCCAGGCAAGGACACGGAATTCAATCTTGCCCGTAGACCGATATCCGTAGTAGAATCAGGTACCGAATGGCTTCAATCCCACTCGGGATGTGACGGAGTGGAAATGAAAATCGTCAAGCACTGCTTGTTTTGCGCAGACGATTCCTGTTTGCGGGATTTGCATCCCCAAAACTTCAAGGATGAAGATCTCAACGGCAGAATTTTCTCGGCG
This sequence comes from Fibrobacterota bacterium, assembly GCA_030854955.1. Taxonomy (GTDB): domain Bacteria; phylum Fibrobacterota; class Fibrobacteria; order UBA11236; family UBA11236; genus Chersky-265. The sequence continues at coordinate 906 of JALYSE010000338.1, read as the reverse complement.
CGCCGGGTCACGGAGCACTTCCATTACAAGATGGTGAAATGCGTCAATACCGGTCTGGTCTTTTCTCGGGAAATTCTGCCTGAGGAGGAATTGAAAACGCTATACGCAGAAAGCGAAGTCACCTTCAGCGAGTACACCGATATAATCAGAACGGACTACTGGCGTCCCCTCGAATCCTTTTCCGCGTCCTTGCGCAAGGACGCCGCACTGGAAATCGGCTGTAGCAGCGGATTTTTTCTCGAGGAACTCCAGCAGCAGGGCGTTCGGGAAGTGCATGGGTGCGAACCAAGCCTCGAGGCCAAGGCGAAGGCCGCCGATTCGGTGAAACAACGGATCCACACCGGATTCTTCACAGGCGGCACCTATCCGGACGATACCTTTGATCTGATCTGTTCCTTCCAGACCCTGGATCATCTCAGCGACCCGTTGGACATGCTGAAGGCATGTATCGAAAAGTTGCGACCGGGCGGGTTGATTTACATCATCGTCCATAATATGGACGGCCTCCAGGCCAGGATATTCGGGGAAAGATCCCCAATCATAGACGTTGAGCACGTCTACCTTTTCAATCCCAGGACCTTGACCTTGGCCGTGGAAAAAACCGGATTCGAAACCCTGGGGTGCTTTCCGATCATGAACTCCTATCCGATAGGATACTTGACCACGCATGCACCATTGCCTTTCAAAAAACAAATCAACTCGCTATTCAAGTTATTGGGACTGAGCCAGGTCAGAATCCCGCTGAGGCTGGGCAATATCGGGATAGTCGCCCGGAAGCCGTGTGTCCCGGATGCGGCCTGAATAGCTTTGGTTGAGAAACGGGAAAATGCGATAATGGCTGCGATGCGCACCTGGGGATTTCTTTCGACGATGCCGTGGTACCTGACCTGGCCCGTTCTCGCTACC
>JALYSE010000133.1 GCA_030854955.1 Fibrobacterota bacterium | reverse complement strand
TGACAAACATGTCCGCACTACGAAAAAAAATCATCCAGCTCTTCGGACCGACCGCCTGCGAAATGCATGGGGTTAATCCAAAAAGTGGCGATTAGGGGGTAGGAATGTGGGTTACATGACAAATTCATGTTTGCAGTCTCCTCAGCCAAAGAAACGAGGTATTTTAAACAAATTCACACCGAGTCACCTCGCACGCCTCTTCTTCCTTTTCCCATCTATTTTTATCGAGATACGAAATTAGAAACCCCCCCCTCCACCTCCTGGCAAAATTGGTTATAGTTAAACTTGTGCAAGAGACGATAGTTAATTTCAGAATTTAGAAATAAGTATAGACCACTGAAAAAAACGGTACCAATCCCGTTCTAGTCCCGCTGGCATTTTTTCATAAAAGGAGTGACTATGTATCATGGAAAGGTTGGTTATATCGTTACCGCCTTCATCGGCTTTTTTGCATTGTCCGTTTCCGCACAAAGCTGGACCGACATTACATCTGATGTCATTGCAGCCCAGCACCTGAGTGCCGGGGATTTCCGCGGATGCTCGGGGTTGACTGTCAATCGGCTGACGGGTGATGTGTATGTTCAAATTATAAGTCACGGCATCTGGAAAAGCACTGACCAGGGAACCACATGGTCGCGGATAGACCAGAATACTGTTAGCGGCCGGTGTGAAACGGGTGTGGCCATGACTGCGGACCAGGACAATCCTGTTCGGCTTGCAGTATTTTCCCTTGATGGAGGAGCCGGATACACTCCGGATGGATCCACATGGCACAAGTTCACCAACATGGGGCGCAACTGGGACTTCGGATCCGTGGATTGGGGAGCGGCTAATCCGCTGGTTATGCTCGCGGCCAAACATGAGGACGGTAGTAAGGTTTATAAAACCGTTGATGGTGGATTGACATGGACTCTTCTTTCATTCTCCTTGAATGCCCAAGGCTACACCAAAAGCAGCATGATTGGCGTGATGGATGAGAACACTTTCATCTACTGCTTCAATGGTGGAATTCAGCGCAGCACTGACCAGGGTGCCAGTTGGACGCAGGTTTCCACAACCGTTGCGAGTACCAAAATCCCAGTCCTGTTCAAGGGTAAACACTACCTCGGCGCTGCCACCGGGCTTTGGGTAAGCAGCGACAAGGGAGCAACATGGACCAAGCAGGGCGAATCAATCGAAATCTCCCAGGGACCTTTTTTCGGCGCGGACGAAAACACAATGGTCATTGCGAACACGCAGGGTATTTTCAAATCCACCAATGCCGGGAAAGCCTGGACCAACGTCGCCGGTCTGCCAGCCCCATACACCGGACTCACTTTTGACCCCTTGTGGTTCGCTGGATTTTCCTGGGATCCGGTGCGCAACACCATCTATGCAAACCGCATGAATTGTCCAACGTATAAATTTGTGATGCAGGGAACTGGAATACTCAATCCCCTCATATCAATCTCACAACTGAAAAACCCGGTAGCCGCAACCCGGATTATTCATGTGAGCGATAATGGGATTCTGATAGATGCAGGGGCAAATAAGGTTTACAGTATGAATGGGCGCAGGCAGGGCCTCGATAAAACGAAGCTCCTTTCCTATCCTACATCCGGTTCCCGCCATGAACCGACCCATAATCCTCCTCAATGATCTCGGCCGATTCACCTAGCCTCTGTTCTTCTGAACCGGGAATGCTCATCCAATTGGGGTTAAAGCAAGTTTCCTCCAGCAATTTGGCCTAGTTTGCAGCATATTCCCTAAGGTAATATTACCGTTTGAAGCATTATTGGGGGGATTCAATGAGAATAGGGCTAGTTAAAGCATTATTTATAACTATAGGGGTTTCAGCCATCTTAGTGGGGCAACCCAGAGCGGGAATTCCGGATGCTGTCCATCCGGATTATACCTTGAAGGAAGTGCCTTTCCCAGCAAAATACCAGAACACGGGCCTAAACTTCATGAAAGACGGCCGCATGGTTTTAGCAGTAATAGATGATATCGGACAAGGGGAAGTGCACAAAACATCCAACACCAACACTGAGGTAATGATGGTGACGGGCTATGATCAGGATGATCCGGCAAAATTAAAAATTGAGAAAATCTCCAATACCTGGAGTGAGTTGATTGGCGCTACCGTCGCGAATGATAAATTATATGTGTCAGACCGCGATGGATTTTATGAAATCCCCCAGCTCACCAATCCCACGGATGTGACCAAAAATAGGAGATTGGTGGTGAAATGGCCGGATGAAAACACCTGGGCTCAGGGTTTTCAGTGGCATCAATTCGCCTTCACACCCATTTTTACCAAAGGTTTTTTTTATGCGCCCTATTCGGGAAGCATTAAGCAAGGCGGCCAATCTAATGTTGACGCTACTACCAAAATGTCTGGTGCATTTTTGAAATGGGATTTGTCTGGGAAGCTGGAAGGTTTTGCCGGAGGTTTACGTTCACCCAATGGCGCAAATGTGGATGAAGCCACCGGAGACATGTTTATTACCGATAACCAAGGAAGCTGGTTCCCTGCTTCAACTTTTCAGCAAATAAAACAGGGCAAGTTCTACGGTCATCGTCAAACTCCTCCTAATCTCCCAAACTGGGCAGAAAGCCTTCCTTATGATCCCCCGACTGCATGGTTACCTTATCGTACCGTGCGTTCATCCCCGAGCCAACCCATCGTGATTCCCCAAGGAAATTTTGCCGGAGATTGGTTGATAGGCGACGTCACCCATCCAGGATTGATTCGTGTGGCACTTGACAAAGTGAATGGCATCTATAATGGCGCCGTGTTCTTTTTCACCCAAGGCATGAATCTAGCAGCCCTGAACCGTTTGGCCTATGGACCAGATGGCTCGCTTTATCTCGCATCTCTGCGGTCCATCGGCGGCAATTGGCCCGATGGACCTATTGCGGGCATCTATCGGTTAACTGCGAAACCCAAGGCAACGGCCTTTGAAATGCGGGCTGTTCGTTCCCTTGCCGATGGTTTGGAACTTGAATTCACCCAACCCGTGGATGCCGATAAAGTGGTCGCTTCTGCATTTATAGCAAAACAATGGCAGTACATTCGTGAGGCGGCATATGGTGGGGGTAAGCAAGCCGATCAGACTTTGACGATTTCCGGGGTCGATGTCTCCACAGATAAAATGCGCGTCCATCTCAAAATTGCGGGTATGGTTATCGACCGAACCATCCATGTCAAACACACAGGCATAACATCAGGCGGCAAAGCCCCGTGGAATGACGAATCTTGGTTCACGCTGAACGCCATCTCTACGCGCACTTGGACTGCCGTTACCGGGATTGGAAAGAGTGTGGCTAGAAACGCCGTTGCCGGCCATGCCCTCTTGCATCTCGATGGCCCTGGTTTAATATCAGTCAAGGTTGAAGCGGTTGGAAATTGGAATGCCACTCTCGTTTCATCCAATGGTGCTATTGTTTCCCATCAATCCGGCACAGGCACTTCACAGTTCCAAATGGGCGGTGCCTCCCAGTCCGGACTTCATTTTTTAAGAGTGGAAATGCACGATGGAACCTTGGTGAAAAAGGTTCTTCTCTAAACAACATTACCCTGATGAAGGGCCAAGCCGGTATCACTATTAAAAAATTGGTACTTTCGGCTTCGGTGTGGGTGGATACCATCTATTGTGGGTGACTGGTTTTAATTGAACGTGGCCTCCCCCGAGGCAGGAGATCCAGTCCCCCGCAGTGGAACAAAATGGCCAGATTTCGCCCGTGATCTCTGGTCTTAATACAGGGTGGCACGAGACACCATCGGGTCCGGAAAACCCATGGAACTCATGGGTATTCAGAGAGGCGCTAGGCCAGGGCTTGGCCGAAATCCTCGAGCAGATCCTCCGGGTCCTCGATTCCCACGGACAGCCGCATCATCCCGTCCTCGATGCCCATGCTGGCCCGCCGGGCCGCGCCCATCTCGAAAAAAATGGTATGCGCCACAGGGATGATCAGGGTCCGGTTGTCGCCCAGATTGCTGGAGCAGATCGCCAGCTTCAAGCGATTGATGAAGGCGAAGGGATCGGTCCCGTCCGCGAGCGTGAAGCTGAGTAGGGCGCCGGGGCGCTTGAAAAGCTCCTTGGTCAGCGCATGCTGGGGATGGGAAGGCAATCCCGGATAGTAGACCGCCTTCACCTTGGTATGCCCGGACAGGAAGCGGGCGATGCTCAAGGCGTTTTCGCAGGCGCGATGCATGCGGAGGGCCAAGGTTTCCGAGCCTACTGACAGGCTATGGGCCGCTTCTGGGGCCAGGGTCCCGCCGAAGTCCCGCAAGCCTTTCTTGCGAAGTTGCAGCATGGCGAACAGGGCCGGATCGGAACCAGCCGTCTTATAGATATCGAGGATGTTGGGAAAGCTGGACCAGTCGAAGACGCCCGTATCCGTAACGCTGCCGCCGAGCGCATTGCCGTGTCCGCCGAAGTATTTGGAAAGGGAGTTGACGGACAGGGAGGCCTGCACCGCTTTGGGAACGAACAGGTAAGGCGAGGTGAGGGTGTTGTCCACTAGGTAGATGAGGCCCTTGGCCTTGCAGAGCGCGCCGATGCGGGCGAGGTCCGCCACCTGGGTGGCGGGATTGGCGATGGTCTCCACGACTACCATGCGGGTTTCGGCGGTGACGGCGGCCTCCACCTTTGCGACATCGGTGGCATCCACGAAGGACACATCGATGCCGATGCCCGCCAGGGTATTGAGCAGACTGTTGGTGTTGCCGAATAGGAACGAGCTGGAAACGATGTGGTCGCCCTTGCGGAGCAAGGTGGTGAACACGGCGCCCATGGCGGCCATGCCGGTGGAGAAGCAGACGCTGGCGACGCCCTGCTCCATGCCCGTGACCTTTTGCTCCAGGGCCGAGACGGTGGGGTTCGCTTGGCGTGCGTAGGCATATCCCTTGGCGGTGCCCTGGAAAACGGCCGCCAGGTCTTCTGCCTTCTCGTATCCATAGGCGATGGAGGTATGGATGGGCTTATGCAGCGATCCGTGCTCGGGCCGGCCCAGGCGATCGGAATGGATGATGGCGGTGGTGAATCCTCGGTTTTTCATGGGCGAATCCTTAAAACAATCCCAGGTTGAGGCCGACATAGAAGCGGGGCTGTTGCACCTGTTCCATGTGGCGCTTGCGGTCGGCGGGGTCGTTGGCGAGTTGCGTCGCGCTCGGGGTGTTTTCGGGGTTGGGTAAGCCGGTGTGGGCGTAGTCGAACCAGAGGAGGTTCTCCTCCTTGAGACGGTTGTAGGGCACGAAGGTCTGAGCGAAAATCGTGAAGGGCAGCCGATGGTACAGTCGGAAGTTGAAGGAGATGCGCGCGCCGAAGTCCAGCAGCAGGTGGTGTTCCCCCTTGTCCAGGGACTCGACAAGGCGGTTGGGAGCGGTCAATAGGGTGGTGCCCCACTCCCCAAGGCCAGTCAGCATAATCTGCTTGAAGGAGGTGGTAGGCAATCCCGGGAGGAAGGCCCCGGCCTTGATGGGGACCTGGATGCCGTACTGGCCGAAGGCGAAGGAGGAGCCTTCCATGATATCACGCCCGCGGTAGTTGAAATTGTAGGGGTACCCGCTCATCTTGTAGTAGCCCAGACGGTAGGAAAGGACCCAGAGGCCGCCATCGGGCTGGGGAGTCGTGGTGGTATCGTAACCGGTGGGATTCTCGGGGGTCGCCGGTACGCGGGTCACGTGCGCGGGGGCCGCCGTGGTAGGGAATTTATTCAGAAAGGCGCCCGCTTCTGCATTCGCGAACAGGGTCGCGTGCCGGCCGAGCGACCAGAAGCCGCTCACGCCGGCATCGGTGGTCCAGGGGTCGAATTTGCTTTGGGTGAGCACTCTCTCGGTCGCGGCCTTGCCTTCCCGTGCCAGGGATATCACGGTTCCGGTATCCAGCAACGCGGACCCGCTTTTATAGGTGGCCCAATATCGGTGGACATACCCCCATACTCCGATGCCGGTGGGAAGATAGGTGCCGAGCCTGCTCTTGGACCAGCCCCATCCCAGGCTGGTCTCGAAGTGGCGGTGCTCCTGGGCGCTCCGCAGGACAGTGGTGAGAGGCTGGGTTAGGTTCAGGGTGTCGTCGATGGTCTCGTTGATGACGCGCAAGCTTGGCTTGTATTCATAGGTCAGGTACTGGGCGAAATAGTTGCCACCCACCACGAAGTTGTAGGGGAGGGGCATTCCGGCGCTGGCTGCATAGCGGCTCCAGGTCGCGTAGGAGTATTGCCGGTCTATGAAACTGATGGAGTCGTTCGCCTCATCGCGAAACCCGCCCCGGACGATATCCACGCTATTGTTCTGCACCTGGTCATGATACAGTGAGTAATTGAAGTCCAGCGGCCAGGCCATGCGGGTATGGCTGATGGGTTCGAAGGACAGCATTCCGGAATATCGGAACTGGTAATTGAGAGGTGCGTCCAGGCGGGTCCGCTTGGTGATGGCACCGGAAACCGCTTGCTGCCAATCCCCGCCGGGCGTTCCGAACTGCAGGGTCAGGCCCAGGGCCAGATCCGTATAAGAACGGTTGCCGGATACGAACACCGGTTGCACGGACAAAAAGGGAGTGATGTCCAGGGCCACCGTGCCGCTGGTGTAATTCCCGGTCTCGAAGGCCTTGGTGTAGTCTTCCTTCTTGGGCTTGGCGATGGGCAGGGAATCCGCGCCCGGGCGCAGGATGCCGTTGGTGCGCGTCAAGGAAAGGGGCTGGCGGAAGATGAGGAACTGCTGCTTGTGGTAACCCTGGTAATACAGGGTGCCCTCATGGACCACCGGCTCCAGGGCCTGGCCCGCCACGCGGGTGGCCCGGTACACGGCCGAATCCCCGGGAACCCGGGCGTACACGTCGTATACACTGTAGGTGCTGTCCTCGGCATTGGAAGACCAGAACAGGGTGTCGTTGTGGAAACGGAGATTGCGGACGGCGCCCTGCTTGAAAGGCGTGATGAAATTGATTTTCTGGGTCTTGGCCAGGTTCAGGGAGTCGGGGAAGGCGGCGGAATCCTTGAGCGTCAGGAAGGGATTGAATCCCATCGCGTCGGCGTTGATGGACGCGATGGCCTCCTTATCGTGGACTCCCAAGGTGAAATAGATGGAATCGCCCTTGGGCGTGAAGCGGGGATTGTACACCTGTTCTCCATTAGAGAAGTTGGTGAGCTGCCAATTGCGCCCGGTGGAATCGAGCAGGGTGAGATTGCTGGATCCGCTTTTCTTGCGGGAATAGACAATCAGATTTTTGGCGGGATGGTAGCTGGGATAGGTGGCGCGCTCCTCCCAGGTCAGGCGGTGCCATTTTTCCTTCTCGCCTTTCTTGGAACGGAATTCGTATTCCCAGATGTCCGTGAACTGGGCCTCCCGATCCTGGCGCGTGGTCAGGAGCCGGGTGTTATCGTGGTTGAATTCCAGGCCGGCGGAGCCGAGCTCTTCGCTGCGCCGGGCTTCCGGCAAATCCGGTTCGGCGGCAAGGTACGACGCTGCGGAGCGGTAGGGTGCGGGGCCTCCGGTCATGGGTCCCATCGAACGGCCCAGGGCCAAGGCGGGATTGGCGAAGCGGGGACGGAGCATTCCCGAGGCGGATCCGCCCAAGGGACCTCCCCGGAAACCGTCGGATTTGAGTTCCGGAACGGGAGCGGGGGTGGGCGCCGGTTCGGCGGGCGAGGGTGCGGGGGCCGCGGCGGGCGCATCCACGGGCTTGTCCGATTTGATAACGGTCCCGGATTGGATGTCCTTCCAAAAGATCCAGTTCATGGGAGAGCGGCGGTCATCGTCGTTGCCGAGCCAGGCCATATATTTGCCGTTCCGGGAAAAGGCCATGTCCTGCTGGAAATGGCCCACCATGTCCTTGTCGGCCAAGGAGTCTTTGGGCATGTCCTTGAAGTCCGCGTACCTGTCGGCAAGGGAGCGCTTGAAATCCTCGAACAGGTCCGGCAGGGAACGGCCGAAGGCCTTATGCACGGACCAGGAGAAATTCGCCAGGGGCTTGGGCTTGGCCAGATCCCGCACCTTGTCGGCCCCGAAGCGGTCCTTAAGGTAGATGAGGAAGGCGTAGCCGGTATTATAGCAGCGTTCGGCCTGGGTCCAATCCTCGTCGTAATCGAAGGTCTCGATGAAGTCCAGATCGGGCAGGGTGCCCGTCAGGTAGGCGTCGCGCACCACCATATCCCGTTGGGAGTCCCAGGAATCGTTTCCGTTCATATAGGCTTCGAACTGGGCGATGCCCTCCACATACCAGGTAGGCGCGATGAGCGGAACCCAGGGAAGGTGGAAGGAGTAATTGATCCTGTCCGCGTAATTGTAGGTACTGCCGTACAGTTCCACCGCATCCAGGGGCGAAAGGTGGGCCGCGCGGCGCAGGGTGAACACATGCGCCAATTCGTGGGTCACCACGTTTTCGATCCACCCCTGCCGGTTGCGCATCACCCAATCCATGTGGGGAGCGTAGATGGCGACGAAGGAGGTCGAGTAGATGGCGTAGCCGTTGGCGTCATCGCCTTCATCCGTAATTACGATATCGATACGTTGGTAATTGTCGTACGCGTCGTAGGCCTTGGCCAGGGTGGGCCACACGGCTTCAGCTATCTTAAGCACTTCTCCCGCCAAGTGTGCGTTCTTCTTTTTATAGGCGACGCGGTAATGTTTGGTTTCCAGGGTCAGGTTCTTATCTTCGGCGGCGGACAAGGCCACGGAAAGCAAGGTGGCCAGGGAGAGGATCAATGCGAAACGGAAGTGGGATATTTGCATAGTTACCAAATGTATGATTACTCTGGGTAGGCGACAACCATGTCCCGTAAAGGGGACGACCCAGCTCGTCCAGAAGGGCCGGCGTGGTCCTTAAATGAATTTACGCGCGATACGGATGGCCTGCTCGCCGTAAGCGCCTCCGAAAAGAAGAAAAAGATTTAGCACATGATAAAGCTGATAGAGAGGCTGACGTTCCTGCCATTCTTCGGGTAGGGGCCAGCGTTCTTGATAGGCGGATAGTACCGTTTCCGGAAACCCGCCGAAGAGGGAGATCATTCCCCATTCCGCCTCGCGATCGCCGCAATAAACGGCCGGATCCACCGGGGCGGGTCCCACCGCAGCGGCCAGGAAGTTCCCGCTCCAAAGGCCCCCCCCGTTCAAAACGCCAGCATCTCCTTGAGGGCTGCGGTCACGTCCTTTTGCTTCATCAGGCTCTCCCCAATGAGCGCGGCCTGGACCTTGGCGGCCGCGAGAGTTTCCAGGTCGGCGCGTTTGAAGATTCCGGATTCTGCCACCACGGGGATGCCGTCCGGGATCAGGTCGCGCAGCCTGAAGGTGGTCTGCAGGTCGGTGAGGAAGGTTTTGAGATCGCGGTTGTTGATGCCGATGATGGGCGCGCCCGAGTCCAAGGCGATTTTCACTTCCTCTTCGGTATGCGCTTCCACCAGGGGCGTCATGCCGAGTTCGGCGCCCAGGGCGATCTTGGCGGCCAGATCCTTGGGCTTGAGGCAGGCCACGATCAGGAGGTAGGCGCTGGCGCCCAGGACCTTGGCCTCGTGGATCTGGTAGTCATCCACGATGAAATCCTTGCGCAAGGTGGGCAGTTCCACGTTGCGGGAGATGTCCCGCAGATAGCGGTCGTGGCCCTGGAAATGATCCTCTTCGGTGAGGATGGACAGGGCGGATGCGCCTCCGGCCAGATAAGCCTTGGCGATTTCCAGGGGCTTGAAGTCGGCGCGAATGACCCCGCGCGAGGGCGAGGCCTTCTTCACCTCCGCGATTACGTGGATGGACGGGCCGCCCGCAGCGCTGATCTTGGGTGCGGTCAGGGCCGCCAGGAAATCCAGCTTGGGCGGTGGCAGGGAGCGTGCCTTGGCCTCCATGTCCTCCGCCGATACGGACTTTTTCAGGTCGACCAACCTTGTGGTCTTCGCCTTGATGATCTTGTCTAGGATATTGGCCATGGCATCCGTCAGGGAATTATATCATGCGTTCGACAGGGAACGCGAGTGGGAAGCCCACCGTTCCAGGGTGGACCGGGCCGCCCCCGACTCGACCGACTTGCGGGCCAGGGCCACTCCGCCCTTGAGGTTCGGGGCCAGGCCGCCAACGTACAGGGCCGCACCAGCGTTGACTAGGACGATATCCAGGGCCGGACTTTTTTTCCCGTCCAAAATTCCGCGGATGATGGCCGCATTCGTGGTCGCATCCCCGCCCATCAGGTCCTCCTTTCCGCACAGGGAGAAGCCCAGATCCTGGGGATTGAGAATGTATTCGAACACATCCCCATCCTTGAGTTCCGCCACCTTGGTGGGGGCGGTGAGGCTGATTTCATCCATCCCGTCCGTGCCCGCCACGACCATCACGTGTTCGGAGCGGAGCTCGGCGAGCACATGGGCCAGGGTAGTGGTGAGGTTGAGATCGTAGACGCCGATGATCTGGCGCTTGGCCCGGGCCGGGTTGAGCATGGGGCCGAGCAGGTTGAAAAGGGTCCGCTGACCCAGCTCCTGGCGCACGCCGATGACGTGCTTGAAGGAAGAATGAAGTTTGGGCGCGTATAGGAAGCCGATGCGGCATTTGTCCACGCAGTCGCCCACCTGCTCCGGGGTCAGCTCCAGGTTGACGCCCAGTTCCTGCAAAACGTTGGCGCTGCCGCAGGCGCTGCTCACGGCTTTGTTGCCGTGCTTGGCCACCGCCACGCCGCCGCCCGCGGCCACGATGGCGGCCGCAGTGGAGATGTTGAAGGAACCGCTGTGGTCCCCGCCGGTTCCGCAGGTGTCGACCACCGGCTTGGCCGAAGTGGGCACCAGGGTGGACTTCTCCCGCAGGATGGTCACGGCCGCCGCAATCTCCTGTGGGGTCTCGCCCTTGATGCGGAGCGCGATCAGGAATCCGCCGATCTGGCCCTGGGTCCATTGGCCTTCCATGATGCCGGTCATGGCCCCTTGCATTTCCCCGAAGGACAGGCTCTCGCCCTTGATCAGTTTTCCGAGGAGGAGGGCGGCGGCGGGGGGCGTCATGTCAGATCCCTTTCATGGACAGGAAGTTCCGGATTATGACCTTGCCGTGTTCGGTCAGAATGGATTCCGGATGAAATTGGACGCCGAAGATGGGTCGGGCCTTGTGGCGCATCGCCATGATCAAGGTGCCGTCGCCGGGGGTCGGCTTGCCGACCGCTTGGCCTTCGGCCGAGCCGGAGGCGGCAGGCTTCATGGCCGCTTCGTTCTGGTCGGCCCGGACTGGTCCTGTGTTGTCCAGGCAGGTGGCGGTGATGCGCAGGTTCCCGGGAAGGCTCGACTTTTCGACGATCAGGGAGTGGTAGCGCGTGGCGCTGAAGTTTTTGGGAACGCCCGCGAAAAGGTCCTGGCAATCGCACTCCATGACCGAAAGTTTCCCATGCATGGGGGTCGGGGCCCGGATCACCTTGCCGCCGAACGCCTCGCCCATGGCCTGATGGCCAAGGCAGACCCCCAACAAGGGGATGGAAGGGGGGACCTGGCGGATGAGATCCACTGAGATGCCGGCTTCCGATGGCGTGCAAGGCCCAGGGGAGACCACGATATGGGTGGGCTTGAGGGTCAGCGCCTCGGCCACGGTGATGGCGTTGTTGCGCACCACCTTAAGGTCGGGATTGATCTCGCCGATGTATTGGACCAGGTTGAAAGTGAAGGAGTCGAAATTATCGATAATCAATATCATGGTATCGACCGATGAAGAAAAATTTCATCTTGCACTCTCATATGCGTCCCGCGGCATCGACCGCAAGCATCAATGCCCGCGCCTTGTGCCGTGTCTCCTCGTATTCCATCTGCGGATCGGAATCCGCCACGATACCGCCTCCGGCCTGCACGTAGGCCACGCCGTCCTTGATGATCATGGTGCGGATGGCGATGCAGGAGTCCAGGTTACCCCGGAAGTCCATGTAGCAGATGGCGCCGCCGTAAAGGCCGCGACGATGGGGTTCCAGGCCGTCGATGATCTCCATGGCGCGGATCTTGGGAGCCCCAGAAAGCGTGCCGGCAGGAAGGCAGGACATGAGCGCCATCAAGGGATGGATTTCCTTCTTGATGCGGCCCTGGACCACGGATACGATGTGCATCACGTTGCTGAATCGCTCCACGTCCATGAACTGGGTCACCTTGACGGTGCCGAACTCGGAGACGCGGCCGATATCGTTGCGGCCGAGATCGACCAGCATCAGATGCTCGGCCCGCTCCTTTTGGTCGGCGAGCAATTCCATTTCCATGGCCTGGTCCTCGGCCTCGTCCTTGCCCCGCGGGCGCGTGCCGGCGATGGGCTTGGTCTCGGCCAGGCCGTTCTGTACCTTGACCAAGGTCTCGGGCGAAGCTCCCACGATCTCGAAGTCCCCGTAATCCAGGTAATACATGTAGGGCGAAGGATTGATCGATCTCAGGGCCCGGTATATCGCAATCGGGCCGGCGGCAGGCTTGGTGGTGAAGCGCTGGGAGAGAACGATCTGGAAGGCGTCCCCGGCCTTGATGAATTCCTTGCACTTGTCCACCCCGG
>JALYSE010000337.1 GCA_030854955.1 Fibrobacterota bacterium | reverse complement strand
GTAGTTCTGTCCGGTATGCGGCGAGGCTGCCAGATTCAAAAGCAGATTGCGATCATTCATGAAAGTATCCATGAAAGAGCTCACGATGGAGCGGACGATCGCGTTGCTGGCGATTTCGCCGCGTACGATCTTCTCGAACAGGATACGGACCTGGGCCACCGCGTCCTCGAATTTTCGGTGCGTCTCGGTCTTGTAAGTCTCCGTCCGGTCCCGGATCGAAACCTGATTCATGAATTGCGTCAGCGCCGGCCCCACCGGCAGGTCCATGGGCCTGAGTTGGGCGATCTTGCGCATGAAGGGCGCGCCCTTGTTGAGTTGGGCCGAAATGGCGGCCTGCACCTTGAGATCCTCCGGGATGGATGTAACAGCTTGGAGGCCTTCGAAATAACCGCCTTCGTCCATGAGGCGCAATTCGATCAGGGTTTGCCGCATTTCCCGGTCGCGGCGGGTGTCCCAGGAGTTTGTGGAGTGATTCATGCTTAAAACCGGGTCAGCGCACCTGGATGGCGCCGTCTTTCGCATAGAAGGTTTTCGGTCCCGTCATCAAGTCTTCGATCAGCAGCATATCCTTGCCGATTTTCACCACCACGCCCGGAAAGGTCTTTCTGTAGACGGTGATGGTTGAGGTTTCGGGTTGCGAGGCCTGGCGCTCCACGAATGCGAACCGCTCGCACAACTGCCGGATCTTGGCGTCCACCTTGCCGCGCATCCCTTCCATTTCGAACATTTGTTCGATGGCCCAGGGCTCGAGGCCGCGGTTCAGTTTTTCGATATCGTGTATCTGGCGGAGGGAATCTTCCAGCTTGCGGGCGTACTTGCCCATCTTGTCCATTTCCGTGCGGAGGTCGGCCATCTCCTCCGATACCGTGTAGTCGAAGCCGGCCTCCAACTGGGTTGGGGTGCCGGTTTCCGTACCCGCGGTCTGGCATTCGATCGAGTCTCGCGCTTGCGCCTTGCCGCCCGTCAGCAAGCCGTTCACGATCACGGATTTCCGGGATTGCAGGCGACTGTTGATCGCTTCCTTCTGGACCCGGATGTTGCTTTCGCAACGTACGGCCTGATTGCGCACGTATCCCAGGATGATTTCCCCGCGCGCTTGCAGTTGGCCTTTGCCCTGCCCCGTGAAACCTCCTTTCACCATAAGCTGGCCCATGGCCTTGACGATGCAATCCTCGACCAGGCCGGTTATTTCCACGTCGCCGCCGGCGACCAAGGAGAACCCCGCTTTTACATCGCCGCGCACCAACACCGATTTCCCGAAGGTGATATTGCCGGAAGCGTAGTCCACGTCCCCATCCACCAGGTAGAACTCCTGGACCTCCAGGACTCCGTCTACCAGGCGGGCGTGGCCCATGGTCTCGGCGATGACGAGATTGAGGTCATGGGCCGAGCGCTGGGTATTGGGGCCGAATCTCGGATCCAGTGCCTTTCCCGGTTCGGCCGCGACCAGACGTCCGAAGACATCGATCCCGGGCTGTCCGGCCTGGGGAGGATGCAACACGGCCAGGGGTTTCCCGGGTGTTACGTTGTGGATGAGTGATGCCCGCAAGTCGACCGAGCCGCCCTCGCCGGCAGTGGGGGAGAATCCGCCGCCGAAATCGATCAGGTATTCGAGATATCCGTCCTGGCCTGGAATCGGAGGTTTGCCTTTCGCAGCCACGGGTTCGGCGTTCAACCCATGGGCGATGCGTTCCAATCCCGCCTCGATGGACGGAATGTCGGGTGGGGCCTGGACCCCTTTTTCCTGGAGCAGGACCTGGATTTCGGCGAGGGAGGGAACCACGTAGCCGCCCGTTTCCTTTCGGACGGGAGACAGGAGCAAACGGACTTCAAGCCCGCCTTTGTCGATTCGTAACTCCAAAGCTCCCCGACCAGGGCGATCGCCGCCGACCCGGCCTAGATTGACCGGGCATGGATGGCGCTTGAGGCCCCGACTCATTATAAGGCTGCGGAGTCGCTAGGGTCAATCCGGCGAAAGTCCAGAACTGCGGATTCCGTGATTCCAGGGAGTTTTTACCCCTTTTGATCCTCAGGGGGCGGTTTTTAAAGGTGTCATTTTATCGCTTTCCTTTAATCCCCTTCCAAATGTCCAAGGTCGTCGTGTCTTTGCCGGCCGGGGTTTCCTGGGGTCCGGATTTGGTATACAGGACGCGAGTGCGGGTGGTGATGAAACGGAGCAAAGGACCGCCCGAGGGGGCCTTTCTGCCTTTGGCGATTTCACAGACGAGCGAGGAGTCCAGGACTTCGTCGACGGGTTGATTCGTATTGATGCGTTCCAGGATTTTCTGCACCGGAATCTCACTGCGGTTGGTGCGGCGGGCGACCTCCCTCACCTTGTCGGGAGTCTGCAGCCGCATGATGCGATAGTCCTGAAGGGTAACTCCGGCATCCGATCCTTCTCCCTTGAGGATGAGAAGCAGGGAGTTATCGGGCAAGACCGTTTTGGCATGCACGTGGGTTTCACCCAGGTCCAGAGGAAAGGTCTGCGGATAGGCTTTGACGAATTCCAGACTATCCTTCACCGACTTCCATTGGGTAAGGAAAACGTTGTTCTGATCCCCCGAGGACAGTTCATTGAGCACGACCCATTTTGATTTGAGGTTGGGAAAATCCACGGAATACCTGGGCCAGGAAAACGGCTTTCCTTCCAGGAAACCGAGTACCACCTTTCCACCCGAGGCCAATTCCGGGGCGGTGGGGTCGGGGATGTCGTCCCCGACTCGTCCTTGGACGACGAAGCCTCGAGCTGCGCCCGGACAGGTTTCCCCGTCCCATTGGCAATCCAGGGAACCGGCGAACTTCGGGAATTCTGCTTTGGAAATCCGGAATCCCATTACGGGGAGTACCGCCAGCAATACGGTGAGTGAACCCATTTTCAATAAGGACATTTCGGCGCTCCAGAGTTGCTTCCCATCCATTCCATCCTCCTCGAAAAAAGATAACTAGGGTTCGGAAGTCGAGGGGTTTCAAGGCAATTGACGAAAATCGGGTTTATCCCTGTCCGTTTCGCAGGGTTTGGCATTCGCAACTTGACTTTGGCGGGTATATTCAGGGAGAGATGCGAGCCGGAAATACGGGGGGCGCGTCTGGTTGTATCGGCAATTCAATTTTGAAAGGTGATATGATTTTGTATAAAGGCCGTTTCGCCGCTTTGGCATGCGTTCTGACTCTTGGGGCGGCAGGGACGGTTTCGGCACAGAATTTTCCCCTTCCGAACGGTACGTTCACCCACGCGAATTGCACCGATGTCAAAGCGGCCAATTTTACTTCCGTGACCCTGGTGAACAGCACCAAGGCTCTTGGGCTGACAGAACCCGTCCGCTTCGATGTGGCGAAAGACGGCCGCGTCTTCTTCGGCGAACGCAACGGCGGTGTGCGCGTCGCTTCGTCCACCGGCATCGTGACCAAACTGGGAGAAATCCCCGTCTGGCCAATCTCCAGCGGGCTGAAGATTTCCGGGGCCAATGAGTTGGGGCTATCCGGCCTGGCCTTGGACCCCGATTTCGAAACCAACAACTGGATCTACTTCACCTATCAGCCCACTACCCCGGACGTCAACAAAGTCGTCCGCTACAAGGTGCACGGCAACACTCTGGATTTAGCCTCTGAACAGGTCCTGATGCAATTCCCCATGCAAAAGAATTATTGCTGCCATACCGGCGGCGATCTG
>JALYSE010000005.1:34382-48734 GCA_030854955.1 Fibrobacterota bacterium | reverse complement strand
CCTGAACCCGGGGTAAGCGAGATAGGCCGATGCCGTCCATTGCCATAGGGTCCCTAGCATTCCCTGCAGTTCCGAAGCGCTCATCCGGAAGGCGGTTTCCCACTCGGCCTCGGTCGGCAATCGGGCTAGGCTCCATCGAGCAAATGCGTCCGCTTCGAAATAACTCACGTGGCAAACCGGCGAATCCGGGTCGAGGGCGCGCAAGCCGGCCATGGTGTATTCGGACCATCCATCCCTTCCATCGCCGGATCGTTCCCAATACATTGGGGCCTTCCAGCCCTCTTGATGCACAAGACGCCATCCCTCCGACAACCAGAGATCCGCGCGTGCATAGCCGCCGTCCCGGATGAACTCCAGATATTTGCCATTGCTGATGGGTATGTTCTGGATGCGAAAGGCTCCGATCCAGGTCTTATGGTGGGGCCTCTCGTTGTCCCAGGAGAATCCGTCCCCGCTCCAGCCGATGTCCCGCAGTCCTTCCGGAAATTCCACCCAGCGCGACGCGGGGAAAGGAGCGCTACCTGTTCGAACTGGATGCAATCCGGCTCCGGGATAAGCTGGACGCGACAGGTTGAAATGAAGGATGCGCTTGATATCCGTAGCCAGCAATTCCTGATGCTGCTGTTCGTGATGGATTCCCAATTCCACCAATCCGGTGAGGTCGGGATTGTTCCCTGCCGGGGATGCGAGAAGGGCCGCCAGATCCGCGTCCACATCTCGCCGGTATTGGTAAACCTCTTCCACGCCGGGCCTGGAATAGCAACTCCGCCTGCCTTTTTCCGCCCGGCTCCCCACGGATTCGTAGTAGGAATTGAACATAAATGAATATGCAGGGTCCCGCGGACGGTAACCGGGTTGGTACCTACCCAGGATAAAATTCTCGAAGAACCAGGTGGTATGGGCCAGGTGCCATTTCGGAGGACTCACGAATTGATCGGGCTGGACAAGGTGATCCTCGATCTGTAGAGGGCGGCATAGGGATTCGGTAGCGCGCCGCGCGGTCCACAACCCTTCCATCAGATCTTCTTTCGGCATCGATTCCCTCAAGCGTACTTTTTTAAGATAAACGCCGAGCGCGGGATAACAAGTTCCAAGAACTGTTAGATCCTGGTATAAGTCCTGGGGTCCGTCGGAATCTTATACGGAAACCAGGTGCTGTGGCCTCGTGCCCGCTTCTCTTGCTTTTTCCAGGCCGATGGTTTTTTTATTTTCATGATCATTCCCGATTCCCAGCGTAAAAACAGCGGCCCGAAAAAACCGGTCCCGAGTCACCGCATGCGGAAAAGCGTCATCTGGATCGGTGCGATTATTCTCATCCTAATCGGCATCCGCGCGGCCATGCCGCCGGTCATCCTGCATTTGGTCAACCGGAAGCTGGACAGGATCCCGGAATACAGCGGTCATATCGGGGACGTGGATCTCGCCTTATTCCGGGGAGCTTATCAGATCAAGGACATCGCCCTAGCAAAGTCCGAAGGAGCGGCAAGCACGCCCTTCTTTTCCGCCGACCTAGTGGATCTTTCCGTGGAATGGGGCGCCCTCATGAGGCGCGCCTTCGTCGGCGAGGTCGAGATGTACAATCCCCGTCTTAACTTCGTGGTGGCTCCCACCAAAAAATCATCCCAGACTGGGATCGATTCCTCCTGGGAGGATCGTTCCAAGGAACTTTTTCCCTTGGATATCAATCGCTTTGTGATCCACGACGGCTCGATCCATTTCCGGGATCTCACCCGAACGCCCAAGGTGGACATCCATATAGACAGGATCGAGACCCTGGCGAAAGGCCTCACCACCCATCCGCATCCGGATGAGGCGCTGCCGGCCACTTTCCATGCCACCGGCCGGGCCATGAACCATGCCAAGGTTCGCGTCGATATCAAGTTGAATCCCACGGCCCAAGAGCCCACCTTTGACCGGAGCTGTCGCCCTTCCGCAGTTGCGCTTCGCTTGGATCGCTATGACCTGCTTCCCATGGGACTTGCACCCTTAAGGAGTCGCCCCTGCCGGGCGTACATGAAGAGAGGCGATCCGGGGGGACCGCCTCTTTCGGCTCGCAGGGGGACCTGGAGGTCCACGTGAAAGCCATGATCAAATTTCGCCCACCGGCGCTGCCGAGTAACGCGGGCCTTAGTCGACTACTTGGCTGCTTTCGCCTTTTTGGCGGTTTCCTTCAAGGCCACGCCGGCCTTGAATCCAACGGTCTTGGAAGCCTTGATTTTGATCTCGGCACCGGTGGAGGGATTGCGGCCTTTGCGGGCGGCGCGGGACTTCACGGAGAAGGTGCCGAAGCCGATCAACTGAACAACGGCGTCCTTCTTGATGCCGGTTTCGATGCCGCCCAAAACGGCGTTCACTGCGCGTTCGGCGGCGGCCTTGGTTTCGATGCCGCTCTTGCTGTCGCCCAATACTGCCGCTACTAGTTCTTGCTTGTTCATGCGCGTTCCTTTCAATGGAATGATTCAAGTCCGATTTCCGGACTCGGTTCAATTATATACTTCCATACCCACGAAAAGAAAAGCGCTAATTCTAATTTCTCGCGTTACCCCGCTCTGGAACCTTACTGTCATCAGGCCTGGGGAGCTGCACCCGTGCAACCTCGGTGGGACGGGGCTTGCAGGGAACGTCCCCTGGAAGGCCTGCCACCATTGGGCCGGATACGATCGGGAATCCACATCGTAACACCTTGAATTGAAAGGAATTAATCGGTCACCGTATCTGGTCCGAACTGAAAATTCGGGAATCGAAGGAAACCCGCACGCTTCCCCCTTGGACCGAGCCTATGATAACGGTAAGCATTTGCCCCGAAATCAATGACTTATGCAAATCACAAGGAGGCCACGGAAGAGCCCGAGAAGCCTTGGGAGTCACCTTGACGCGAAGGAGACTTCCCAAGCCGTCAGCCCACTTGCAATTGGGCCAAGGCCTCATCGGCCGTGAACACGGGGAGGTTGCAGGCGCGATTGCGGCAGACGTACAGGACCGTGCGCCCGGCATCGAAACGCTGCTCAAGCAGAGGCAGGTCACTGGGCGAGGAGGACCCGGCGAACAGCGCATTGGGAAGGTAATGGAGGGACAATTCCCGGCGGCGCGTTTCCGTTTCCGGACCCGTGATCACGATTTCATGGAAGGGCGAGGCCAGGTTCAGCGCCAACATTCCCCAATTGGAATAGCCGGACGCGTAGCCCGCCATCTCCTTCTTTACTTGGTTGAGCATGGCCGCCGCCATGTCCGGCCAGTCCTGTTTGCCTAAGCAGGTGCCTACCGTGAACAGGGCTTTGGCCATGCTGGAATTGGAGGCGGGAGTCACGTTGTCCATGATTTCCATTTTCCGGGCCACCAGGGGCGTGTCCAGATCGGAGGTGAAATGGAAGAGACCGGAAACGGGATCGCGGAAATGGGCGATCGCATACTCGATCAATTCCCGCGCTGCCTTCAGCCATTTCTCCTGGAAGGTGGCCTGGTACATGGATGCAAGAGCTTCCGCCATGAAGGCATAATCCTCCAGGAAACCGTTGATGGAAAAGCGACCACCTTGGTCGCCGCGATCTCCTTGGTCGCCGCTGGCTTCGCCGACTTTGCCCGCCTTATAGGTGCGGAACAAGCCCCCGTCAGGCCGTCGCCCCTTGCCCAGAAGGAATTCGAGATTGCGCCGGGCCGCCTCGAGGTATTCGCCTTCCCCCAGAGCCCGATAAGCTGCCACGTAGCCCTTGGCCATCAAGGCATTCCAGGAAATCAGAGTCTTATCATCCAGGCCGGGACGAATCCTTTTTTCCCGGACCGCGAGGAGCATCGCCTTCGAATCCTCCAGGCGGGCGCGCAACTCCCCTTCCGCCAATTCCTGGTCGGCGGCCAGTGCCGCATCCGTCTTCTTCCGGAGCAGGATGTAATTCCCCTCTTCCCAATAGCCGATGGAATTCACATTGTAGGCATCCCGAAAGAGAGGAAACCGATCACCGAGCAGACTCTCCAGTTCTTCCTTGGTCCATACGTAGTACCTGCCTTCCTCGCCTTCGCTGTCCGCGTCCAGGGCTGAGTAGAAAACACCCTGCGGAGAGGTCAACTCCCTTTTCACGAAACCGGCGGTTTCGCGCACCACGCGGGCATACAAGGGATCTCCCGTGGCTTGGAATGCCTCCGCGTACAGCTCCAGAAGCTGGCCGTTGTCGTAAAGCATCTTCTCGAAATGGGGCGCCTTCCAGGACCCGTCCGTCGAATACCGCGCGAATCCCCCGCCCAGGTGGTCATAGATGCCGCCGAAGGCCATCTTGTCCAGGGTCAGTCGCACATGTTCCAACGCCGAAGCGTCACCGCTCGCTTTCCAATAACGCAGCATGAACTGGTAGTTGCTCGGCAAGGGGAATTTGGGCGCCCGATTCATACCGCCCTCGACACCGTCGAAATGGGCCTTCCAGGCCAGATATACCGCATCCAGATCCGCCATCGTGACCGGGACCGAGTCCCCCGCAGCTTCAACCCATTCGGATTGGCGCACGCCCTTGGTCAGCTGTTCCGCATAGCGCAGGACCTTATCGGGATCCTTGGCGTGGAGATCGGCTAGGTTGCGCAGCACTTCCCGCCATTGGTCCGGCCGGAAATAGGTACCGCCGTACACCGGCCTCCCATCAGGCAAGGCAAAGCAATTCAGCGGCCATCCCCCTTGCCCGCTGATCAGTTGCACAGCGTTCATGTAAACCTGATCCACATCGGGCCGCTCTTCCCTGTCCACCTTGATGCAGACGAACAACTCGTTCATGATGGCGGCGGTCTCATCGCTTTCGAAGGATTCCCTTTCCATCACGTGGCACCAGTGGCAGGCGGAATACCCGATGCTGATCAGCAGCAGCTTGTTTTCACGCTTGGCACGCTCAAGGGCTTCGTCGCCCCAGGGGTACCAATCCACGGGATTGCGGGCATGTTGGAGCAGGTAAGGGCTAGTTTCGTTGCTAAGCCGATTGGCGGGGGGGGTGGTCGTTGACATAGGGGTAGAAGTTAAAATCAAATCGACCCGGAGGAAAAGACTTAATCAAGAATGGGTAATTTCAACCTCTCAGGTACATCCGCTGGTCCCGCCGCAATTGCCGCAGCGGAAGCAGCTTCCGGCCCGGATCATGATGGATCCGCAGTCCGGGCAGGGCGGCGCATCCATATCAACTGGCGCGAAGGCGTGAAAAGGCCCGGAAGCGGATTCTGCCATGGGCCGGGTCCCCGAGGCCAGGATGGCGTCCTCCCCTTCGCCTACTGCAGCCAGGCCTTCGTCCGTGGGAAGGAACTTCAGGGCCAGCCATCGGAATATGTAGTCGGTTATCGACTTGGCCAGGCGGATTTGGGGGTTATTGGTGAGTCCCGAAGGTTCATAGCGGCTGTGGCTGAACTTGTCGATCAGGACCTTCAGGGGAACGCCGTATTGCAGGGCCAGGGACACGGCCGTGGCGAAACTATCGAGCAGGCCGGAAACCACCGAGCCTTCCTTGGACATGACGATGAAAAGCTCTCCCGGCGTTCCGTCCTCGTACTTGCCGACGGTGACATAACCCTCGTGACCGGCGATGCTGAACTTGTGGGTGATGGCCTTCCTTTCATCCGGTAGGCGGCGACGCGCGGGCTTGATTTCCCTGGCGGCAGGGGTGGTGGAGAGAGGCTGGGTGCGCTTGGAGCCGTCCCGGTAGATCGCGACGGCCTTGAGGCCCAGTTTCCAGGACTCGAGGAAAATTCCCTCGATATCCTGCGGCGTGGCATCCGGCTTAAGGTTAACCGTCTTGGAGATGGCACCGGAAAGGAAGGGCTGCACCGCCGCCATCATGCGCAGGTGGCCCATGGGCTGGATGGATCGGGTGCAGCCCGGAGCCGTGAAGGCGCAATCGAACACCGGTAGATGGGCGTCTTTGATGTGCGGGCCCCCTTCCAGGGAGCCGTTCCGCTCCAGATAGGCAACCATCTCGGCGGTTTCGGCTTCCCCGTAACCCAGGCGCCGTAAGGCCTCTGGGACCGAGCGGTTGACGATCTTCATCATACCCCCGCCCACCAGTCTTTTGTACTTGACGAGCGCGATGTCCGGTTCCACCCCGGTCGTATCGCAATCCATCATGAAGGCGATAGTGCCAGTGGGCGCGAGTACGGTAACCTGGGCGTTGCGGTAACCGTGGACCTTTCCAAGGGAGAGCCCCTCTTCGCAGGCCTTCACGGCGGCCTTCGCCAGGTCCCTCGGCGTCCCGGTCGTCTCCATGGCGCGGGCCGCAGACGCATGCATTTCCATTACCCGGAGCATGGCGGAACGGTTGGGCGGGAAGCCCGGGAACGGGCCTTTGACTGCGGCGATGCGCGCGGACATGGCGTTGGCGCGCCCGTGCATGAGGGCCGTGACCGCGGCGGCGAAATTGCGCCCTTCGGCGCTGTCGTAAGGCAGGCCCCGGGCCATGAGCAACGCCCCGAGATTGGCGTATCCCAGCCCCAGGGGGCGGAAGTCATGGGAGTTGCGGGCGATGGCGGGAGTGGGATATCCCGCTTCGTCCACCAAGATTTCCTGGGCCAGGATGGAGATGTCGACCGCATGCTGGAAAGCGGCGATGTCGAAGACGCCGTCGTCAGGGGAGCCTGGGAGCCACTTGCGGAAACGCATCAGGTTAAGGGAGGAAAGATTGCAGGCCGAGTCGTCCAGGAACATGTACTCCGAGCACGGATTGCTCGCATTGATGCGTCCGCTTTCCGGACAGGTATGCCAACGATTGATGGTGGTGTCGAATTGGAGCCCCGGGTCGCCGCAGGCCCAGGCGGACTCGGCGATTTCCTTCAGCAGGTCGGCCGCTTTGAAGGTACCCATGGGGCTTCCGTCCACGCGTCCGTGTACGGTCCAATCCCCGCCCTCCTCAGCGGAACGCATGAACTCGTCCTTCACCCGCACGGAGTGGTTCGCATTCTGGAATTGCACGGAGTCGTAAGCGCCGCCGGCCTCGTTGAACCCTCCGGCGTAGCCTGCGCCGATGAGGGCGCGCGCCTTCTCCTCTTCCACCGCCTTACTGGCGATGAACTCGCGGATATCGGGATGGTCCGCGTCCAGGATCACCATCTTGGCGGCCCGGCGAGTCTTGCCTCCGGATTTGATGACCCCGGCGAAACTGTCGAACCCGCGCATGAAGGAGACGGGCCCGGAAGCAGTGCCTCCCCCGGAAAGTCTTTCCCGGCTGCTTCGCAAGCGGGAGAAATTGGTGCCGGTTCCCGAGCCATACTTGAAAAGCAGGCCTTCGGTGCGGACGAGTTCCAGGATGCCGTCCATGCTGTCTTCCACGCCGTTGATGAAACATGCCGAGCATTGCGGCTTGGGTTCGACGCCCACGTTGAACCAGACGGGGGAGTTGAATGCCATTTTCTGGTCGAGGAGCATTTGAATGAGTTCATGCCGGAAGTTGCCTGCGGATTCTGCGGATGCGAAATATCCGCGCATCTCACCCCATCCGTATAGGGTATCGGCCACGCGGGAGATCAATTGCTTCAGAGAATCCTCGCGGGTCTCCCCCGCCCCGTGGAAATATTTCGAGGCCACGATCTGGGAGGCGGAGTGGGACCAGTGCTTGGGGAACTCGACCCCTCGCTGTTCGAAGATTATCTTGCCGTTTTCGTCCTCGATGACGGCATCGCGGCGTTCCCATAGCACGTCGTCGAAGGGGTGACGTCCTTGCGCAGAAAAGAAGCGCGGGACTTCAAGGCCCGTCCGCGACGAGGTTACGACAGGAGTTTTTCCAGTAGATCCGAAAGGGGTGCGGGGGTCTCCCGGCGCATGTTCGGACGGTTTGGACATGAGTCACCCCGACGGTAGCCTTGTGGAGGCCGCCTACTCATGAAGATATCATGAAACGGCCTCCAGGACAACCACGGGAGAAACTGTAACCCTTGCTTTTCAGGGTTTTATGGGGTTTTTTTGTCAGGTGCCGGGAGTTCGTCCCTATGGACCGGCCAGCTTAACGCCTGCCTTCAGTAGGTGAAGTTCAGCTTCACGATGTAGTACCAATCCTTTGGCTTCTGCATGATCTCCGTCCACTCCCACTTGCTGAATTCATCCAGGGTGACCAGGTGATCGCGGCCGACCTGTCCTACGATGCGGAATCCATCCACGATTCGTTTTTCGGCGTAAACCGTCCATTTCACATCGTCCTCGTGGAAATTAGTCTCCGTGGGGCTGAACCAGTTGGAAATGGACGGAACCGCCCCACCTTTGAAGATGGCCGTTTCCGAGTTGAGCGGGAAACGGTTTTTGTAGCGTTCATATTCCACGCTGAACACATCCAGCAGTTTGAACGTCGGCAGATTGAATCCGACCATGACCGGCATCCGCTCCGACCGTTTTTCGTAATATCCGGGATAGTTTTTCCAGCCCAATACCGATACCTCCGCGTACAGCTTCAGGTCCTGGGGGCCCAGCCGATCCCATTTGAGGAATCCCTGCGGGTTGAGGGCGGCCCGGCCCATCACCTTGGTCCCGGCGTACGTGTAAAAGGAAGTATCTTCGCCGGCCTGGGGCACATATTTCGAATCCCCGAAGGCATAGGATTTCCCATCGGCTTGAGTATAATATTCGTTGGCCGTGACCTTCGGGGAAGTGGCATCCTCGTCCATTGAGATGAAATTCTCAAGCATGATTCCGGCTCCGATTTCGAAAACGCCCATCACGTCGTAAGACATGATATCGGTCACTGAGAAATCGTAAATCGGAGGGTGATCCGTTTGGGTGGTGACCAGGAAATCGTTTTTGAATCCGGCCAACTTGGTGTTGAGACGGAGACCGGAAACCTGGGCCCCGGCATTGCCGGCGATGTCGAATCCCCCGGTGGCGATCAAGCCTGGATAACTCCAGGTGCGGAACAGGTATTCGCCCAGGTTCTTGGCGTCGGGATTGTACTTCATGGGCATGATGCCCACATGGACGCGAAGCGTGTGGTCCTCGGCGGCCGGGTCGCCGAAGGTATAGATTCCCTGGGCCTGGGACAACCCCAGGGCTGAACGTTTGCTGAATGCGTAGGGATTGGAAATCTGGCGTGGGTAGACGAAATAGTAGATTCCGCCCAGCCCCATCAGGATCCGCATATTGGCGGTGAGCTCGGCTTCCTGGGTGAACCAGACGCTGGCCCGGTGGAGAAATTCGTTGTCGACCCGGGTGCCGGTGCCAAAGGTGCCCTCCTCGATGCGGCCCATTTCATAGGAAGCGAAACCGGACATGGGCTTCAGATCCAGTTTGCCGTCCCCGGCGCGAGCGGGGAAAACGGCCAAT
The DNA here is from genome assembly GCA_030854955.1 of Fibrobacterota bacterium. Lineage (GTDB taxonomy): Bacteria > Fibrobacterota > Fibrobacteria > UBA11236 > UBA11236 > Chersky-265. The sequence continues at coordinate 39,475 of JALYSE010000005.1, read as the reverse complement.
GACAAGCAGGCGAAGAATAAGGTCGGCAACATTTTCGGGATCATCCAATTTTCTCCACTTAGGAAAGGAAGGCGGCTTCGGGACTTTTCAGTGATCAAGGCAGGACGGTTATCTTTTGGACCGCATTATGGACCCTCCGCGGATCCGCCTGCAGGAAATAAGTGCCGGGCCGCAATTGTATGTGCAAACGCTCCAGGTTCACAATCCGGTTGCCCTCCCCTTCTCCCCGCAAAACCGCCAGTAGGGATCCATCCAATCCCAGGATGCGGATGGAGGAAAGACCCAAGGCCGCAGTGCCGGAAAGGCGCCATTTGCCCCCGCCCATTTCCGAGAAGGAACCGTTTCCGGAACCCTGCGGGGATTCGGCCAAGGCTACCGGGGCGAAAAGCGTCTCCCAGGGAATGCCGTTTCCTTCCATTAGCCAGATATTGTTGAAGAAGACGGGATTGCCATGGTCCTGCAATTGAATCGGACCCGGACTATTGCCTTCATTGAGACCCGCGGCCGTGGTGGCATTGTCGATGGGCGTGTCCTTCTGGACAAGGACGCCGTTCAGGTAGACGGTCATGGAGGCGTTCTTGATTTTGCCAGTCGCATCGTAGACCGGGGCCTTGAAATAGCAATCTAAAGACTGCCAATTGAGGGGAGGAAGGGCGGCATTGGTTATGGACTTCAGTGTGCCGTAAATGCCGCCTAGTTCGTCCCGGGTGCCATCCAGGCCGAAGGATTCCAGCACCTGCATCTCATAGCGGTCCTGAAGGTAGACGCCGCTGTTGCCGCGTTCTTGTCCCCTGCCGGTAGGCTTAAAGGGCGTACGGAGCTCGATATGCAACTGGATGTCCTTGTGCTGGAAATTGCTTTTGACGCCCTGGCGCAGATAACCGGTCGGGTCCCCGCGATCGGCCGGAGTCCAGTTGACTGCGTCCGCGATGACCTTGTCGCCGTAGAGGACCTTGGCGCCCATTGGAGCCTTGAGACCCACCAAGGGGCTTTTCCGGGCCAGGCGCTTCAGGACGAAGTCCTTTCCATCCGGGGTCTTTCCCGTCATGGTACGGTCGAAGCCGGATCCCGTTATCTTGGCCGTGTAGCCTTGGGCCGAGATGCTGGCCGCCCCGCCTTGACCCTTGAATTTGGTCACATTGTCCCAACCTCCTCCCGGCTCTCCGGGAATGGTCGTCAACCCGCCCGTTAGGAAGGTGATAAGGTAGCTGTCGCCTCCCAGAGCGTGAACCCAACAGCCCAAGTTTCCCCCTCCGGTGATGGGTCCGAAATACTCCCCCTGGACCCGGAATTCTTCGAGGTTGACCGCGTTGGGATCGGTAAAGGTGGTCTGGCCCCGCGCCAGTCCCGCGGCCAGCGCCATCACCGCCAGGAACGTTAGGAGGAATCGGCCCGGGAGGCTTGTGGAAAAAGAGGTTGCTTGCATGTTCATTCCTGTCCCGTGGCGGTTGTTCTGCTTCCGGAATGCCGGTTGGCCGAAATATAAGGAGCCCCAGGAAACGATTGCTGGCACCGGGCCAAGATACTTAGGTCAAAATGACCGCAAGAGAAGGAGGCGCCTACGCCCGCGGAATGCTCCGGTTCGGCATCTAAGAACCCAAATCGGATTCGCTTCAGCGCCACCCAAGGGAGTCCAGGGGTTGTGCATTTGCGTTCCAATGACAATCCGCACGTGTCCCGCTGCCCGGTGATGGGGTATATTTATGCGGAAGCCATGCAAGTCAAGCCAGCACCGCCCTCCGTATTCGATTACCTGGATTACCGCCGGTACCTTGCCGATTACCTCACCGCGCGCCGCCTGATCGATTTCAGCTTTTCCCTGCGCTCCTTCGCAGTCAAGGCCGGATTGCCGGTCTCCAACTCCAGCTTCTTCTCCAAGGTGATCGCGGGCAAACGCAATCTCACCATGGACCTGCAATTCCGCATCGCCAAGACAATGAAGCTCTCCGCCGGGGAGATCAAATATTTCGGCCTGCTGGTGCAGTTCAACCAATCTAAGGATCCGGAAGGGAAAAAACATTTCTACGCCGAGTTGGCTCGCTACGCCAAGTCCAAGGCACGCATCATCGATAAGGAGGGCTACGAATATTATTCCCGCTGGCAGAACTCCATCATCCGAGCCTTTTTCGGCATCGAAAAAAAGGAGAACAATCCCTCCGCCATCGGCAAAAAGGTTTTTCCCCAGGTACCCGACAAGGAGGTGGAAGAAGCCATCAAACTCTTGATCCAACTTGGGATGATCAGCAAAACCGCGAATGGATACGCCCTGCGCGACGCCAACATAGCCACGGAAAGAGAGAACAAGGATTTCGTTGGTAAGCTCCGGATCCTGGAGATGCTGCGCCTGTCCCAGGATGTATTCAACCACGTGCCCCCTGCGGACAGGGAATACAGCGCCATGACCGTATACATTTCCAAACAAGGCTACCAGACCCTCAAGGAGAAGATCCGGGTGTTCCGCGAAGAAGTGAAGTCCCTGGTGGGCGCGGACACGGGCGAGGATCGGATCTACACTTTGGGGATGCAGTTCTTCCCCAATAACCAATTACCGGAATGGCGCACGGGCGCGGGGAAACCCGAATGATCGCCCGCATCATACGCACCCTGACCGGGGCTTTCTGTCTTCGAGGGCTTTGCGCCGCCGCCGCTCTCCATTGCCTTTTCTGCGCTAAGGACAAGACCGTCGCCGGCGGTTATGACGATGTGGAAAACCCAGCCCTGCAGCTCTCGCTCCGGGACGAGGCCGGAAAGCCCGCTATCGGGCAGGTCCAGGTCTATGCGCGCTACCAGAATCCCATCGAAGACAAGGTCCCGGTGCTTACCCGGGACCTTTCCGGGCAGACCCAGGCGGGGATCCGCGACACGACCCTGCTTGCCGCCATGGAGAGGGCCAATTTGCGGGGGACGCCTTGGCCGAACAGGGACACGGTTGAATTCAACCTGATCGCGGTCGACACCGGACGGGAATCCTATCTGGGCGGGTTTCTGCTCGTGAAAGACCCCAATGGGACATTCGGATTCCGACGCCGCCTGGCCGACGGAATCGCCTACCCGGACGGCAAGGGATCCCTGAAGGCGGCTCCGGTCCTGGCCGCTCCGGTCCTCAACCTTCGAGGCCGCATAGGAGCGAAAGGTCTTGGGTTAGGTCTCAAATCGATCTTCATCCCCGGCTCGCCCTACCGGGCCGCAGTGGAAACCGACGGTTCCTTCAATCTGCCGCGCTTGGCGGGCGGTCGTTACGAGGTGAAGGCATCGTCGCAGGACGGGAAAATCTGGTCCGCGGCGGACTCTCTCGATACGGGGGCGGAATACACGGCTTCGGAATGGAGCGAAGCGGACCTGATCTGGGTGGAGTGACTTCACGCTGGACCACCAGCCGGAACGGTTCAATCCCTGAGGTAACCGAAAAGGCGCGGCCTTATCAGGACCGTCGCTCCTCGAACCTCCACCATCTCCCCGTCCGGACCTTTGGCCAAAGCCCCATCCCGGGTCCATAGGCTTCCCTGGACCACGTAAGCGCCCGTCCCCAGCCTGCCCCCTTCCCTGGAAACCGGATACCACATCAGGCGGACCCAGGTGGTGTCTCCCGGGCTCGCGGCCCGGATGGCCTCCCAATCCCGTTCGGAAATCGTCCGGTCCACGGAATTCACGAAGGCTCCCAAGTGGTCGTGGAAAGCGAGCCGGATTCTTTCGATGGGCACAAGCGCCGGAAATTCCAGCACCGGGCCGCGCGCGGCTGCCAGCTTCCCCTCCCCGTCCCAACCTGACAGGGGTAGACCGGTCGCGTCCACGGGGATCAAGGCCCGGATCCCGCCTTGGGGTCGGAAGTCGGGAGCATGGACTGGATTCTCCCGGATGCGCATCGCCCCCACGGTCTCTTCCAGGTTACGGGGAAAGATGATGGGCACAAAGCGCGGGACGGCGCGGTTTCCCACCGTGTCCGCTGCTGCCGAGGAAAGGGAAACGCTGTCCCCGGGCCGCAAGGCCTTGGTCGAAACCTCCGGAAGGGAAAGGAAATACCGTTGGGTTCCAATGGGGAGTCCCTTGGCCCCAGCCGCCCATCCTGCGGGCGTCCCACCGCTCCGCTTCCAGATCAAACCGTCCGCCAAGGAGTCTCCGGCACCCGCCAGGGTTTCGGATACCTGCAGATCAAGGTAGGCGGGATGTCCGTGTATGCGGCCCCAGCGGAACCAGGCGCCCGCAAGGATTGGACTTACGCCGTCGCGGAGCGCGACCTGTTTTTCCACGGTGCGGGTGAAGATCGTCTGCCGCGCCGTCGCGGGCACGGGGGCGAAGCCAGTAACCCCGAGAGGCCCGAGCCTATCCCCGGAGAGCCTCCCGGTGAGGAGCCAAGGATCGGCGGAACCGGCCATGACCCAGGCGTACCGCCTTTGTCCGGAGAAATCGAACCCCATCTCCAAGCCGTCCGGGGCCGGCCCTGCGGAAGTATCCAAGCGCACCGCGACGGTTTCCGCGCGCCCATCGCCCGCCAGCGATCCAGATACCGGCCGGGCCTGCCGGATCAAGGTCAAGGAGATGCGGCTGGTATGCTCTTCCGCCTTGGCGGTGATATTGATACGGGTATTGTTGGGAAACCCGGACGGATCCAAATCCAGGCAGGTCTGGCCACCTTCGATGGTAAGCGACTGGCCGTTCATGTCCCAGTCGGCGGATAGGAAGCTGAGGTCGGGAGGCTCCTTATAATTGCCGCACGGTTCCTCTCCCGGAGAGTGGAATTCCGGGCTTGCGCACAAACGGGTTTTACCGATGAGGATGTCCTTGCCGGATACTTCCGCGCCAGAGCTGTCCACGATGCGGATGCTCTTCATGGAAACGGGTTTCAACTCGACATCAGTCTCCATGCCGAACACGGCCGTTTCCGGCTGGCGGCTGCAGTAATAGATGTCCAGGTCCATTGTCCTTCCCAGCTTGTCCTTGAGGAAGGGAATGGAGTCCAAGCGCGCCACGCCTCCGATGGCGATATGGATGCCGCCTTGGTCTAGGACCAGGCGGTTATCCAGGTACACCCAGACGTCGTCGTCTCCGCGGAACTTCATGGTTTCCCCTCCCCTGTAAGTGAGGGCCGCGTTGAC
>JALYSE010000005.1:0-34372 GCA_030854955.1 Fibrobacterota bacterium | reverse complement strand
CCATGCAATAGGCGAAATCGTTCGCCAGCGCGCCGCCGTCGGGCAGGCTCCAGGTCCGTTGCCGGCTTAGGCCGTCCATGGGGAAGAAACTGGTCTCGTCAAATTTCCAAAGAGGCTTTTCCGGAGTGCCTGAGTTGCGCAGGAAGAGGTTTCCGCAGGACGTGGATCGGGACTCGGAGGGGTCGAACCACTTCTCAAGGCTTTTCGAGCAGAGGTCAACAGGTCCGCGGCGGGGGATTTTCTTTCCTTTGGCGGGATCGAAGGAAAGGGTGTCCAGTACCATGCCCGTTACCATCCTCTTGAAGTCGAAGCTGCATCCCACCTTGGTAGCGGAGAACTCGCCGTTGAAGTCACCGTAATCGTGATCGAAAAACCGGGCCTTGAGGGCCAGGATGGATTGGGAATGGGCCAGGGCCGCAGCGAGGACCAGGACCGATAGGATTTGGAAATGGACCGCCACTGCCCTCCCTGGCCCGGTTGTCCCCGGACCGGATCTTAAGATAAAGTGAGCGAAGCGAGAACCTCGTCCACATGGCCGTTCACCTTCACCTTGGGGAAGACCTTGGCGATCTTCCCATTCCCGTCGACGACGAAAGTGGAGCGCACAATGCCCATGAATCTGCGCCCGTAAAGGGACTTCTCCTGCCAGACTCCATAGGCATCCAAGGCCTTGTGATCCGGATCGCTGAGCAAGGGAAAGTTCAATCCCTGCTTTTCCTTGAATTTCCTGTGGGACTCGACGGAATCGGCGCTGATTCCGAGCACGGCCGCTCCTGATTCCACGAACCGGTTCAGGTTGTCGCGGAAATCGCAGGACTCGGAGGTGCATCCGGGAGTGTTGTCCTTGGGATAGAAAAAGAGGATGACCTTTTTACCCTTGAAATCCGACAGGGAAACGGTCTTGCCGGAATCATCACTGAGCTTGAAGGCCGGAGCCTTGCTCCCGGTTTTCGGACCGTAAGAGGCCTCGACCGTCGCCTTGGACATGACTTTTTCGGTCGAGGCCGGTTTCTTCGGAGCGGTTTTCTTCGATACGGGCATGATGACTCCGGTGGGGATCTTCGGCCGGTATGGCCGCGTCCTGGAAATAGAGCCAATCCGGTTAGGGATGGCAAGGCGCAGGGAAATATTAGACGGGAGGCAAAGGAGATGTGGGAAAGGCCTGGGAAAGGCCTGGAAAAGGCCTGGGAATGGCCGGGCAAAGGACCGGCGGAGTTAGAACGCCTTTCCAGCTTGTTCCCGGGCCGGGGAATGACTGGCGAAATGCTTGAATTCTGATGTGGACATGCGCGCAAGGAGCAGATCCCGGTGATCGCAGAATTCCTTCCACTCCGTCTTCTCCACGCCCTGCTTGGATTCCATCTTGAGGGAGGCGGGATTGATATAGCGGCCATTGAACTCCACCCGGTAATCCAGATGCACACCCGTGGCCAAGCCTGTCATGCCCATGAATCCGATCACCTCGCCCTGCCGCACGCGCTTCCCCGCGCCCATGCCGGAAGCGTAGCCGTTGAGATGGGCGTAATAGGTATTGTACACGCCGTTATGGCGGATCTTGATGGTCTTGCCGTAGCCGTTCACCCATTTCGAATATTCGATGGTCCCATCGCCAGCGGCCAGGATTTTGGTACCCCGGGGGCCAGCATAGTCGATTCCCCAATGCGGCCGCTTGACGCCCAGTACGGGATGCATGCGCGCCGCGGAAAAGCCCGAGGTGACCCGGGCAAAATTAAGAGGTGCCTTCATGAGCATCTTCTCCATGCTCCGGCCCTCCTGGTTGAAATAGGCTCCCTTGTAGCTGATGCCGAAATAATCCTTACCCCGGTTTACGTACTTGGCGGAAAGTATCTTGCCGTAACCCCGGAAGCTGCCGTCCTCGTCGTAGCGCTTTTCCACCAGCAGGCTGAATTCGTCTCCGGACCTGGGGTCGCGAAAAAAGTCCAGGTCCCAGGCGAAAATCTTGGTCACCTGCTGGATAAGGGCCCCGGTCTCCCCTTGGGAAATGAAGGCATCGTAAAGGTTTGAGCTCAGGGCTCCGTTGACGGCGACGGTGTCCGTGCGGATAGGGATGTCCACCACCTGATAGGCGAACTTTTTGATGGGAAGGAGAGCGGCCTGGACCGTATCTTCCGGTGTGTTGGAGGGCGCGGACGCGGCGGTGAGGGTGTTGACGCCGGATGCCGCGGCGGGATCCGCCAGGACATGCTTGCGATCCGAATACCGGTCCTCGAGGATGAAGGTGTGAAGGGAGCGTCCGGCAGGGGTAACCTGGAAGATAACCTTATAGGATTGTCCGGCATAGAGCTTGAAGCGGAAGTTTTCCTTGATGCCGGAAAGCAGCAGGGAGGACTCCGTTTCCGGAAGGCCGAGGTTGCGGGCGATTGAATTGAAGCTCTCTCCGACCTTGATGCGGCTGGTGAGGGTATCGTAGGCGATTTGAGGAAATTGAGCCTTGGCCGCGACATTGGGTTTCGCTTTCGACTGGCATCCGGCCAAGACGGCCAGGACCCCGATGACTGCCAGGGCCGCAACCCGTCCTCGGAGCCTTGCAAGACCCGGGGTCCGATTGTTTTCGTTCCTATAATTCATGGCCACCTCCAAGCGCTAAACACCGTTTCCGGCGCCCAAATTCCTTCAATATGATGAATTCTGATTATCCGCCCTGGCGAAAATCCGTTCCGGCCGGGCATTGGAAAATACCGGGGCTTTGTTTCCCGGTAGAACCAATATACTCCATGGTCCCAAAATGCGCCAAGCAAAAGACCGGGAAAGGTTGCCCCGCCGGGCCTGTTTTTTTGGAAGATTTGACGCATGGAAAAAGGACGTTACAATGCGCGGAAACGGGGGTTCAGGCCCGCGGGCCGCGGTCGGATCCGGCGTCCGCGTATTCACTTTGGACAACCTGGCAAAGCGCCTGGGCCCGGCCCATGGTCGCGGCGATGGGCTCGTCCAGCATGCTCACGCAATTCCCCTTGAGCAGCTTGGCGTCGAGCTTTCCCAAAGTGAAGCGGAAGCTCTTGGAAAAGTCTCCCGCTCCCCCTTCCGTCGATACCTTCACCGTGAGGGCGTAACTTCCCTGTTCCCAATAACATTTGCGATCCAATTCAGTGTAGGCAGAGATGCAGGCATCCTGCTTCTTGAATTCGCTGATGAGATCCTCGTGTTCGCCCTTGATGTCCCCTGCGGCCGATAGACCGTTGCCGCCCCTACGCTGCCGCCATTCGTAAATGCGGCGTTCGGTTTCGCGCCAATGATGGTAATAGGATTGCAGAATCCCCTTTACCTGCTGGAAAGCCTGCACGTCGTTGAAGACGATATTGTATTTCCGGGTGTCGCCCGGAGTGACCAGGAAAGGATGCGGCATCTCCCAGGCCTTGACGCCCACCAGGGGCAGGAGAAAATTCGGCTTGAAGGCCATCCATCGGAATTCGCGCTTGACCTTGTCCTTGTCCGAGATGAGCGTCACCTCGACGGATTGCACGAAGACCTCGCGGTCAAGGGGCCGCAAGACTCCTGCGAGCGCAATCTGGGGGCCATTGGCGTCGAATCCCACTTCCACCGAGCCGGATTCAAAAAGCTCCAGCAGTTTTCTGCCGCCGGATTTCCGCAAGAGGAACCAGATCCAGAATTGGGCCAGGGCAACAATGGAGAGAAACCAGGGCCCGTATTCGCGGAAACATTCCATCAACGGGTCCCCGACATTCCCTGTCTTGCGATCAAGAGGCACGAACGGGTCTCGGCGAATGCGATTTCCAGTTCGAAGAGGATATGGGCGAGGAACATCGACGTTTCCTTTCCACCGGCGGCCGCAGCCTCCGCCGCGCCCGCCAGGTCGCGCAGGGAAACAGCCCCGATGTTTTCCGCAAGGCATCGGAGGATTTGGACCGAAAGTGCGACCTTTTTCAGGTCCTTCGCCTTGCCGCCCTCCCAGGCTTCCTGGATGCGCATGGGACCATCCTTGAGAAACAGGTCGATCAGCTTCACCACGAAAGCTTCGGAGCGCTCTTGCTTGATCTTCGTGAGAACATCGGAATCCAGGCACTTGGCGGTCATGGTTATCTCCTCGACCGCCGATTCCGGGGTCGAACCCATTGTATCCTAAGACTATGTCTGTGGGCAATCCTTCCGGGGATCGGAAACCGGGAATCGGGGTATTGTAAAGGGCAAGGACGGAACCGGGTACGGCGCGCAATCAACCGTAGCCGGTCGAAGGCCGGAATCAGGTCTTTCGGAGGATATTCCGCACCCGGGCAACCAGTTCCAAGGGTGAGAACGGCTTGACCATGTAATCGTCGGCGCCGAGTTGGAAACCCCGGGCGATGTCCTTTTCCTTGCCCAGGGAAGCGAGGAGAAGGATGGGCAGATTGGAGGTTGCCTGGGTGGATCGCAGCTTCGAAAGCAATTGCATGCCGTCGAGGGACGCCAATTTGGCGTCCAGAACGCACATGGAAAAGCCCCCGATGGCGACGGCTTCCAGGGCTCCCGCTTCATCGGTGACATGCTTGATGCCGAAACCTTCCCGACCCAATCTCGACTTGATGATGGTGGATACGGTTTCGTCCGGTTCGACCAGCAAGATCGACCGCGGTTGGACCGAAGGTTTGTCCAGGGAGGTAAGCACGCAATTGCGGCCCTTAGCCTTGGCCATATACAGAAAGCGATCGGCTTCCGCGATGGCCTCTTCCACCGTCCAATTGGGAATTATCTCCGTCACGCCCGCTGAAAATGTGACATGGAAGGTCCTGCCTCCCGATGCCGTGAATTTCTGCGCTGACAAGGCTTCCAACGCCTTGCGCACGGCCATGCCGGCTCCTTCCAGGGCGGTATTGGGAAACAGGGCGACAAATTCTTCACCGCCCCAACGAGCGAGGAGATCGGATTTGCGCAGGGCGCCGGTCAGGATGGCCGAAGCGCGCCGCAAGACTTCGTCGCCGGTGGCGTGTCCGAAGGTATCGTTGATGTATTTAAAGCGATCCAAATCCAGGATGGCAGCGGAAACCGATTCATTGCGGCGGTTGGACAGAGAGACGTTCCGCGCATAGCTTTCCCGGAAGGCGGCGCGGTTGGGCAGCCCCGTGAGGTGGTCCCGGCGCGATTCCCGAAGGTTGCCTTCCGTTCGGTAGAGCCAGGCGGATACGGCCGCGCAAATGGTCTCCACCTCAAAGGGCTTTTCGTAATAGGCGTCGGCGCCAAGGGCGAAGCATTCCGTCTTGGGCTGGGCTCCAAGCTTGGCGGACAGGACGATCACGGGCACGGTGGCGGTGGCGGGTTTTTCCTTGAGGCGGACCAGGAAGTTCCGGCCGTCGGTATCGGGCAAAATCAGATCCAGGAGGATGAGGGAAACCTTTTTTTCCTCAAGCACCGCTTCCGCTTCCTGGGCCGTGGTGGCGATGAGAATTTCCCGGTTGGAAGATTCCAGAACGGTGCGCAGCAGGTCCGTGATGTAGGGGTCGTCGTCGATGAGAAGGATTCCCGCCTTGTCCTCCATCTCGGAAACGGCGCAGATTTCCTGGATGGTCTCGAGAAGGGTTTCCAGGGCGCCGGGAAATGCGGCCGCAGTGGAATCCTCGAGGGCCGCAGCGGCCTCGGTGATTTCCGGAAAACCGTAAGTCGTACCGGAACCGCGCAAGGTATGGGCGATGCGCCGCACGGATTCGACGGGCTCCGGGCTGCCGTCCAGCTCCCGCCGGGCCGCCTTGAGCGCTTCGATGCGGGTGGCGAGGCCCGCTCGATACCATTTCTTGAGATCTTCCATTTCTGAAATTCGGGGGTCAACCGAGCCCTGGAACGGGGTCCGCGCCGCCCAATCGGGGTGGAACCGCACGAAGCTGGCGGGTCTTCAATAGCGGTTCATCCTTGGGGGGACCCATAGGTGTTTTTTTCCTTTTGCAGCCAGGATTGCACGTGTCCCAGCATATCATCCAATTGGACCAGCATGGGAAGGACTACGTCCTTGGCTCCGGCTTCGGCGAGGCGGTTGATTCGGCCGGCCATGTCGCTTATTTCGGTAGCGCCCACGTTACCCGCGGCGCTTGCGATTGATTGCACCGCGTGGCCGAGGCCGCTGAGGTCCCCGGCGCGGCCGCGCTCACAGGCAGCGTCCATGCGCAACGGGACTTTTTCAAGGAATTGGTCGATAACCTTGGCCATCAAGGCCACGCCCCCGACCCGTTCCAACCGATCCAGCGCTTTTCTGTCGAACGATCCATTCGCCATCATTAGCCTACGCAACCCCGGTATTCGTTTTATCACGAGTCCGTTGAAATCCTGATCTTATTCTACTATGCGGTTTTCGACTTTGACCAGAAAAAGGCACCTCGCCGTTAGGATATTCCGCGCCAGTCCACAAAGCTCCGACTCGGCCGAGCTACCCTGCTCCCCTAAGCCTGGCCGAAACCGTATTCAGGGATTCTATCCTATTAGAGAAGTAAGCGGTTTTGGATACGCAGAGCAAGGGTTTCAGATCCCGGATTCCTGGAAAAGCGGGGATTTCATGGTCGAATTCGTCTGGTTTCAGGCGGCGGTTTGTTGATACGGGTGGGCCGTCATGATTCAAGGCCATGGTGGTATACGCCGTTTTTTAATAAAATTTAGGCTTCCCCAACCAGGATTGAGACTTGGGCAAAGACGGTTCGCAATCAGCCTCGCGCCTGGGGGCCATTTTTGATTGGGACGGGGTGGTCGTCGACTCGTCCCGCCATCATGAAGAAAGCTGGAATCGTCTGGCCGGCGAGGAGAAACGCGTCCTTCCCGATGGTCATTTCCTCAAGGGCTTTGGAATGAAGAACGAAGTCATCATCCCCGGCATCCTTTCCTGGACAAGCGAACCCGATGAGATCCGCAGGCTCTCGTTGCGCAAGGAAGTGCTTTACCGGGAGATCCTGCGGGAATGGGGCTTAGATCCTCTACCCGGCGTACGGGAATTTCTCGTGCGCCTAGAAACCGCTGGCATCCCGCGCGTCATCGGATCGTCAACCCATCGCCTGAACATCATGACTTCCCTGGAAATCCTGGGGCTGGCCGGCTATTTCTCTGCAATCGTTTCTGCGGAAGATGTCCGTTTGGGCAAACCGGATCCGGAGGTGTTCTTAATCGCCGCCGGCAAGATCGACCGCCCACCGTCTCTTTCGGTCGTCTTCGAAGACGCGCCCATGGGAATCGAAGCGGCCCTGGCCGGCGGCATGAAGGCCGTGGGCGTATCGGGAACCCATGGCTTTGATATCCTTTCCAAGGCCCACAGGGTAGTTCGGCGCCTGGACGAACTGGACATGGCCGCATTGGAGACTCTCTTTGACTGAGAATGCCGCCGTGTCCGGATCCGCTCCGTCCGGGGCCGACCGTTCCGCCCCCAACGTAGGCCTGCGCCTTACCCGGGAACAGCGCGATCATGTCCGCAGCGAGGTGATAGGACGCACCATCGAAGACCACAAGGAAATGTGCAGACGCTCGAAGGACCTGACCCTGGAAGTTATCATCAACGATGCGGTCTACCAAGAGCAGGAACGCCTCCGGAACCCAAAGTCGCAGCAGGATAAAGACCAGGCCCGGTTCTGGAACCATGTCGCCCATGAATTCCACCGGGTTTCCGAACCGGAGCGCGAAAGAATCCTAGAGCGCATCGCGGGGATGTACGTGGATGAAATCATGGGATACTTCAACCCCGTGATCCACAAGGTGGCGGCGAAAATCCTGCCCTGGGGGCTCAAGGCCATGTTGAGCCGCTTCTCCCCCGTCGCCTGGCTGAAATACCTAGGTACTCGCCTCAATCTAGAGGAGAATCTCGTCATCAGCGGGCCTATCGACCGGATCCGCGAATTGGCCGGTCGCGCCACCTTGATCATGACGCCCACCCACGTCAGCAACCTCGACAGCGTCGTCATCGGTCTGGGCTTGTACCAGAAGAACTTGCCCCCGTTCACCTACGGGGCGGGCCTCAACCTTTTCAGCAATCCCGTGATCTCCTTTTTCATGAACAATCTGGGAGCCTACAAGGTCGACCGACGCAAGAAGAACGGCATCTACAAGAATGCACTCAAGCATTACGCCACCTTGTCCATGGAAATGGGTCAACACAACCTGTTCTTCCCGGGCGGTACGCGAAGTCGCAGCGGTGAGGTGGAACAGAAAATCAAGCTCGGACTCCTGGGATGCGGCGTGAACGTCTACGTTTCCAATCTCCAGGAGGAAAAGTCCAATCCCGATCTCTTCGTCATTCCCTGCACGCTTTCCTGCGGTCTGGTGCTCGAAGCCAGGTCCCTCATCGAAGACCATCTCAAGGAAACGGGTAAGAGCCGTTTCATCCGCGTCCGCAGCGATTTCAGCCGGCCCATGCGCGTCCTCAACTTCTGGCGCAATCTCCAGAGCATGAACTCGCGGATTCACATGCATCTGGGCGAGCCGCTTGACCTGTTTGGTAACCGCGTTGATGGGAACGGCATCAGCCGGGACGCCCATGGCCGGCCGGTGGATCGTAAAAAATACGTGGAATCCGATGGAAAACCGGTCCACCACTCCCAGCGGGACCAGGAATACACCCGGGAGTTGGGGCGTAGCATCCTGGCGGCCTTTCACAGGGACAACGTCGCCATGAGCACGCACGCTGCGGCCTTTGCAGCCTTCGTCGTGATGCGCAGGCGCGCTCCCCAATACGATCTCTACCGCCTATTGCGCACTGCGGGTCCCGACCATGGAGTCCCAAGGAGCGAAGTCCTGGCGGAGCTGGCCGTCCTACTCAAGCGCTTGCGGGAGATGAAAGCCAAGGGCGGCATCCTGTTGGCGCCGGATCTTGAGAAGGGAAGCGAAACGGAAGTCTTCTCGAAGGCCATGGACATTTTCCGTACATTCCACGACAAGGAAGTACTGCGCGAGGGGCCTGCGGGCATCCATACCTTGAACATGAAGCTGCTGTATTATTACCGGAACCGCCTGGATCATTACGGGTTGGACTAGAAAGAGGGAAGGCGGGAAGATGGAGACGATTGGAATCATCGGGGGCGGAAGCTTCGGAAGCGCGCTGGCTGACATGATCGGGACCAAGGGGCATCCGGTGAATCAATGGTTCCGTAGCGTGGAAGCGGCCGACCGTTTTAACGCCACCCGGGTGAACGCGAAGTATCTTCCCAGCTTTACCCTCAGCGACAACATCACCGCCACCGGCGACCTGGAAAAGGTGGCCCGTTCCTCCAAGCTGCTGGTGGTTTCCGTACCCAGCCCGCATTTCCGAGAAGTGGCCCGCAAACTCGGCGACTGGGTGGACGGGGGTCAGATCCTGGTGTCCACCACCAAAGGCATCGAGGCACATTCCTTCAAACTCATGACCGAGATCCTCCGCGAAGAGACCTGCTGCCTCAAAATCGGCGCGCTCAGCGGCCCGAACCTCGCCAAGGAGATAGCGGCCAAGAAACCGAGCGGCACCGTCATCGCCAGCCGTTACGAGGAAGTCACCCTCAAGGTGCAGGAGGTCATGTCCGGCCCCTATTTCCGGGTCTACAGCAACAGCGACGTATACGGAGTGGAACTGGGCGGGGTGCTCAAGAACGTCTACGCTATAGCGACCGGACTGATTACCGCCCTCAAGATGGGGGACAATACCATGGGAATGCTCATCACCCGGGCCCTGGCCGAAATGAGCCGGTTCGCGGACAAGATGGGATCCAATCCCCTGACATTTCTCGGCTTGGCCGGCGTGGGCGACCTTGTCACCACCTGCACCTCCCCCCTTTCGCGCAATTTCCGCGTGGGCCTGATGATCGGGCAGGGAGCGACCTTGGACGAGGCGGTACAAAAGATCGGCGAAGTGGCCGAAGGCGTGAATACCATCCGCATCGTCAAGGAGAAGGCCGCTCACCTGGGCATCCGTATGCATATCCTGGAAGGATTGCATGCCCTGCTTTTCGAGGGAAAGGACCTGCCCATGGTCATCAAACAATTGATGAACGTTCCGCAGATGGAAGACGTCGAATTCGCGTATCGGGCCGGACCAAGCCCCGGCTGAAAGGCCGTTGAAAGGAGAGCTTAATGGCAAGCCGCAGTCTCGTTCTTCTAAGCGTCTCGGCCGGTGCCGGCCATGTCCGTGCAGCGGAAGCGTTGCAGGCGCGTGCCGCAGAAGACTATCCCGAATTCAATGCAATCCATCTGGACCTGATGGAATGGGTCCCGTCCCTTTTCCGCAAAGTCTACGCGGAATCCTTCCTGTACGTGGTCGAGAAGTATCCTGAAATCTGGGGCTATCTCTATGGCAAATCCGACAAGCCGCCTCGCGAATATTCCAAGACCGAAGGCCTTCGCAAGGCCGTGGAACGCCTGAACACCGTGCGCTTCATGAAGGTGCTCAACGACCTGAATCCCGATCATGTCATCTGCACCCACTTTCTGCCCGCCCAACTGCTGTCCCGAAAAATCCGGAAAGGTGCAGTCAAGGCTCCGGTATGGGTCCAGGTCACGGATTTCGACGTGCATAGGCTCTGGATCCAGGATTACATGGCCGGTTATTTCGCCGCCAGCGAAGAGGTGGCCTGGCGCATGGCCGCCAAGGGCGTGGATTCAGGAAACATCCATGTTACCGGCATCCCCATCATGCCCGCGTTCTCCTCCCGGCTTGATAAAGCGGCATGTGCGCGAGAATTGGGACTCGATCCCTCAAAGCCCGTGCTGGCCCTCATGTCCGGCGGTGCCGGAGTGGGCGCGGGCACCGGCGGAGGCGGAATGGACGCGACCGCAGCCCGGCTGTTGGCAATGCCCGGGGATTTCCAGCTGATCGCGATGGCGGGACGCAACGAAAAGCTGCTCGCGGACCTCAACCACCTGTCGGTAGCCCATCCGGGCCGGTTGTTCCCGATGGGTTTCACCCGCACCATCGAGCGCATCATGACCGCCGCCGACGTCGCCATCACCAAGCCCGGCGGCCTCACCTCCTCGGAATGCCTGGCGATGGGATTGCCCATGATCCTGGTGAACCCAATTCCGGGGCAGGAAGAGCGCAACGCCGATTACCTGCTGGAGAACGGCGCCGCCTTGAAAGCCTACGATTCAGCCGGCCTTGAATTCCGGGTCCGGGATCTACTCGCCAACCCTACGCGCATCGCCACCCTGAGGCGGAATGCCTTGGCCTTGGGTAAACCCCGGGCCGCAGCGGCCGTCCTGGCCCGCGTGCTGGGTGCTCCGTCGGGAAAGTCCTCTCCCAACGCCCCCCGTGCGGCCAATGCCAAAGCCGCCAGTGCCACATGAGCGGCTGCGGATCTTTCATGCTCGTGGCAGCGGCCCTGCTGGCCATGGCCGTTGCAAAAGCCTCGGCCGGACCCCCGATGTCCCTCAACGGCAAATACCTGGATTGCCATGTCCACACCGCCGGTCTCGGCAATAAGGGAAGCGGATGCTTCGTCGCCAGGGAATTGCGGGAGAGCTACAAATTCCCGATCTACCTGAAGGCTTTCGACGTAAAGGAAAAGGAACTGCTGGAACTGGGCGACGGCATCGTCATGGATCGGATATCCGCCAAACTCTCCAAGTCCAAGACTGTGGGCGCGGCCGTGATCCTCGCTTTGGACGGAGTTTACGATTCCGCCGGTACCCTGGATTCCGCGCGCACTCAGATGTACATCCCCAACGCCTTCGTGGCCGCCGAAACGCGCAAGCATACTAATCTCCACTTCGGCTCGAGCGTCAATCCCCGGCGCAAGGACGCTTTGGCCGAGCTGCAGAGGGTCAAGGACGCCGGCGCTTTGTTGGTGAAATGGATCCCCTCCATCATGGACATCGATCCCGCCGACAGCGCCCTGGTTCCCTTCTACCAATCGATGAAAGCGCTGGGCCTGCCCCTGCTCACCCATACCGGCACGGAAAACTCCTTCCTGGAGGCCAACGACAGCCTGTGCGATCCCTTCCGCCTGGAACTTCCCCTGAGCCTTGGACTCACGGTGATCGCCTCCCATGTGGGTACGCCGGGCAAGACCCGCGGTCAGGAAAACATGGAACGGGCGCTCATCATGATGACCCGTTACCCGAATCTCTACGCGGACATCTCATCCCTGACGCAATTCAACAAACTGGGGTACATGAAACGCATTCTTCCCAGGAAGGAGGCGGAAGGAAGGCTGATATACGGCACGGATTTCCCGTTGATCGAAACCGCCTTGGTCTCGCCCTGGTATTACCTGGGGAGGGCGCCCTTCAAAAAACTACGGGCCGCTGCGCGCGAAGAAAATCCCTGGGACAGGGACGTTGCGCTGAAAAAGGCCTTGGGGGTTTCCGAGGGGATTTTCACGAGATCGGCGGAAATTCTCCTCCCGCGCGCGAGATGATCCACCGGATCGATCCGGGTCAGTTCGAGACTTTGCGCTCGATCCAATTCTCATTGGCCGCGCGCTCCGGATCCCGTCCGTATAATCCCACTAATTCGCCGCGATCCAGGATATGGCCATTCATGGCTTTGTCAAGCTGGGTCTTGGTCGCGCGGAGGGGCAGATCCAGTTTTACGTCCAGGGCATAGAGACGGAATACGTACCTGTGCACTCCCCAGCGCGGGCAAGGGCCGGCCCAAGCGGGCAGGTCGTAATCTGTATCCCCTTCCACGGAACCGTCCGGAATGCTATTCTCGCTGATCACGCGGGTAGTCGCGATCATGTTCCAGACCGTCCAGTGAACCCAATCCCCGGCCAGCGCGTCCGGATCCTCGACAATCAGGACCAGGCTCCGCGCCTTGCCTGACACGCCGCGGATATGCAAAGGCGGGCTGATGTTCTCGCCGTCGCAGGTGTATTTCTCGGGGATATATCCGTTTTCCAAAAAAGCGGGACTGTAGATTTGCATGCCCCAGGACTTGCTGAAAATGGGGTCGTGCGAGCGGGCACCGTAAGGCCAGGCTATCGGAGCCGCTCCAATCAGACAGACGAAAAAGGCGGACGTCTTCATGCCCCCTCCCGTGTCAAGTATCGCGTGTGCGCCTTATTAGAATACCGCTTTTCCCGGAAAAGCCACAAGGATTGAATAGGGGAATTTTGCGAAACCGGCGAAACTCAAGGACCTGATCAACGGAATCCGTTCTCAGCGCCCCCCATTCGCCAACTTCATTATAAATTATCGGTACTGGCCTCTTCCGTTGAGTATTACTTTCATCCATTGCGTCGAGTATCCGCTTGTAAACCTTAGCAGATAGATTCCACTGGGGAGAGTCGCAGACGGTAGAGTCATAGTATGCTCCCCAGCCTCCAGTATACCATTCATCACCGAGTGGCTTCGTTTTCCATCCGTTCCAAAAAGCTCCAAATTTACCTGGCTGGAAAAGGGAAGGGAAAAATGAAAAACACCGTTGACCCATGATTGGGGCGCGGGGACTTTTTTGGATCGGGACGTAAAACCAACCGTACCCTGTTCCACTTTTAAAAGCGTATTGTTGTCTCCCGCGATCCAACCCGATTTTGAATCGACAAGTGAAATGGATCGGAGGGTTTTGTTTGTAACGTCCAATTGGAGATTCCAATGCTCACCGCCGTCCGTGGTTTTCAGAATAGTACCTGAATCTCCCACTGCCCAACCCTCACTGGTCCCTTTGAAACTTACGGAATTCAAATTTTTATCCGTTCCACTGAATTGATTTTTCCAATCGAGCCCTCCATTGACTGTATGCAGAATCATTCCAGAATCGCCCACCACCCATCCCGTGTCTTTATTTCCGAAGCAAACGGAGTTTAAGCTATTCTCTGTTCCGCTGGGTTGGGAATTCCAGGTGACGCCACCATCCGTGGTTTTGAGGATTAATCCGATGGGAGGTTCGAATTGACCCAAATCAATAGCGATGAATTCTTTTCCCACCGCATAACCGGTGTCTCCTCGGATGAAATACACCGAGTTTAGCGTAAACCCTCTATCGCAACAATTAACGATGGATTGTGGGTTCCAGGTGGTTCCGCCATCAATGGTTTTAAGTAAGGTATGGTATCCAACCACCCATCCCGTATCCTCATTGGTAAAAAATACGGAGTAGAGATAATCTCCCGTTGCTTCCGTCATAGCCTTCCAAGTTTTTCCGCCATTCAGAGTTTTCAAAATCGGATTCTTACCCACCGCCCATCCCGTGTCCGAATTGAGGAAGAATAAGGAGTGGATGGAATTTTGCGCGCCACTTACTTGTGGGATCCAAGTTGCGCCTCCATCTTCCGTTTTACGTATGGTAATGCCTGGCGAACGGCTGTTAAAGCCCGTTCCGCCTCCAACGTATCCAATCTTTCCATCTACCCCAAAAACCGATAGGTTGTCTTGCGCTATCGTAACGGCGAAGTTACTTAGCAAGACGCAAAAAATGGTCGCTATGCTAGTGTGATTCACGGGTTTAATCTACACTCCAGAGTCTACTCGCGCTCCAAGACTCTCCTCATAGGTACGGATGATAGCAGCCATTTAGGATAGCCGAATTTTTACAGTAAACAGCTCAATATGTACAAAGCCTTTTTCGCCAACCCTATCAAAGGCGCCAAGCGATAGACCCTTGCTTTGTTGCAACATGCGGTGCAAGCGCGGATGGATATTGGGCTGATCAGCCGGGAAACCATTCATCGGCTGCTAAAAAAACCCGCATCAAGCTCTGGCGGCAAGGAGAGGGGCAAAGCACCCTTCCTTGATTGGGGACAGGTTAGAACGCAAAGCATCAAAGGCGGCTTAAGGCCAAGCCCCCGGATTCTGGAAAGAAAAAAAGGGAGCCACTTACCGGAATTGAACCGATGACCTACTCATTACGAATGAGCCGCTCTACCAACTGAGCTAAAGTGGCGTGGACGGGAAAAATAGCCTATTCCCACGCAAAAACAAGTTGGGTCGGACCAAAATCAACGCGCAAATATGAATTGGCCGAAAAACACGAAGTAAAACTGGACCACGAGCACGCTTAAAGTGGTGAACCAGAGCAATTTGATCTGCATCAGGATGCGGCTTCCATAGTGGTGCAGGAACATCCCCACCCCCACCAAGGGCAGGGTCCGAAGATAATAAGCCGGGTAGGCCACGGTAGTGGCTATCAGAAGTGGAAAGAAAACGAGGACCGAGAGTAGACCCAGGATAAGGTTTCCCTGATAGACCCATTTCCTGAGGCCCGCCAGGTAGGCGAAGGAGGAAAGGGCCATTCCAAGCCAATTCAGGAGTTGCATTGCCTACCTCTTCCCCACCCGCGTTTCCTAATAATACCCTAGCCCGCGACCATCGATTCCACAATAAAGATCTATTTTTTGCCCCCCGGGAAGCAACCGGGATAACGACAGGACGGAACGAACATGGCTCAGATCGCGGGATTAAAGGGATTGAGGGCGGCCAAGGATAAGGCGGGGGCTTTGGCCACGCCGCCCTATGACGTAATCAAGGAAGGTTCCCCCTTGGAGAGCCTCCTGAGTACCAACCCCGACTCCTTTTTCCACGTCACCCTAGGCCTCAATCCGGCCGATGCGCTCAAAAGACTGACGGACAAGGGGGTCTTGATCCAGGACACCGAGCCCTGCTTTTATGTCTATGAACAGAAATGGTCGGGAGGAGAACGCCTTGGGTTTTTCGCTGCGGTGGAGGTGAGCACCTACGCGGAAGGCAACATCGTGCGCCATGAAAAGACCTTTGATGAAAAGGTCAAAGGCCGCATCAAGGTCACCAATGACACTGGCTACACCTTGGAACCGATCTTCCTACTGACCAAATCCCCCATCCAGCCCATCTTGGAAAAAGTACGTTCGGAACAAGAGCCGGAATATTCCCTCCAAAGCGACTTCAATGGATGGAACGATCTGCACGGCATCGCCAGCCGGTTCTTCCGGATTCCGGAGGCCACCGCAGCGGGACAAGCCCTCAAGCGGGCCGTCTCCGGGAATCCGCTTTACATCGCGGACGGCCATCACCGCTACCATGCGGCCCTGCTGAACGGCCAGACCCATGCCATGGCTTACATCGTGGAGCAGGCCCGCATCTTGGCCTACAACCGCGTCATCAACGGCACCAACAAGATGAAGGACATCCTGTCCCGCCTGGATCTTCAGCCCGCTCCCGACTTCACCACTCCGGAGAAACACGCTTTCTGTCTCTACACAAAGGACGGCGCCTTCACCCTCAAAGCCAAAAATGTCCCGGACGACGTAGTGGGCCGGTTGGATTGCAGCATCCTAGAAAAGGAACTGTATCCGGTCCTGGGCGTGGAGCACTCCATGATCCTCCAAAAGCGCCATTTCGACTATTACCCCGAATCCGATCTCGAGAGCATGAAGTCCCTCGTAGACCAAGGCGAATATGATCTGGCCGTGGCCCTCTGTCCCGTGTCCATCGAGGAGCTGATGGCGGTGGCGAACGCGGGCCTCAAAAATTCCGAAATCGTGATGCCGGAGAAGTCCACCTTCTTCGCGCCCAAGATCCTCTCGGGTCTCGTTCTGTACAAACACGACAAGAAATAGCCCTCTTTCGGTTCCCGGTACGCGTTCCGCCCCCTGGGGCGGAACTTGAAGTCCTGCTTTAACCTGGCATAAATTACCGTCCGCCTTTTTCCCACCGGAGCAATTCCTGCCGCCGGCGATGGCGAACGCGCCCTGTCCAGCCCCTTTCCGCTTTGGCATGATGGTTGCAATAAGACCTCAGTCGCCATGAAACGGAACCTGAAATGAAGCTCAAAGACATCCTGGGAATTTCGCTCGTCTCGATCTTCCTGTTCCCGATCATCCTGGTCGCGATCATGCTGGCCGCCGGCGTGGTCCATCTGGAATTTGGAAACGGCAAGGACAAGGAGCGGATCAATACCGCCTTCACAGGAGTGGATCAGGCCAGACAGGAAGAGGCGGAAGCCAAACAACTCAAGTCCTTTAAGGCCCTGGAAACAAAGGAACGGGACCTCATGGAGAAAGAGTCGCAGATAAACCGCGAGATCGAGCGCCTTGAGAACCTAAAACTGGAAACGATCAAGACCAAGGACGAAATCGCAGAACACCGCCGCAAGATCGAGGAACTGGTGGGCAAGAGTGCCGAAGTCCAGGACAAGCAGATCGCTTCCCTAGCGGAAGTCTATGGAGCCATGCGTCCCGACGAGGCCGCACCCATCCTGCTGAGCCTCGACGACGCAATGGTGGTCCGCATCATGAAAAAGATTCCCGAGACCCGCGCCACCTCGAAGTTACTCGCCTCTCTGGCCGCGTTGAACGTCAAACGCGCCGCGCATATTACAACCCTGCTCGGCGGCAAGCCCCATGTCCAAAAGGCGAAGACCGGAGTCACAAGCGAAGCCCCTGCCGTGGAGCCCGCTTCCAACAAAGTCCCGGCGGCCGCCCCCAAGGCCCCCGAAGCCGCCAAGGAGAGATCATGAACCAAGTCCCCAACCTCCTCAATATGTTCGCGAACAATCGTAAAGACGCATTGTCCAAGGCCGGCCATTCCGCGGATCCGAAGAGCCATACCCAGAGCGGAAACAATTCGAGGGATTTGCTGCCCATCGACCCGGCCGGAAAGGGAAATGGCGGTGCATCCGCGCCATCCTCTTTCCAGGCCAAGGTCAAGGCGAGCAGCGCCAAGCTCGCCGCCAAAGCCCATAGGTTCTTTCCCCAGAACAAGCCCACCGACGCCAAGTCCGAAAACCTCGGCCCCAAGGAAAAGTCCATCGATCGTCCGGAACCCAACCGCGTCAAAACGGACCGTCAGGACGATTCCGGCAAAGGCTTCCATGCCGGCAACCAGAAAACGGAAACTGGCCAAAAGCCCGCCGCCAAAACCGAATCGCCCCGAACCGCACCCGTGCGCCAAGCGGACAAGAACGGATCCGTGGAAGCTCCCCCGCGCGATGAAGTCGCATATGCGAAACTCAAGGAGGGTTTGGAAAGCCTGGGCATCCACGCCACCGACGAACAATTGAATGACCCTGCATTTCTCCGGGACCTGTTGCAGATGCTCCAGGCCCTGCCCCCGATTACCGATGCGGCAATCGAAGTCGGTGAAATGCCCGCAGTATCTGTAAAAGCACCCCTTGATTCTCTTGAAGTCGCGACCCTTGGGCAAGCCACCCCGGAAGCCGCGACACCTGGGCAAGCCGCTCTGTCAGCCGCGACACTTGGGCAAGCCGCTCTGGAAGCCGGCGCGAATCCGGCCGAAGGCCAAGCCGACCCCGAAGCCGCGATGGACCCGGAAAAAGCCGGGCTCCCGCAGTTCTCCAAGCCAGGAGCCGATAAGGAAATCGCCGTCCTGATCCAGAGCCGCATGTCGGAACTGGCCCAGGGTCCCAAAACCGCCTTGGAGGGCACCGGCGCCCCCACTGCAGCCGCCCCCACCACCACCCCGTCCCAGTGGCAGGGTATCGTGGTCCGGCCGCAAACCGAATCCATCACCACCGAACCCCTTCCCATGGCCGATCTGGATCGCCTTCGGGTTTTGCAGGCCTCGGCCCTGCAGGCCGGAAACGCCGGCAAAGACATGGCCGCCAAGCCCGAAGCGGGTGCGAAAGAAACCGCCGACGCGACCCTGGAAACCGATGACATCAATGCGACATGGGCCTCGGACAAGGGTTCCGATGCCGCTGAAGAAGACGGCTCCGATAACCGCGAGACGGATCATTTCGGCCGGAATGGGGATCCGTCCCGTAACGCGGAAGCTTCCGCGCGAAAAGACGGTCCTCTGGCCGCCAGGGAAGGCGCGACCGGCATTCAATTCAATTCCAATCTTGAACAGGCCCGGTCAGTCGACAGTCGCGCAAGCATCGAGCGCACCTGGGAGCCGCGCCAGCCCGCTTTCGAAAGCGGAGTGCTCGAGCAAATCGCCAAGAAGCTGTCCGCCGTCGGCCACAAGAACGGCGATAATATCAGCATCCAGCTTTCGCCTGAACACCTCGGGAAGGTCCGGGTCTCTCTGGAGATGAAGGACGGGGCCATGGCGGCCCGTATCTCGGTCGAGAACGACAGCGTCCGCCAACAGGTAGAAGCCGGCCTCGCTACCCTGAAGGACTCCCTGGAAAACCAGGGCATCAAGCTCCAGGGACTGGAGGTTTCCGTGGAACAGCGCCACGGCTCCCTTTTCAATCCCGACGGCAGTAACTCCGAGTCTTTTTTTCACCGGAACGGTCGGGGCGGCAAGAACGGCAACGGCGACTCCGAAACGGTGCCTTTCGAATCGGTACCCGAGAGCGATACCGGCCGTCGGCTGGGCTACAACACCATGGAATTCATCGGTTAATCCGAAAAGTAGGGCACAATGGCAACTTCCCCAATCACTCAGGATGTCGTAAATGGCGTACCCGTTACAGGCTCCACGGCTGCGCCCCGTAAAATCACGTCGAACCTCACCCCCGGCAAGATGTCCAGCGAAATCGAATCCGCCGGCAATCAGAAGATCTTCGCGGACCCCAAAAAGTCCCTTGGCAAGCAGGATTTCCTGCAGCTCCTAGTGACGCAATTAAAGCATCAGGATCCCATGGCACCTTCCGAGAACCAGGAGTTCGTGGCGCAACTGGCTCAGTTCTCCAGCCTGGAAGGCACCCAGAACATCAACTCGTCCATTGAAGAACTGTCCAAGAAGATGGAAGCCATGGTGACCAATCAGACCAACAGCTCCACCTCCATCAGCAATTCTTCGGCGACCAATCTCATCGGAAAAACCGTCCGGGTGGCCGCCAAGGACGTGGTCTGGGATCCGAGCCTCAACAAACCCCTCCAAATAAGCATCCATGCCGATGCCGGAGAAGAATCCATGCTGAGCGTAGTGGATAGCCAAGGCCAAATCGTCAACGTCGTGCCTCTGCCGAAGGCCGGGGAATCAGCGCTTACATGGGACGGATCCAAGCTGGACGGCAGCAAGGCGCCGGCGGGCAAATACGAACTCAAGGTCACGTCCAAAGACGGGACCAAGGACACGGGGTACACCTTTTTCGAGGACAAGGTGGCGGGCATTGCCTACTCCAAGACCGGAATGCTCCTGGAAGTCCGGGGCCAGAAAATCGGGCTGGACCAGGTGCTTCACGTCGGCGAAGCGCCGGTCGCCGCGGTCCAATAGCATATACGGGCCCAAGGCCCAGTGAGTCATAAAAAAGTCAACGGAGGAGAAGCAATGTTAAGGTCACTATACGCGTCAATCTCGGGTTTAAGAAACCACCAGACTCGGATGGACATCATCGGTAACAACATCGCCAACGTGAACACCGTGGGCTACAAATCCTCCCGCGTCACCTTCGAGGAATCGCTCTCGCAGCTGCTGCAAGGAGCGTCCCGGGGCGTGGACGGCGGCGGCGGCACCAACCCCATGCAGGTGGGATTGGGCATGAACGTCGGTTCAGTGGATACCCGCATGAGCCAGGGAAACCTGGAATCCACCGGCCTCATCACCGACTTGTCGATGGAAGGCAAGGCTTACTTCGCCGTGTCCGACGGCAACGGCACCTACTACACGCGCAATGGCGCCTTCCAGTTCGATTCGGAAGGCCAGATGGTGCTTCCCACCAACGGCATGGTGCTTCAAGGCAAGCTCGCTGATTCCAACGGGGAATTCACCTCCAGCTCCCTGATCGGAAACATCCGGGTTCCCTTCAATGACCAGGCTCCGGCGAAGGCGTCCACGGAGGTCAACTTCGCCCGCAACCTTGACTCCGAATCCCAAGCCAAGGGCTCGGTCCTTTACACCCAGAAGTTCCTCCAGCACACCGAGGACGCGGACTCCCTATTGGGCCTGTCCGACCATGCTGGCAACAGCCTGGGCATCCAATCCGGCGACATCCTAACTTTTTCGGCAGCCAACGGCGCCTCCACGGTGACCACCACCTATGCCGTCACCGAAGCCACCACCATGACCAATTTGACCACGGCCATGACCGCCTTTCTGCGCAGCGCGGGCGTGGGCGCGGGCCTGGGCACCACCGTGAACATGGTCACCTTCGCGGACAGCGCCCCCAAGCGAGGCGCCGTAACCATCTATGGAAACACCGCGGCCATCAACAATTTCCAGGTCACGAGCAACCGCCCCATCAGCGGGCCCCAGGTGACCAAGGCCTTTGCGGTTCCCACCACCATCGCCTCGGGAACCACGCGCCTGTCCACCATAACCGACACCCTGCGCTCACCCGCACAGGATACCGACGCATTGAGCGAGTTGTACGACAATGCCGGCAACGACTTGGGCCTGGAACCGGGCGACGAAATCGCATTCAAAGGATCCATCGGGGGCGATCCCGCTTCCAACGTAACGCCTCTCATCTACGTGGCCGGCGCCGGCGGAACCAAAATGTCGGATGTCCTCGCCAAGATCAAGGACAATTTCAAGCTCCCGGACCGTGATGGCACGGTCCAGAACAACCTTTCCGTATCCCTGAATGTGGCGGGAAGCGACGACAACATCGCGGACGGTTCCATCGTCATCCGCGGCCAGCCGGAAACGGCGTTCTCCATCCGCGACGTGGCCATTCGCGCCACGGATGTCAACAACGCCAAGCCCTCGCCGAACTTCTTCAACACCAACATAAACGCGACCACCCTTAGGCACGCCACCGACACCCAGGTCGCCGAAAGCTCCATCACCATCTACGACAATATCGGCAAGGAACATACGGCCACCATGCGTTTCATCCCCACCAACCAGCCGAGCCAATGGCTGTGGGAAATGAAACTGTCCGGCCAGGAAACCATCATCAAAGGCCAGAAAGGCAAGCTCGGCTTCGGACAGGACGGATCGGTCTCCTCATTCACCTACGACGACGGCAGCTCAGTGATGCAGTTCGATCCCCGCAACGGCGCTCCCAACGTATCGATCAACATGGGGGTAGGCGGCCCGCGCGATTTCACGGGCCTGACCCAGTTCCGATCCGCCACCACAGCCACCGCGGTCTCCCAAGACGGCTTCACCATGGGTCGCCTGCGCCAGATTTCCATCGGCGAAGACGGCGTGATCTCGGGAGCCTTCACCAATGGCACCACCAAGAACCTTGCGCAAATCATGGTCGCGGATTTCACCAATCCCGGCGGCTTGCAGAAGGTGAAGGATTCGGTGTACACCACCAGTTCGAACAGCGGCGACCCGATTTACGGGGCCGCGGGTCAGCAGAGCTCCAGCGTGATCAAACCGGGAGCCCTGGAACTTTCCAACGTGGAATTGGCTCAGGAATTCACCGATATGATCACGACGCAGAGAGGTTACCAGGCCAATGCCCGCGTCATCACGGTCAGCGACAGCCTGCTCGAGGAGCTGGTCAATCTGAAACGGTAATAGTCCATGATTCCCGACAGTAGCGAGAGAAAACGATCCGCCGATGCCAATGCGGTTTCGGATAAAACCGAAACCACATCCGGCGGCCTCCCGGCTCTTTCGGGCGAATCCGTTTCGCCCGAACTTTCCTTTTCCTTTACCCATCCCCGTCCCAAGGCCCTGGCGACGGCTCCCGCAGGAGCCGTTTTCACCGCGATACGGACATCCGTACCTTTCGTCGCGTCCGGAAAAGTCCACCGCCGGAAAACCGACCCCTCCACCGCGAGTCTCCGCGCATTGCCCGGCCTGGATGCCTGGTCCCTGAACTGCCGAAGGAAAACTTTGAGGGGAGAGCTGCGGGCTTGGTTATTGAAATCGCGCAATTCGGTAAGGTAGAATAGGAATCGGGAAGACGCGAACATGATAGAAGTGACGAAGTTGAACGGGGAAAACATCATCGTCAACGCCGATCACATCGAATCCGTGGAGGCGACACCCGACACCGCGTTGGTGCTGGCCAACGGTAAACGTATTACCGTCAGGGAGGAAATCCCGGAAGTGGTGCGCAGGGTCATAGAGTATCAGCGGAAAACAAGATCCGGAACCGGACCACGCATCGGCGGGTCGGCGGATCCGGAATGAACGGGCAGTATCGGGCCGAACGAGCGGATTGAGGGCAAATGTCTGACGAGAAACCAAAAGGCGCAACCGCCACCGAGGAAAAGGGCGAAGGCGCGGCTAAAAAACCGGCCAAAAAGCCGATCAACAAGAAAATCATCATCATCGCGGGCATCCTGGTGGCCGATCTGGGCATCATGGCCGGGTTGGGCTTCTTCATCGTGGGAAAGATGAAGGGTGATACGGTCGATCCCGTCGCAACTGCCCAACATGAGCAAGAAGAGGCCGAGAAGGCCAAGAAGCAACAGCTGACCATGATCGGCATGGTTCTGCCCAAACCGCTTCCCTTTACGGTTAATATCGGCTCAGGCGCCGGTGCCCATTATCTGAAATGCGCCATCCAGCTCGAATGGGACGGTCATGAGCCGGCCGGAGGCGGCGGCCACGGCGCCGCGCCGGGGCTGGACGCAACCGGCCACGAGATCGAAAAGCGCATGCCCAAGATCACGGACATCATCATCAACATCCTCAGCTCGCAGACCTACGAGGATCTGCTCAAGCCCGCAGGCAAGCAGAAGATGAAGGAAGCCATCGTAACCGAGATAAACGCCATCCTCCCCACCCCGGTGCACGACCCGCACGCCAAGAAGGATGAGCACGCGGGCCCGCCTCCCTCGGGCAAGCTGCGAAACGCATTTTTCACGGAATTCATCGTCCAGTAGCCGAGGCGACCGGAAAACCATGAGCGACATACTATCACAAGAGGAGGTCGACGCCCTCCTGAACGCCGTCTCCACAGGGAGTCTGGTCCCGGAAGGGGGCATCGAGAAATCCATGTCGTCCGAAGGCGGTTCCTCCTCCGAGGATTCGAGCAAGGAAATGCCGGTCCTCGTCTACGATTTCCGCCGTCCGGACCGTGTGTCCAAGGACCAGATGCGCACGCTGCAGAACCTGCACGACGGGTATGCGCGCCTGCTCTCCACCACCCTCAGCTCCTATCTCCGCACCTTGGTGGAAGTCGACATCGTTTCGGTGGATCAGCTCACCTATTCCGAGTTCATGATGTCCATTTCCAATCCCAGCTGCATTTACGTTTTCCAGATGGAGCCGCTGGTAGGCGCGGCCATCTTCGAAGTGAACCCGAGCCTGGTGTTCTTCATCGTGGACCGGTTGTTCGGGGGACAGGGGAAGCCCTCCGAACACAATCGCGAACTCACCGACATCGAAAAGACCGTACTCAGAAAGATCGTGGAGCGCGCGCTGCTCAACCTGAAGGAAGCCTGGGAGCACGTGGGCATTTTCACGCCCAAGATCGAAAACTACGAAACCAATTCGCAGTTCGTGCAAATCGCCCCACCCAACGAGACGGTAATCCTCATCTCCCTGGAAGTGCGCATGAAGCACGGCTCGGGCCTGATCTCGCTTTGCTTCCCCTATATGCTGCTGGAATCGGTGATCACCAAGCTTTCGGGCGAATCCTGGATTTCCGGTCAGCGCACCACCACCCAGGAAACCCGGCGTCTCCTGGAAACGGAGTTGGCCACGACCGAACTGGCGACGACCGCCGTTATAGGCGAGACCAGCCTTTCCATAAGGGATCTCCTGCAATTGCAGAACGGAGACGTGGTGGTCCTGGACAAACTCGCCCAGAGCGACCTGGTGGTCAAGGTCGGCGACAAGCCCAAGTTCCTGGGCAAGGTAGGCATCGTGGGACGCAACAAATGCATCCAAGTCACCTCGATAATCGACAGGGAAGTAGGAGAAGATGGCTGAAGAAGGTCCGTTGAGTCAGGCCGATATCGACGCCCTCACGGCGGGTCTGCTGGGCGAAGCTTCCGCGGGCGGCGTGAATATCGCGACGATACGGCCCGAGGTGGATTCCATCCTGGACCAGGGTACGTCCGTATTGGGGACGTTGCTCAACCGCCAGGCGGTCATGACCGCCCGCGACGTCCGCGAAGCCGATATCGGCGCATTGTCGGAAGGCATGGAACTCGACGGCCTGATAGTGAGGCTCGCCGTAGAGCACGGGTTTCCCGGGGAGATCTGCCTGCTCGTCCATAAGGAAACTGCAGCCCTATTGTGCGGCCTGATGATGGGCGGAGACGGAAAGGAACCCTTCAAGGAAGAGGACATGGACGCCCTCAACGAGTTCGGAAACCAGTTCATGGGCGCTATCTGCACCAGTCTGGCTAGCCGTTTCGGGGTAAGCGTCTCCCCCGCTCAGGCGCAGACTTCGATGTTCGATCCCGATCGGCCGCCTTTCGAAATGGTAGGCGCGGCCTTGGTGGAAGCCGATCTGTCAATCGAAGGCCATCCCGAATCCATGTTCCGGCTGCTCCTTTCCCCTTCCCTGGCGGCAAAGTTGGGCGGCGCTTCCGGCGGTTCGGACGGCCATGGCGGTGGAAAAGGCGGGAATCCCCTGGCCAATCTCGGGGTCTTCGACGACTCTCTATCTCGGAGCCTCGAGGACAGCCCACCTAACATCCAGATGCTCCTCGACATCAATCTCAACGTCACCATAGAGCTGGGACGCACCCGCCTTTCCATCCGCAAGGTCTTGGAATTGGGGCCGGGCTCAATCATCGAATTGGATCGGGTGGCGGGCGAACCCGTGGATCTGCTCGTGAACGACAAAGTGGTGGCCAAAGGGGAAGTGGTTGTGGTGGATGAGTATTTCGGCATCCGCATCATTTCCCTGGTTTCTCCGGAAGAGAGGATCAAGCAACTCAAATGAATCCGTTTCCCCTCCGATTACGGAAACCCATAGCGGCCCTGGCCATCGTATTCCTGGCCATACAAGCAGTGGGGATCGCGAAAGCCGAAACCGGGAAGTCGCTCTACGCAGCAGCGGAACCGCGCACTGCCGAACTTCCTCCGTCCCCGCCGACGCCCACGCCCGCCATGGAAGACAAGTTCCGCAAGCTCCAGAAGGAGATGGATCGACGGGAACCGACTCCCAAGAAAGGGGAGGCGGCCAAAACGGAACAACCTCTGGACCAAACCGTTTCCCTGGGCAAACTGGCGATGCAAATCCTCTTCGGATTGGCTTTCGTCCTCCTGCTCGCCGTGGTGAGCATCCGCGGCCTGAAGCGGATACAGGGCCGTTTATTGTCGAAGCCCGGAAGGGGAGGCGGTGACCTCTTCGAAGTGCTGGAAACCTGCCATCTGGGGTCCCGCCAACGTGTGGTGGCGTTGCGAATGAACCAAGAAGTAGGCATCCTGGGCGTCACCGAACATGGGATTTCCCTGCTCACGGTCCTCAAGGAACCGGTTGAGGAACTACGCCGCGCCCGGTCTGGGGAAAGTAATTCCGTCGCGTTTTCGGACAACCTGAACAAGCTGTTGGAACGTTTCAAAAAACCGAAGAAGGTTTCCGACATGCTGGATGAGGAAGCAAGATGAG
Source organism: Fibrobacterota bacterium (assembly GCA_030854955.1). Taxonomy (GTDB): domain Bacteria; phylum Fibrobacterota; class Fibrobacteria; order UBA11236; family UBA11236; genus Chersky-265. Next base: position 8,187 of record JALYSE010000005.1, on the reverse strand, counting down.
CCAGGGCCTATCGGGAATATCGGCGCAAACCGCAGGAAACTTTAAGGAAGTTTCCGGGAAGCGGGAGGTGCGGATACTACCCTTCGCATTGCCGGCGATAGCACTCCTATCCGTCGCCCTGTCCGCAGACGCACAGATCCTGCCCAAGGTCTCCCTGGGATTCGACAAGGCAAACGGCCCTAAAGATGTGGCTGTGACCTTGGAATTGGTCGCCATGCTGACCATCTTCAGCCTCGCGCCCTCCATCCTCATCATGATGACGTGCTTCACCCGTGTGGTGGTGGTGCTGACGTTCCTGAAGACGGCTCTCGGTACGCCCAACGCGCCTCCGAACCAGATGCTGATGGGTCTGTCCTTGTTCCTGACTTTTTTCATCATGGGCCCCACCTTCACCCGCGTGAATGACGAGGCCCTGCAGCCGTACCTGGCCGAAAAGATGGACTACAAGATCGCTCTCGAAAAAGGCATGGCTCCGATGCGCGAGTTCATGCTGCGGCAGGTGAACGAGAAGGACCTGGCCTTGATGGTGCGGATCAGCCGCTCGCCCACCCCCAAGAACGTGGGGGACCTGAGCAATTTCACCCTCATCCCGGCGTTCTGCATCAGCGAGCTCCGGGCGGCGTTCATCATCGGGTTCCTCATCTATATCCCATTCCTGGTGATCGACATGGTGGTATCGTCGATTCTAATGTCCATGGGCATGATGATGCTCCCTCCCACCATGATATCCACACCTTTCAAGCTCATCCTATTCGTGCTGGTGGACGGGTGGAACCTCGTCATCCAGCAGTTGGTCCTGAGCTTCCGGTAGGAGCCATGCGCACATGAGCGAAATAATGATCATCGATCTGGGCCGTAAAACCCTCATGATGGTGTTGCTCCTGAGCGGACCCATGCTCATCCTCGCCCTGGTCGTGGGACTCATCGTCAGCATTTTCCAGGCCGCCACCCAGATCAACGAAATGACCCTGACCTTCATCCCCAAGCTGGTGGCCATGGGATTGGCCCTGCTGATTTTCCTGCCCTGGATGCTGCAGCTGTTCAAAGGGTTCTTCACCGAACTGTTAGAACTAATCCCGACCCTTTTGAGATAAGGCAAGGTCCCCGATGAACCCGGCAGCCATAACCGGAATCCCCGGCCTCCAGGATTTCACGGTCGCCGCCATTGAAATGTGGATATTGGTGCTTATCCGCGTTAGCGCCATCGTCTTTCTCCTGCCCATCCTCAACAGCGACGAGGTCCCCACCCGGCTCAAGGCCGCCCTTTCCTTTTTCCTCAGTCTGATCCTCTTCCCCACCCTGCCGGCTATGACCATACCCGTCCCTCCCAATATCATGTCCTACGTCATGATGGCGGTCAAGGAGCTCTATGTCGGGCTGGTGATGGGGTTCGCCGGCACCTTCGTATTCGCGGGCCTTCGTTTCGCGGGATCGTGGATCGACGCTGAAACCGGCTTCAACACCATGCAAATCATCAATCCTATGGCGCAGGAAGAGGACACGCCCTTGGGCCATCTGCTTTTCATCCTGTTCATCCTCCTCCTGCTCTGCACGGGAGGATATGCATTCTATTTCAGGGCCATGGCCGAATCCTTTCTCCTAATCCCCCTGGCCGGGGCCGATATCGCCACGGGAAGCATGGTCACCGTTTTCCTGAAGATGTCCCTGAGCGCATTCCTGTTGGGCATGAAGGTGGCCGCGCCCGTGATCATCACAATGGTGGTCTCAAGCGTTGCCCTGGCGATTGTCGCCCGCATCATGCCGCAGATGAACGTCTGGATGGTGGCCATGCCCTTGAAGCTGGCGCTTGGGATGATGACCATGGTTTTCGCCCTGCCGCTGATGTGGCAGGCTTTCCTTAGGGAACAGGACGACATTCACGGGTACATCATCGCCATGCTACGTCTGATGGGCGGGGCCTGAAATGGCCGCCGAAGACGACGGAAAAACAGAAGACCCTACAGGGAAAAAAATAGCCGACGCGCGCGAAAAAGGCATGGTCGGCAAGAGCACCGACTTCAACTCCTCCATTGTCCTCCTGGCTGGAACGACCATGATCTGGTTATTCTCGGACAAGCTTATCGACGGCATGCGCAATACGATGGTTGAGAGTTTCCGCGCCATCGGAAATTTTGAGGACATTCCGGGAATGCTGCAGGACATCGGGCGCCAGGGTTTAATCGGCATTTGCATGATGCTTCTGCCGGTCGTTTGCGGCATCACTCTGGTATCGGTCGCCACCACCCTCGCCCAAACAGGGTTCCTGTGGTCAACCAAGTCGATGGAACCAAATTTCGGAAAGGTTTTCGGCCTCTCAGGCTTCAAAAAGCTCCTTTCCGCAACCTCATTCGTCGAAATCATCAAAAGCGTAGCCAAGATGATCATCGTCGGTATCGTGGCCTATATGGTCGTTTCGGGCCACTATGAGGAATTCCTTGCGCTTCCGGACATGGCTCTGGTCCAATTCTGCCATATGATGTTCAGCGTCAGTCTGGAGGTGGTCTTCAAATCCACCCTGGTTCTGATTCTGCTGGGGGTCGCTGATCTGGCCTACCAGAAGGTGAAACTGAAGGGCGAACTGAAGATGTCCAAGACGGAAGTGAAGGACGAGGCCAAGCAATCCGAAGGCGATCCCCACGTAAAGGGCAAGATCAAGCAGATGCGCATGCAGATGCACCGGAACTTCATGATGAAGGAATTGCCCAAGGCCACGGTGGTAATCACCAACCCCACCTTCCTCGCTATCGCCGTGCGGTATGTGCAAGGCCTGGACCAGGCGCCCGTGGTGGTGGCCAAGGGCAAGCGCCTCATCGCGGAACGCATCCGTGATGTGGCCAAGCAGAAGGACATCCCCATTATCGAGGATAAACCCCTGGCGCGCGGCTTGTATGAGTCCGTGGAACCCGGAGAGGAGATTCCCGAGGAATTCTTTGCCGCAGTGGCGGAAATTTTGGCCTACGTTTACAGTCTCAAGGGCACCAAAACCACCTGACCGATTTGACGCGTCCCTGACCAGTACCGGCCGGTTTCTTGGGGCCACCCCCCAAAACAAACGGGTTTAAGGTTTGCGTGAAGCTTTCATCCGCCCATTCCTATGCGGACCGGGCCATCTTCTACTCAAACATCCCAACCCTTGGCCCTTGTGTGGAGTCCGGCCCGCCATTTGCTTAGAAATCCATGAGGAGCCCCGATCTTATGATCATCGGCGGTTCGGGTCGGAAACTTTAATCGCGAAATCGGAACATGAGCGCAGCATCTGAAACGAAAAAATTGGGAGGGGCCTTCTTAGCGAACAAGGACCTCCTGGTCGCCATGGTCCTCATCGGGGTCATCACCATGATGATCCTCCCCATTCCTGCCTTCATGCTGGACGTGCTCCTGACCATCATGATCGCCGTGGCCATCGTCATCATGCTCATCTCCATGTACATCGAAAATGTACTGGATTTCTCGGTTTTCCCGGGAATGCTGCTCATCATCACCCTGTTCCGCCTGGGCCTCAACGTCGCCACTACCCGCCTGGTCCTGACCGAGGGCGAGGCAGGCGCGGTCATCCACACCTTCGGCACCTTCGTCACCTCCGGAAACTTGGTGGTGGGAACCGTCATTTTCATCATCCTGGTCATCATCCAGTTCATCGTCATCACCAAAGGCGCCGGCCGCATCGCGGAAGTGGCCGCCCGTTTCACCTTGGACGCCATGCCCGGAAAGCAGATGGCCGTTGACGCCGATTTGAACGCCGGCATCATTACCGAGATCGAAGCCAAGGATCGCCGTCGCAACATCGGCCGCGAAGCGGACTTCTACGGAGCCATGGACGGCGCCAGCAAATTCGTGCGCGGCGACGCCATCGCCGGCATCATCATCACCATCGTCAATATCATCGGCGGATTCATCGTGGGCATGACCATGCTCGGCCTCTCCTTCCAGGACTCCCTGAAAAGGTTCACCATCCTGACCATCGGCGACGGCCTGGTGACCCAGATGCCCGCGTTGATGATTTCGACGGCCTCGGGCATCATCGTGGCGCGCGCTGCCTCCAAACAGAACCTGGGCGAAGAGGTGATGGCGCAACTGACCCAAAGCAGCAAGGCGATGTATATCGGCGGAGGCTTCATGGCCTGTGCCGGCCTGATTCCCGGCATGCCCACCCTTCCCTTCCTACTTCTCGGTGCCGGAATCATCGGCCTGGCGGTAATGGTAGGACGAAGCAAGGTCGCGAAGAAAGCCGTAGCCCTCGTCGAAAAAGAGAAGGCGGCCGAGAAGGAAGAGACCGCCGCCAACCCGGACAAGATCGAATCCTATCTCCAAGTGGATCAGATGGAACTGGAAATCGGCTACGGCCTGATCTCCCTGGTGGACGTGAACCAGGGTGGCGACCTGCTCGAGCGCATCACCATGCTCCGCCGCCAGTGCGCCACCGAAATAGGCGTCATCGTGCCTCCCATCCGCATCCGCGACAATATCCAGCTGAAGGCCAACGGTTACGTGGTCAAGATCAAGGGTATCGAGGTTGGACAGGGAGAACTCATGACGGGGTGCTTCCTGGCCATGGACCCGGGCGGAACCAGCCAGAAGATCCAGGGCATTCCCACGGTGGAACCGGCTTTCGGCCTACCGGCGATCTGGATCACCCATTCCCAAAAGGAAGCCGCCGATATCGCGGGCTATACCGTGGTGGAGCTACCCGCCGTCATCGCGACGCACCTGACCGAGCTCATCCGAAACCATGCGGGGGAGATCCTCACCCGCCAGGACGTGAAATCCCTTGTGGACAACACGAAGGCGACCAACGCCACCGTGGTGGAAGAGCTTATTCCCGGCCTGTTGGGAATCGGCGAGGTTCAGCGGGTGCTCATCAATCTCCTCAACGAGAAGGTATCCATCCGCGACCTGGGCACCATTCTGGAAGCCTTGGCCAACGCAGCCAAAATCTCCAAGTCGGAAGCATACCTCACCGAACAATGCCGTCAGGCGCTCTCAAGACAGATCTGCAAGACCTACAAAGACCCCAGCAATTGCATCCATGTCATCAGCCTGGAACCCAAGCTGGAGCAGATGCTGGAAGCCTCGGTGCAGAACACCGACCGCGGCCCGCGCCTGGTCATCCGGCCGGAACTGGTGGGCCGCATGGTCGCACGTCTGTCCGCCCTGGTCGAACGCATGGTGGCCCAGAACATGCAGCCGGTACTCTTGTGCTCGCCCGGCATCCGGTTCCAACTCCGTAAAATCATGGAAGGGTCCTTCCCCAACATGGCCTTGATATCCTATAGTGAAATCGCCAACGGCGTGAATGTGAAAGCGACCGGAACCGTGGTTCTCGGCGACAATGAAAGTGGTACCCAATGAAGATGAAATCATTCCAAGCCGATACCATGCAGGAAGTCCTCGCCCTGGTCAAGGATGAGATGGGTCCGGACGCCATGATCCTGAAATCGCGTCGCACCTCGCGGAAAGTGTCGGGCAAGACGCAAGCCTGCTTCGAAGTGACTGCGGCCCTCGATGAAAGCCTGTTTGCCCGGCCTGCCCCGGTTACGGCGGATCGCCGGTTCCCGCGCGAGTCGTCCGACAATCGGAGCCCGGCGCCCAGGATCATGAGCCCGGCCGCGGCCCGTCTCGCCGCCCTGCGCCCCACGCGTCCCGCGTCGGCCTCTCCCGCCACTCCGGGCCAGTACGATTGGAAAGGTTCCTTGCGCCGCGTCGATGAAGAAGGCAATGCGCTCAATGATTCCAACGGCGAGCATCGCGTCACGTCCGCTTCGGGTTCGCGCGATGAAGCCGAAGCCGCGGCGGACGCCGGCGTCATCGAACGGCTTCGCACTGAACTCAAGGAAATGAAGGCCCGCGCGGACCAACCCGTCCGTGAACTCAAAGATTTGAAAGACGAGATCAAGGCCATGATGGAAGCTGCGGCGACCCGCACTTCCGCCGCAGCGCCGTCCGGATCCCGCCAGATGGAATCCAAGGCCTTTACGCGCTCCGCCATATCCCCGGCCACGGCCTGGATTCCCAATCCGGAATTCCAGAGTCTACAGGAAAGCCTGGTGGAAATGGAAGTCGAGCCCGCTCTGGCAGCTGAGGCCGTAGGCGCCGCCTACAATGAATTCCGGATTGCCTACAAACAGGAAACCCCCGCGGAAGCCATGATCAGCGTGCCCGGCGACCGGGAAACCGCCTTACTGGCGCGCAACCTCGCCGAACGCATCCGCGTGACCGGCGGCATCCGCCTCCGCCAAGGCCGCCCCACAACGGTCGCCTTGGTGGGGCCGACGGGCGTGGGCAAGACCACCACGCTTGCGAAACTTGCGGCCCTGGCCAAACTGCAGCAGGGCAAAAAGGTCGGCATCATTTCCGCCGACAGCTTCCGCATGGGCGCCAACGAGCAGCTCGAGTTGTTCGGACGCACCGCCGGCATTCAGGTAAAACCGGTGTTCTCCCCCGCCGACGTGGCCCAGGCCCAGCGCGAATTCGCCGATTGCGACCTGATCCTGATGGACACCGCAGGACGCAGCCATACCCACAAGGAGATGTGGCGCGAACTGCAGGGCCTGCTCCATTGCCTGGCCCCGGACGAGATTCACCTAGTGCTTTCCGGCCCCACGCGCATGCGCGAACTGTGGCACCAATACGGCCTCTACCGCGATCTGGGTGCATCGAGCATGATCTTCACCAAACTGGACGAATGCCTCTCCCTGGGTTGCCTCTACAACCTGGCCCGCAGGGCCGAAGCGCCCTTGTCCTACCTCTGCAACGGCCAGGTCATTCCCGACCACATCATGCTCGCCCGGACCGATACGGTGGCCTCGGCCATCGCCAATGCGGCCCGCGCATCCCTCGCTTCTTCCCGAATTCCAGTGGAATCGGGCCGGGTCATGCGGTAATTCGAAGCCATGCGCATGAAAAAACCCAAACCTGACCGGCGGAAAGCCGCTGGTGACCTCTGCCCCTTGTCATTTCGGGCTGTCTCGATCCATAATCATCCTGCACGCGTAATTGGAGGAACTTGAATGGACGCCTTGTCCATAGCCAAATCGATAACCCGAGCCATACTGGTGACTTTGGTATTGGCCGTCATCGGCTTTTCCCTGTTGCTCGCTCCGGAAATCAACGCATCGCAAATCATCTTCGCCATGGGCAAGGGGTTCCTGACCCTCGTCTTCGGTTGGATCTTCATCCTTATCCTATCGGACACAATGGTGAAATCAATAGCCTCTTCCGCGATGGAGGCACGCGCCACCCGCAAGGACGGCGGCATGCTATATCACTTCCTGAAACCCGATCCAGGTGAGATACTTGTGGAAGACGGTAAGACCTCCAAGACCAGCGTCGAGAATCCAAAATGAGTAAGCGCCCCAACTGATGCCCGAACTAAGCGAACTGTGGACCGAATTCCGGACCACGGGCAATAAAGTCTGCAAAGATAAGCTCCTCGTCGAATACGCTGGACTGGTGAAGTACATCGCCCAGCGCGTGGCGATGAACCTTCCCGCCTCCGTGGAGTTCGGTGATTTGGTGGGCGCCGGCATCATGGGTCTGGTCAAGGCCGTCGAAATGTTCGAACCCGAGCGAGGACTCAAGTTCGAGACCTTCGCCACCCACAAGATCCGGGGGGCGATCCTCGACGAATTGCGCGCGCTCGATTGGGTGCCCCGATCTGTGCGCCAGAAGAACAAAATGCTCCAGAAGGCGTATGCCAAACTGGAAGGCCAATTGGGCCGCATGCCCTACGACGATGAAGTCGCCGCCCATCTGAACCTCACCCCCACCGAATTCGAGGATATGCTCAGCGACGTGGCTCCGGCCACCATCCTCTCCCTGGAAGAGGCGCTCCCGGAGCGCGGCGATGAGAACAAGTCCCTGAGCCTCATCGACACCATCGAGGATCCCCAGGGCACCAATCCCCTCAAGGAACTCGGCTACCAGGAGGTCAAAAAAATCCTCAAGGAAACCATCGCCCAGCTTCCCGAGAAGGAAAAGCTGGTCGTGGCCTTGTACCATTACGAAGAATTGACTCTCAAGGAAATCGGCGAAGTCCTCAACCTCACGGAATCACGCGTTTCCCAGATCCATTCGAAAGCCATGCTCAAGCTCAAGTCCAAGCTGCTCCAGAAAATCAATGCTTGAGGCCACCGCTCCTGGTATAATGGTTAACGCCCGATAACGCGAGCAGAAACCATGGCCCTAGAC
>JALYSE010000336.1 GCA_030854955.1 Fibrobacterota bacterium | reverse complement strand
GGGGTTCACCCCAACAGTTTTTCGCGCAGCTTGAGATAACGCGAAGAGAAAAAGGGACGGCCGATGGCCTCGCGGTGATCGAAACCGAACGCCCTTGAACTCACCGCCAGAATCGGTGGAGCCTGTACGCGCTTGGCCACGGCGATCCCATTATACAGGTTCCACCAACGTTCCAGATCGCGGATAAAGGCGGCCGTGCTCGGGAACAGGCCCTCCAAGCGGATTCCTTCCAACCCCAACTCCCTCTCCAGAGTTCCCGCCGCGTACCATTCCAGGATTTCCTCGGGCGTGGCCCGGTTCCAGCGCTGAACCCAGGAAAAGAAAAGACGGTCATGGTAGGGATAAATTAGGGGATCGCCCTTTCCCTCGTCTACCGCCTGGCTTTCGCTCAGCTCGGCGCTGGGAACGATGGCGAAGGTGCCTTCCGGAATGGCTTCGCGTTTGAACACTTCCGCGTTGAGATGGCGGCCCAGTGCATACACCTCGCTCTTCCACAAGTCTCCCAACAGGGCCAGGTAACCGCCGAGATCCCCATATAGGGTACTGTAGCCCACGGTGAGCTCCGCCTTGTTGGCATTGCAGGTGAAAACGCCCCCGAAAGAGGCGGCCAAGGCGGCCAGGACGCGACTCGACCTGTCCCGCGCCTGGACGTTTTCCATCACGAAGCCCGCCATGGAAATCGGAGCGAACAGGGAACCGTCCGGAGACCGGATCTCAAGACCGTCCAATTGCGCCTTGGTCACGGCCATGCTGTCTTCGATGCTGATTTCGGCGTATAGGCAGCCCAGGTTGGCGGCGAGGTCCTTTGAGAGATTCCGGGTGGTGGCGCTGTTGAACCGGCTCGGCATATTGACCAGCAACAGGTTGCGGGGCGAGAGGATTTCCCGGTAGAGGGCGGCGGCCACGGCGCTGTCGATGCCGCCGGAAACGCCGATCACCACGCGATCCTGGCCGATGGATTCCAGAAAAGTCCGCGCGCCAAAGCGTAGGGCCTGATGGATTTCTGCGATGCGTTGACCGGCCGCATCCGATGCGATGGCGGGAAACGGCGCCGGGGATTCCGAAACCGCGTGAAGCCCAGCCGACGGAGTCCCCGGAGCTTTTAGGATGCATGCCTTGCCGCCGCGCCATTCCAACGGCACCGGCCGGACGGCTTGGACGTATGCGGGCATTTCCTCGGCCACGGACCCGTCGTAATCATAAGCCGTGCTGCGGCCGTCGAAGGTGTACAGTGTCTTGCCGTTGTTCTGCAGGCTCACGCAATTGACGTAGAAAAGGGGCGCGCCAATCGCGGCCGTCTTCCTGGCGAACACGCGGTTGCGCTTTTCGTTCTTGCCCTGGGTGAAGGGCGAGCAGCTGAGGTTGAGCAGGAAGTCGCAACCTTTGCCGCCCAATATCTCCAAGGGCTTCTGGGCATAATCGTCTTCCCAGGCGTCCTCGCAGAGGAGAATGCCCGCGCGGCACTCGCGGCCGCCGACGGTCAGGACATAAGGCTCGAGCAATTCCCCCAAGGGCCTTCCCGTTTCCAGGGACAGCTTGCGCGCATCGTGGAAATGGCGGGACTCCTCGAACTCCCGGTAATTGGGAAGTAGGGTCTTGATGCCGTAAGGCCGGTCGAATCCCGGATGGTGTAGCGCCTTCCCGCCTTGGGCCACGATATAGCCGTTATACTTTCGGACCCGTCCGTCTTCGCCTTTGGCGGACCAGTCGATAAGAACCGTTCCGAAAACCACGGTGAGGGGTTTATCCTCCGTGACGGACGCGGATCCGGAACGGCCGGTAGCGGCGACGATACGTTCCGCCCAGGCTTCGCACTCCCTGAGGAAAGCGGGCCGCTCCCACATGTCCCCCAGCAGATAGCCGGGCAGGCACATTTCCGGAAAGGCCAGTAAATCGATGCCGCCGGTTTTCGCTTCCGCGATAAGATCCAGCATGCGCGCGCCGTTGCGGGCGGGCTCGCCGGGCCATACTTCCATCTGGGCCATTCCGATGAGGATCATGCTTTCAAGCCTTGCCGTTGCCTTTGCCCAATTTATCCGCCAGGCTCAACCGGTGATTGCGGCGGATGAGAGCCTCGTCGTATCGGCGCCGTTCAGCTTCCGTTTCCGGAACCACGGGAAGGATGTCCGTGGGCTTGCCGGCTTCGTTCAGGGCCACGAAGGTGAGATAGGCCGCGCAGACATGGACGGGATTCTCCGATCCCGGGGGAAGGGTTTCGGCGATTACCCCCACCTCCATGGAATGCTTGAAGACCCGGTTGACCGAGGCACGGATGGTCAGGATGGACCCGTTGATGACCGGTTTCTTGAAAATGAGATTGTCGATGGATACGGTGACGACCGCGCCCCGCACATGCTTGATGGCGCTGATGGCCCCCACCTTGTCTATCCAGGAGACGAGCTTGCCTCCAAACAGATACCCAAGGCTATTCAGATCGCCGGGAAGGATGAATTCAGAGGATTCCGTCTGGGTCGAGGCCACCGTATGTTCCATATTCTAAATTTACATCCGTGGCGGGACCTTACCACATTCATGACGCGCGCAAAGGCACGATCACGGCCCTTTGCGCCGGTCTGTTGGCCATTTGCGCATGGACCCCGGCGTTCCCGAAATCCCCCGCGTCCGTCTCCAAGGCCAAATCCGAGTCCGTCGCGAAATCCGCTTCCGCCCAGACCGCGTCCAGGAAAGCGGCCGCCGGACCGGCGGTCTACTTTCCCCGCGAGGCCATGATCGGTTGGGCCGTACGCGATGTCGCCGCCGAAGGGTACCTGGAATCCCAATCCGGGGACCTGAATTTCACCCCCGGTTCCACCCAGAAACTGTTCACCACCTGGATTGCTCTCGACCTGCTGGGCGGAGACCGGACCTACCTCACCGAGCTGTTCCGGACCGGCTCGCTTGAAGCGGGAACCCTCAAAGGGGACCTGATCATCCGGGGCGGCGGAGATCCCTCCTTCGGCGGTGCCCACTTCGGTCCGAACCATGGGGCCGAAACCATTTTCGCCAAATGGGCCCTGGCCCTGCGAAACCTGGGGATCAGCAAGGTGGAAGGATGCATCATCGGCGACGGCTCCTATCTGGAGGAGGAGGGGCCCCATCCCGCCGGCCTCTGGGAAGACGCGGGCAATTATTACGCCGGCATCGTGTCCGGCCTGAGCTTCTTCGACAATCTCTACTTCGCCCATTTCACCGGGGCCTCCGGACCGGGTAAACCCGTCGCCCTGCTGCGCACCGTACCGGCCCATACCGGAATCGCGCGGTTCGATAACCGCCTCCTGACCGGCCCCAGCGACAGCCAGGACTCGGCCTACATACTCGGAGGCTTTCCCGGCGCCTCGCGCGCTTTGCGCGGCACTTACCCCGCCGGGCGCATGCCCTTCACCATCAAGGGCAGCCTTCCCAATCCCGCCTGGACCTGCGCGCGGGAGTTCCGGGATTTCCTGGCCGGCAAGGGTATTTCCGTTTCCGCGGAAGCAGGCTCCCGGTGCGGCGATTCCCTGGCCCTGCCCAACCATGAACCGGTCCGCGGCGGCACGGCCGTACCCGGAGCGCGCCATGTCTCCCCTCCCCTGCGCGAAATCCTCCGCATCGTCAATCAGAAGAGCGACAACAATTTCGCGGCCCAGACCCTGGCTCTCCTGGGCAAAGGCACCGGCCGCAGCGCGGATTGGCGCGGCGGCCTG
>JALYSE010000132.1 GCA_030854955.1 Fibrobacterota bacterium | reverse complement strand
CAATGGAGTCTCCCGTGGCCCCGAACCCGTAAGCCCAGGGCTGGCGGACGCATGGGCCGCCTGTGGGCCCGCTCGGTCCCAAGGGGAAACGCGCTTTTGGGAAGCATGACCCGTAAAGCCGAACCGGCCTGGAAGACCCTGGACGGGCTGTGGGACCGATGGCGCTTCAATAGCGCCCTGGTTGAAAAAAAGGGGGTCTCATTCTAGTACCCTTCCCGGAAGGGGATCAATGGTAAAACAATTTTTTTTGTGCATAGGTTGTTGACATGAGGTGGACAAAGTAGGGAGAAATAAATCTTCGTAGTCCCTGCCCAGGCAAATCCAATTATTCTTAAATTAACCCGTCAGATCTTCTTCAAGGTCAATAGGTTGCAATCAGGGTGAGGGAAAGCGATGGGAAGCAATAAATGATGAGTGAGCACACTTTGATTGAAGCCGAAGAGAGCTCCTTGTGGTCACAATGCCTGTCGGCTTTGCGGTCCCAAATCTCCGAGTCCGCCTTGAACACCTGGTTCTCGGCCCTTGAGATCATCGAGTCCACCCCCGGGGAATTGGTCATTGGGGTCCCCAACGGTTTCGTGCTCGAATACGTCTCCCATCATTATCGCGGCATCATCGAGACGGTCCTGGAAGACATTCTGCGCAATCCGGTGCGAATCTCTTTCACTGTCCTGTCTCGCGCCCCCCATCTCGAAGTCTACCAACCGGATTACCGATCCGGCCTTTCCGGCCCTCTTGGTGAAGGCCGCGCCGAGGCGCCCGGCTCCGGCTATTCCATCTCGGGCCTTCCCGTCCAGGGCGCTCCCTGGATCAAGTCCCGGGGGCCCGTGCGCATCGAGGTCACCGTGCCTCTCAATACGCGCTACACCTTCGATGATTTCGTCATCGGCGATTGCAATCAGTTGGCGCATGCCGCCTGCATGGCCGTGGCCGAGGCGCCCAACCACAACAACTTCAACCCCCTGGTCCTCTATGGTGGCACCGGCATGGGCAAGACCCATCTGGTCCAGGCCATCGCCCATTTCTGCATCGAGAACGAGACCGTCCGCAAGGTGGTTTACCGCACCTCCGAGGAGTTCACCCGGGAATACATCGAGTACGTCCAGAAGAACAAAGACTCGCGCACGTTCTACCAGGTGTATAAGGATGCAGACATCCTCCTCATCGACGATATCCAGTTCCTGGCCGGCAAGCAGAGCACCCAGGATGAGTTCTTCAACATCTTCAGCATCCTGCAGTCCCTGAACAAGCAGATCGTCATCACTTCGGACCGTCCGCCTTCCGAAATCAAGGGCCTGCATACGCGCTTGTTGTCCCGCTTCGATACCGGCCTGCTGGCGGATCTGCAGCCACCGAATCTCGAAACGAGATTGGCCATCCTCCAGAAAAAGAGCGAAGAGGACGCCGATTCCTGCATCACCGGGGACGTATTGACCTATGTGGCCAACCAGGTCACTTCAAACATCCGCGAACTGGAAGGCACCCTCATCAAGCTGTCGGCCTACGCCAGCTTCACCCACATGCCCATTACCGTGGAGATCGCCAAGCAGATCCTGGGGGATACCCTCCGCAATGTGAACCAGCCGGTGACCATCAAGCGTGTGCTTGACCAGGTCGCCATGGAGTATTCGACCACGGTTTCCCTGCTTACCTCCCAAACCCGGAAAAAGAACGTCGCCGAGCCGCGGCAGATCGCCATGTACATGGCCCGCCAACTCACCGACAATTCCCTGCATACCATCGGCTTGGCCTTCGGCCGGGACTATTCCACGGTCATCCACAGCATCAAAAAGGTGGAGCAGTGCCTGGAAAAGGACCCGGACCTGAAAAAGCAGGTCGACCGGCTGATGGAGTCATTAGGCTGAGATTCGCTGAGGGCGTTACTGCGTTCAGGTGTTAGGGACCCTAATCCCAAATCCCTAACCCATTCTACCCACCCCCATGCCAATTTTCTAGTTTGAGCGTTGATTCCAAAGCGGCGCTGCCGTTTCCAATCACTCCTAACCGGGTAAATGCATGAATTCGGTCACCTTGGAAATCCTGAAGCAAGGCACGGTTTCTACCTTTGTCATCGTCGGCCTCATGGCCATCCTGTCGGTCGGAGTCTGGGCCATCCTGGTCCAGAAATATCTGGCCAACCGCGCCCGCAAGCAATCCTTTGGAAAGTGGCGGGAATTGATGGGTGAACGCCCCTCCTTCCAGGAAATACTCAAGCTGAGCAAGTCGATGCCGGAAAGCCCCATGGGCAGCATCACCAAGTCCGCCCTGGCGGAAATGGAAGGCCTTTCCGCCTATGTGTCCTACGACTCCCTGGAGCACCGCGGTGAACTGGTGCGGGAGGCGGTTGAACGCGCATTGGACGTCGAAAAGGAAATCAACGAACGCAGCCTGGTCTTCTTGGCCTTCTCGTCCGCGACCGGACCCCTCATCGGTCTTTTGGGAACGGTCTGGGGCATCATGGATTCCTTCTACCAGATCGGCAAACAGGGATCGGGCAACATCACCGTGGTTGCGCCCGGCATCGCCGAGGCCCTTTTAGCCACCATGGCCGGCCTGCTGGTGGCCATTCCCGCCTCGGTGGGCTACAATGCTTTTGCCGGTTTCAACCGCAAGGCCGAGTCCATCATGCTCAATTTCGGATCGGAACTGGTGAGCCTTTTCAAACGCGGCGACCTCTCCGCCCTGGAGCGTTCCACGGCGAAGAAGGCCTAATCGGCACATAGCCGGGATCACAACATGCGTAAGCGCGAATCCTTAAAACCGAACCCCGAACTCAACTTGATCAACCTGATCGACGTTTTATTCGCCATCCTGATCGTGTTCATGATTACCGCCCCCCTGATGAGCCAAGGCGTAAAGGTGGAGTTGCCTAAGGCCCAGGCCGCCAGCCTCGAGGAGAAGAAAGCCATCCAGGTGACGGTCACCAAGGAGCGCGAGATCCTGATCAACGAATCTGCTTCCGACCCCATCGGCTTCGAGAAGGACTTCCGCAAGGTCTGGACCGGTGACGAGGAGACCGCCATCATCATCAACAGTGATCATACCGTTCCCTACGGATTCGTGATGGAGCTGGTGGCCGCCGTGCAGCGCCAGGGCGGCAAGCGCCTCGGTTTCCTGACCGACCCCGGAACCCCCAGAACCCGGAAACGCTGAGAGGCCTCGCCGATGGCTTCCTCCCCCAGGGAATCGGTCCCTTCCGCCTCGTACCTGACTCTATCCGGCAGTGACCCCGAAGTCCCTTCCGTCGGCCCCGGCCGTTCGGCCCGTAAAGGGGTCAAGGTCAAAGGGCATGAGCCCCTCTCCGAGAAAATCGCCATCCTCATCTCCGTTCTCGTGCACGGGCTCGGCCTGCTGGTCATTGGCCTTTCCGCCCTGATGGCGCCTCACCGGCCCTCCGAAGTGCCCATCTTCGAATTGGTCAATCTGGAGAAGCCGAAGCTGCGACCCCTTACTCCCAAGGTGCAGCCGCCCCCGGAACCCCCGCCCCCCGAGCCCGAAGCGGTCCGGCCTCCGGAGGCTCCCAAATTGACCCCCACGCCCACCAAGGCCGTGCAGCCGAAAAAGCCCGAGCCCAAGATCGTCAAGGAACGACCGGTGGACGAGGACCCGAAACCCGTCAAGGATGTGGTCCCGGAGCAACAGGTGTTGGAAAACCAGGCGGTGCTGAGCGTGCCCCAGGATCCCCGGCTTTCCCTGTGGGCCTCCAGGTTGGACCGCAAGGTCGATCTGGCCTGGAGCGCGCCTTCGGGAATCGAAGTGTCCGGTGCTGTGAAGGTGGTGGTGAGTTTCGTGGTGGGCCGGGACGGCACCATTCTCAGCCAGAAGGTGGAACAATCCTCGGGAAATTCGGAGCTTGATGAACTTGCGCTGATGACCTTTCAGCGTATAGGGACGGTGGCGCCCATCCCGGAGAATTATCCCAATGATCAGATTGAGGTTCGCAGTGAGCTCACCTATGCCGGTCAATAAAGGCTTCCAAGCGCGCGTCAAGGGTCGTGTGCGGTTCGTATGCGTAGCTCTTGCCGCTCTCGCCCTGATCGCGTTCCCCATGGCCCTCCGCGCCGCCGACGTGGTCATCACCTCCGAGAACAAGGGCGCCGAGACCATCTCACTGGGATTCATCGACTTCAAATGCACCAAGGGCGATTCCAAGGCTGTCCCCTACAACCCCGGGACCGTCGTCCACTGGGATTTGGAATTCAGCGGGCGCTTCAAGGTCAGGTCTGCGGCCCAGTTCGACAGCAGTTCCAAGAAAGAGTTCGTGGCCGACGGCTCCCTGGCCTACGTGCGCGGCGAGTACACCTTGGAGGGAGACAACTACACCCTCAATTGCGAACTCATCGACATCGAGACCCAGGAAAAGATCATCGGCAAGAAGTATTCCGGGAAGAAGGCGGAATTGCGCGTCTCGGCACACAAGTTCTCGGACGAAATGGTCTACCAGCTTTTCGGCGAAAAGGGCATCGCCCAATCCCGTATCGTCTACGTCAACAAGCGCGGCGGCAACAAGGAAATCTCGGTGATGGACTACGATGGCGCCAACGTCATCGAGGTCACCAAGAACAAATCCATCAACCTCATGCCTACCTGGGTTGAAGGCAAGAGCAAGCTCCTCTACACCAGCTACTCCGGCGGCCAGCCCCAGTTCTACCTGAAGGATTTCGAGTCCGGTAAGAACGGGGTGCTTTTCACATCCAAGGGAATGAACACCTCCCCCAGTTACAACAAGATGGACAAGGAGATCGTCTTCGCCTCCACCATGGACGGCAATACGGAGATCTACCGCCGCTCTTTTCCGGAAGGCAAATCCCAGCGCCTCACCTTTTTCGGTTCCATCGAAACCTCTCCGAGCTGGTCCCCCAACGGATACGAAATCGTGTTCATCTCGGACCGAGGCGGAAAACCGAAGGTCCATGTCATGGATAGAGACGGATCCAATTTGCGTGCGCTCACTTACGACGGGGATTATTTCGGATCGCCATCTTGGTCGCCAAAGGGGGATCGCATCGCCTTCACGTCCATGGACGAAGGCAACAATATGAACATCATGACCATCTCCCCGGACGGAAAGAATCCTCTCAAACTCACCACCGGCGCAGGCAGCAATGAGAACCCCAGTTGGAGCCCGGATGGCCGCCACATCGTATTCATGTCCACTCGCACCGGCGGTCCCGAGATTTTCATGATGAAGGCCGACGGCACCCACCAGAAGCGCATTAGTTTCTCAGGGGGCAATTCCATGCCCAAGTGGTCGGATTACTGAAAGCATGGGGTTCCGTTATGGGAATCCCGCCAAGCCCCCCCTAGAACCGACCCAATCCCCGACTTGCAAGCCGCCTTTCTTCCCAAAGCGGGATAGCCGGTATGGAGTATCTTTGATAGTACCCTAGCGGGGGTTACCGTACCCTCCCTGATGCGAATTGGCGGAAAGATTGCTGGAAAATATCCATGGGTTTTTTAGATTTCCCCTCTATAAGTTTTAGATTTGTGGAAAAAGGAGATGGATATGAACTTGAAGCATTGGACCCTCGTGGGCCTGGGTGCGTTGGCCATTATCGGCTGCGCCAAGAAACCGAAACCCGAGCCCAAGGATGAGCCGGCCCCTCCCCGGATGGAAGAGCCCGAGCGCCGGGTAGAGACGCCCAAGGTCGATGAGGATGCCCTGCGTCGTCAGCGGATCCAGGCGCGTATCGCCGAGGTATTCAAGCCCGTCTACTTTCAATACGACCAGAGCACTCTTTCCGCAGAAGGCCAGTCCACCCTGCAGGAAATCGGCAAGCTCATGAAAGAGGTTCCGGAGATCACCGTCCGCGTTGAAGGCCATGCCGATGAGCGCGGAACGAATGATTACAATCTGGCCTTGGGCGAGCGTCGGTCGAAGGCCGTCAACGACTACCTGGGCAGCTACGGCATCCAAGGTTCGCGCCTCACCACCATCAGCTATGGCGAAGAGAAGCCGGCTATGGAAGGTGCAAGCGAATCATCCTGGGCCAAGAACCGCCGCGTCGAATTCACCACGACGTTCTAAGGCATCTTGATCCTCGGAACAGATCGTCTCTTTGGACTCCGACCCCGCCTTTCAGGCGGGGTCCGGGTTTTTTTTGCGGCCCGTAATTTGTTTTTTCCTTCCAGTATGCGCCTGGCCCTGCTTTCCATCTCTCTCCTTTTCTGGACCGGGTGCTCGAAGATCACCATGCTGCGCACGGAAGAGCTTCGCAAGGTGAAAACCGAAGTGAATTCGACGCGCACGCAAATCGAAAGCCTTCAGAAATCGGTGGATGATCTCAATCTGGTCCAAGGCGGATCGACGAGCAAGATGAAGGCCGACCTGACCTTGATGCTCACCCAATTGGAATCGCAGATCACCCGGCTTCACGCCGAAATCGATGAGACCCAATTCCGGCTGACCCAGCTCAGCGTCAAAATCGAAAAGCTGGATCAAAAGAAGTATGTGGTCGGCGGCCCCGTAGCACCGGGCCAACCTGGCATGCCTGCGGGAACGCCCGGAGCGGCTCCCGGCACGGCGACCGGACCCGGCGGTGAACAAATGCGCGTGGTCGAAGGTTTGGACCTGGAAGCCCTATTCAATCAAGCCAGGGACGATTATATCCGCGGCAAATACGATTTGGCCCTCCAGGGCTTCAAGAACGTTTATGAAAAGGATGCCGGCGGCACCTGGCGTGAATTAGCTATGTTCTGGCTCGGAGAGACCCTGCTCAAGCAGGAAAAGACCGATAAGGCCCTGGAAGCCTATGGCCGGGTGACCAAAGAGTTCCCCCGGGGAACCAAGACCTGCTCCTCCCGCTTCAAAATCGGTCTCATCCATCATCAGAAGAGGGACAAGTCCAAGCGCGATGAGGAATGGACTCAGTTGATTTCCGAGTGTGCAGGCAGCAACGAAGCCCAGCGCGCCCAGGAAATGCAGAAGGAATAACCGGCTTCCCTCAATTCTTCTTCCATTGCTGACCCTTCTACCGTTTTCCTCCTTTCCATTATTTTTTTCGCCTATTTCCCAATCCCTTTCGATAGGCGTAAAGCCTTTCGACATTATTTGAGAAATTTTACGTAACCTGCCTGGTTTCGTCTGGCTGGCGCTCAAGAAACAGTAAGTCTACTTTCCGTTCCTTTCGGAAACACCCTATCCCTGGATGGCCGAGAAGTCGGCGATCTCTCCTACCAGATCCCGCACCTTCCTCAACAAGAGATGTCGCTGAGCCCTTAGGTGCGGATCCGGATCGTTCACCATGGCCGCGTCGAACAGGGTGGCCACTTCCGAACGCAGGGTGCCCACCGCTTCCAGGACGTCGCCATATTCTCGGGCGGCCAAGCCCTTGCGGACCGCCGCTTCGGTGCGGATGACGCCTGCCAGCAATTGCGTTTCTGCGGGTAGCCTCAGGGCCCCGATGTCCAAATCGCCTTGGACCTTGGGATCGAGGATATTGGAGACTCGCTTGAATGTCTCCGCAGCGGGGGCGAAGCCGTCTTTCGCGCGGAAGGCTTGCAGGGCCTGTAAGCGCGCGACCAGGTCCGTGAAGTCGTGCCAGCCCGCCTTGGACTGGGCCACGGCATCGATGGTGTCCTTGGCGAACCCGCCGGGCAGGCCGGGCCGGGGCGCTTCCTGGAACAGGTTCTTGGCGCGGCCTAGGAAGAACTCCGTTAGTTTATCGGCCAGGCCGTCGCTTTCGCCGGGCTTGAGGATAGGCTTGTAGATCTCGTCCACGGCATAGCGAAGCGTCTTTCCGATGTCCAGGCGGAATCCGCGGTTCACGATCAAGGCGATGGCCGACCAGCAGGCGCGGCGCAGGGCGTAGGGATCCGATGAGCCTGTGGGGGCCTTGCCCTTGGCGAACATGGTGATCAGGGAGTCCAGGCGGTCGGCGATGCCGGCCAGGGCGGCTTCATCGCTTCCCGGAAAGGTATCGTCCGCGTTACGGGGGCGGTATTGGTCGCGGATGCCGTCCGCCACCACCGGGTCCAATCCTTCGGCGATGGCGTAGTAGCGGCCCATGATGCCTTGCAGCTCGGGGAACTCGCCCACCATGTTGGTAGTGAGATCGCATTTGGCCAGGCGCGCGATATGCCGCACCTTGTCCAGGCGGGCGTCGTCGAAGCCGAGGGACGTGCCCAGGTGCGTGGCGATCTTTTCTGTGCGGGCGACCTTTTTCGCGAGAGTGCCTTCCGGACCCAGGTCTGCCGTGAAGGTGACCTTCTCCAGATCCTTGCCGCGGGATTCCAGGGTGCGCAGGCGGTCCTCTTTGAGGAAGAACTCCGCGTCCGAGAAACGGGCGCGCAGCACCTTTTCGTTGCCTTCGCGAACCAGGTTGAAGTCCTTGCATTGCATGTTGGAGATGGTCACGAAGGCGTTGGCCAGCTTCCCGTCGGACTTCTCCATGGCGAAATATTTCTGATGCTCGCGCATTTCCGAGACCAGTACTTCCTCCGGCACCTGGAGCAAGCGCTCCTCGAAGCCGCCCAGCACGGGTACGGCGTATTCCACCAGGAAGGTCACGGTATCGAGCAGGTCCTCGTCTTTGCGCCAGCGCAGGCCGGCCTTGGAAGCGGTCTCCTCGGTCAACTTGCGAATCAGGGTTTTGCGTTCGCCCTGGTCCGCGAAGACCTTGGCCTTGCGGAGGGTGTCCAGATAGCCTTCCCGGTCGGCAGGGATGATGATGGTTTCATTGTGCATGAAGCGGTGGCCGCGGGTCTTGTCTCCGGAAGCCACGCCCGCGAAGGTCATGGGTATGATCCGGTCGCCCAGCTTGGCGACGAGCCAGATGACCGGACGCACGAAGGGGGTGACGCTGCCGTCGCCCCAGCGCATGGTCTTGTACCAATGGATGTCGGCGAAGACCTTGGGGAACAAGTCGGCCAGGATTTCCAAGGCGCCCTGGCCTTTTTTATCGGCCTGGGCGTAGAGGTATTCGCCTCCGCCGATGGTGCGGAATTGCAGCATGGCGAGTGTGATCCCGGCCTTTTGGGCGAAGGCCAGGGCGGCCTTGGTCCAATTGCCCTCTTTGTCCTTGGCCAGATTGGCAGGCGGGCCCTTGAGCTCCAGCTTCAGGTCCGGCTGGCGGGTGAGGATGGACCCGATGGAAATGGCCACCCGCCGCGGGGTCACGAACACCTTGATGTCCTGGGCCTGGAGCTGGGTGGGGTCGAGATATTTGTTCAAAAGGAGGGGCAGTTCCCGCAGCAGGGGCCCGAAGACCCGGGCGGGCATTTCCTCGACGCCGAGCTCTACGAGCAGGGGAACCCGGTCCGGAGGGGTCCCGTTGCTGGCTGCGTCTGAAGAGGTTGGTACCCGCGCTAGACTGGCCGTCGGGTTCGCGGAGGCGGCTTCGGCGGCCAATGCTGCCGTGGTGGTGGCGCCGGAGGTAGGGATGGCTGCAATGGCGGGCTTCGCCCGGGCAAGCATGGGGAACCCCAGGGCCTCGCGGTTCTTCATCCATGCATCGGCCACGGTCTTGGCCAAGGTGCGCACGCGCAGGATATAGCCTTGGCGTTCGTTCACGGAAATGGCTCCGCGGGCGTCCAACAGGTTGAAGGCATGGCTGGCCTTGAGGCAATAGTCCAGGGCGGGGGCGGGCACGCCGGCCTCGCACATGCGGCGGCACTCCGCCTCGTAGCTGCCGAACAGCTTGAGCTGCATATCCACGTCGGCCAACTCGAAGTTATGGGTCGAGAACTGGATTTCGTTCTGGTGGTAGATATCCCCATAGGTGAAGCGGTCGTTGTATTTCAAATCGTAGACGTTGTTCACCTTCTGTAGATACATGCAGATGCGTTCCAGACCGTAGGTGATTTCCCCCATGATGGGAGACAGGTCGAAGCCGCCCACTTGCTGGAAATAGGTGAATTGGGTGATCTCCATGCCATCCAGCCACACTTCCCAGCCCAAGCCCCAGGCACCCAAGGTAGGGGATTCCCAGTCGTCGTGGACGAAGCGGATGTCGTGCTCTTCTGGCTTGATGCCGATTTCCTTGAGGGAGCCGATATACAGGTCGAGGATGTCCAGGGGACTGGGCTTGAGGACCACCTGGAACTGGAAATAATGCTGCAGGCGGTTGGGGTTTTCGCCGTAGCGGCCATCCTTGGGGCGGCGGCAGGGTTCGATGAAGGCCGCGTCGAAAGGTTCCGGTCCCAGGGAGCGAAGGAAGGTGGAGGGATTGAAGGTGGCAGCTCCCTTTTCCACGTCGTATGGCTGCGCCAAAAGGCAGCCCCGGCGGTTCCAATAATTCTGCAGGGCTAAGACCAGTTCCTGAAAATGCATCCAACCTCCGGATCGGCTAAGTCAGTAAAAATGCCATTTTAAGGGGGAAAGTTCCAGGGAGGAAGATGGGATTAGGGGTCAGAGATTAGGGGTTGGGGGAGGAGAATGCGGGGAATTGGGGCGGATAAGTCCCGCGGCTGGGCATTCACTGCCGCTTCCTCGCGGTTCCAAGGGGATGGTGAGCCCGATGGATTATCTTCTGCGGCATGGGGAAAGGTGCGGGCCTGATAATCATCGACATGGCTGAATTCCATTGTGCGGGTACGGAAAGCGAATTGCCCAAAGGCTAGAAAGACGAGTAGTGATACTGCGAAAATGCGACCAGGAATAGGGCCTAAGCTGGGTAATTTCTGGTGTCGCGTCCAATGAATGAGAAATGCCGAGGCCGCGAAGCATCCGCCACCTACCATTGCGATGATGAATACGAGTCCGAATTTTCCCGTAACATTCGCGATACCGGAGAGGGTCATGACCACGGATAAGCCATATGCGCCACCCAACGCGCGTCCGGAAACTGAAAGCAAGCCTTGGAATAACCACCCCCAGCCAAATTGGCGTAAAGAATGGCCAACTCCCATGCCACAAGCCGAAGGAAACCCGGTTCATTCAAAAACGGTGTAATGAACCCAAACCTCGAGATTTAATGGGAACTCTCGGGAGGATCATTAAGGAAGTAATCCGCTATCAAGTTGGCGGCCAGAGCTGCGCCGGCATCATTGAAATGGCCTTGGTCGTAAAAAAAGGTGGTGTCATTGGGAATATAGGACGCCATATCAAAGCACTCCATGGATTCGGACTTGCAGAGTGAAAGGAGAGCGAGGTTGAAGGTATTTTGGAATCGACGTTCCGTAGCGGCCGAGATATGGTAGGTTTTGTGATGGACCTCGATTTGGCGGGCTTCCAATGTTGACCAGGTTTGGCCCTGGCCATAGAGCATGGGTTGGGTGATGAAGACAATGCGAATGTTCATTTCAAGTGCCAGGGAATGGATACGACGTATGTTTTGGCTGAAGGCCGGAAGCGAGGAGAGAACAACCGAGTCAGGGGGTAGGGAGTCTTCAGGATTATTCAGTTTGGGCGGAAACCAGTTTTTATGAGCTGCTTGGGGAAGGATTAATGTTTTCGCGGTACGCTTACGCACGAAGAGACGGTACTCCTGATAGAGTCGAGAACGGCCTCGGAATTTAGGCTTGGAGTTTGCGCTTTCCATGCGGTTTATGAAAGCTCGGTCGTAGGGACTACCATGTTCCCGACTTCTATCGGAGAAGGATTGCACTAAATCACTTCCACCGGCTAGAAAGATCACGGTCTTGGGACGTATCTTGCGTATGACCTTATCCATCATGACCACGGATGCCACGGTAGTGACGCCGTCTTGCCCGGCATTGCCTACCCAAGTTTTAGGCTTTTTCATTTTGAGCCTTTGTTGGATTCGGTAGGGCCATGTATTTTGATCGTCCAGGCAATAACCCAAGGTGGTGCTGCTGCCAATGGCGATTATTGTGTTCCACGCCTTCCAATTCCGGGGAGGTTCGTCGCCGCGAATGCCCCATCGGTTGGTGCTGAAGCGTGTAGGGTTAGCCACACCCTTGAGCGCCTGATGGGTAAGTAGTCGTTTATACGGTTCGGCTTCAAAACTGGCGCCAAGTACAGGTAGTGGAATAATGGATCGGAAAACCCACTCCACCAAAAACACAACAAGCAAAATTATTAGAAAAAAAAGGAGGCCAAATTTACCCCAGGAAAGAGGTAAAGAACGATGTGGTTTGCCGCTCGGTGTCAGCAGTAATGCTGGAGTAGATTCTGACATGCCCTCCTATTATGAAATTCCAGGACGAAGATGGGCAAGGAAACAGTGGTAAATCGAAGCCCTTTTTCAATCGGAGGCAGCCGTGAACTCAAATCAAATGGATTGAATCTCATGGTTTCTCTTTCAAAAGTCCCCGATATTGTTCGAGTTCTTGTAATAATGGGTTTATCCTTAGGTCGCTTGGGAAGAGTCAATTTAAAAACTTGCTCGGCTCTCTCGTTTCGACTGAGCATCACCCTGCACCAGCTAAATCCAATTCTTCATTTTCGCCTTTGGGTGACTGGGTGCGCGCAACCTTTGGTGGACCCATCGGAAAGTGCATCGCTGTCAGAATTTTCTTTTGCGTTCACCTCGCCGTCTCCAGGTGCGGCTGCAAAGGGCGAGGAGCGCACAAAGCGCTCAGAGACAACGCCGGGGGAGCAACTGCACCCCCGACCGTGCCCCACCGAAGGACACCGCGTTTTTCCAGAT
>JALYSE010000335.1 GCA_030854955.1 Fibrobacterota bacterium | reverse complement strand
GGGCGGGGCCGTTGGTATGGTGATCCCCGTAACTGGGAAGATTTTCTACCAGGGCCTCGATGCTGCCGTCCATGCCCACCCTTAGGATGCGCCCGCCCCGCAACTGCCCGCCCTCGGCCAAGTAGACGGAGCCATTGCCCTTGCCGCCGTCTTGTGCGGGGACATAGGTGAACCCTGTCCAGGGCCCATTGCTGTCGCCAACGGCCACGGCGACGTACATGTTGTTCTTCATCACCTTGAGGAGGCGGGGCGTGCCCCATTCCTCTCCGTAGGCGTAGCCGCCCTCCAGAACGTATAGGCCGCCCGTATCATCCATCGCGACGGCGGTGGGGAAGGTGAGGCCGGTGGCGATGGCTTCGATGCGGTATCCCTTCGGAAGCGCGATGTCCCCCGGGACGGTAATGCGCGTCTGCGGAGCGCTTGCCTTTCCGCCGCCATGGCCCGGACGCATGAAATAACATCCGGACAGTAAGAGGGAAGGGAGGAGGATACCGAGGATGATGATCGCGGCCGTGAACGCCCAAGGGCCGGGTCGGCTATGGAAGCTGGGAAGGCCTTTGTCTGTGGGGCCATTCTCTGCGGTCTTGAGGGCTTGCTGGGATTCGGCCATGGCGGATCTCCAATTCCCTTATAAAGAAATTACGTGGATATCGGGAGTCAAGGACGGCGTTGAGCTAGCGGGGAATCACTCGATTCCCGGCGTAATGAACGGGACTGCTTGCAGGATCGTAACATGCCCGACTTTGATGCTCCAGCACAAGCAACTGTTTGGCTCCCGAACGAACGCCTTGGATATTATTTTGATGAGGTAGATTCAAAATCGATATTGAGGGGCTTTCCCCTCTCTTCCTCCCCCAGATGGATCGGCAAAACAGGAAAAATATGCAATCCCAATCCGATGAAGTGCTTGCCTCAGGGGGTGAAATGGCGAAACTGGTCCAATCCATGGACTGGTCCAAAACTCCGCTGGGCCCAATGGCCACTTGGCCCCAAAGCCTCCGAACCACGGTCAGTCTCGCCTTGGCTTCGAATTTCCCCATTTCCATCGCCTGGGGGCCGCAGCGCGTTCAAATCTATAACGACGGTTACTGGCCGATTTGCGGTGACAAGCATCCCACCTCCATGGGTCAGGATTTTAAGGAATGCTGGCGCTCCGCCTGGCCCGTCATCGGTGAAGCTTTCGAGCGGGCGAGCCGCGGCGAGACGCAGTTCCTGGTCAACCAGCGCATGTTCCTCTACCGGCATGGTTATCTGGAAGAAACCTTCTTCACCTTTTCGTTCAGTCCCATCCTGGATGAAAGCGGGGGCGTGGGAGGCCTGTTTCACCCAGTCGTCGAGCTGACCCAGCAATCCCTCGCCGAACGCCGGCTCATGGTCACGCAAGAGCTGGCTGATCGCACGGCCGATGTGCGCACGGTGGAGGCGGCCTCCAGCATGCTCCAGGAAAGCTTGGCCGGCCATGCCTTGGATTTACCCTTTGTCCTGGTCTATTTGGTGGAAAGTTCGGGGACACACGCCCACCTTATTGCCTGCACCGGGATGGACCGCGGCGCGGCCCTGTCACCCGAGGCCCTCGACATGACATCCACTTCCGGGTGGCCTTTTATGGATGCTTCGATCTCGAAACAGGCCCTTCAAGTGGACCGCCTGGAGGAGCGGTTCGGACCCTTCCAGTGCGGATCTTATCCCGAGCCGCCCAAAACGGCAATGCTGATGCCGATTCTCTTGGCAGGCATGGACCGTCCTTTCGGATTCGTCGTGGCCGGCGTCAGCGCCCGGCGCGCCCTGGATGCTCCCTACCGCGCCATGTACGACATGCTGCGCGACACCCTGACCAATACCTTCACCCGCGCCCGCTCCTACGAAGAGGCGCGCCGCCGCACCGAGGAGCTCGCGGCCCTCGACCTGGCCAAGACCGCATTCTTCAGCAATGTGAGCCACGAGTTCCGCACGCCGCTGACCTTGATTCTGGGCCCCATTCAGGAACTGCTCGCCGGTAGCGGCGATACCTTGCCGAAGGCCCAGCGGCAGCAAGTCGAGGTGCTCCACAGGAACGCCCTGCGGCTGCTGAAACTCGTCAATACCCTCCTGGAATTCTCCCGCATCGAGGCCGGCCGCATCCATGCCGCCTATGAAATGACCGACCTTTCCAGCCTGACCTTGGACTTGGCGAGCACCTTCCGTTCCGCCATCGAGAAGGCGGGTCTTACGCTGGAAGTCGATTGCCCCCCCATCCCGGAGCCCGTCTACGTGGATCGCGAAATGTGGGAGAAGATTGTCCTAAACCTCCTCTCGAATGCCTTCAAATTCACCTTCGAGGGGAGGATCCGCGTGTCCCTCCGGTGGGAGAAGCCGATGGTCAGGCTCGAGGTGAGCGATACGGGCGCCGGAATTCCGGCCATCGAGTTGCCAAGCATCTTTGAACGGTTCCGTCGCGTACAAGGGGCCCGCGCCAGGACCCATGAAGGATCCGGCATCGGCCTGGCCCTGGTCCAGGAGCTTGTAAAGCTCCATGGGGGCGAAGCCCGGGTCGACAGCGCACTGGGCAAGGGTACGACGTTCACCATTTCCATTCCAACAGGCTTCAGCCATCTTCCGAAGGATGCCGCAGATGCGGCCCGGGCTCTGGCTCCTGATTCCACCGTTCCGATGGCTTTCGTGGAAGAGGCCCTGCGTTGGTTGCCCGGTACGAGTGAAATCGATATCAAGGCGGAGACGATGGCACCTGATGCCGGCGAGAGGGATGCGACACCGTACCCCGTTCCGTCCGACGCCCGCATCCTCCTGGTGGATGACAATGCGGACATGCGCGAATATGTCTCGCGGCTGCTGAGCCCCACCTTCACGGTCGAATCCGTTCCGAATGGCGCTGTGGCGCTGACTGTAATCCGTTTGCGGCCTCCCGATCTGGTGATCGCCGACATCATGATGCCCGAGCTCGACGGCTTCGGGCTCTTGCGCGCCCTGCGGGCCGATCCAGAAACCCGAACCATCCCCGTCATCCTGCTCTCGGCGCGGGCGGGGGAAGAAGCCTCGGTGGAAGGACTGGACGCCGGGGCTGACGACTATCTGGTGAAGCCTTTTTCGGCCAATGAGTTGTTGGCACGGGTGCGGACCCATATCGCCATGGTTCGCATCCGCAAGGATTC
The DNA here is from genome assembly GCA_030854955.1 of Fibrobacterota bacterium. GTDB lineage: Bacteria > Fibrobacterota > Fibrobacteria > UBA11236 > UBA11236 > Chersky-265. The sequence goes on along the minus strand of JALYSE010000335.1, from coordinate 551 downwards.
CGAGAAGGCCGTTCTTGAGATGCGGGAGCAGGTGTGGCAATCACAGAAGTTGGAAGCCATCGGCCGATTGTCCGGCGGTATTGCCCACGACTTCAATAACCTGCTCACCGCCATCAATGGATATGCGGAACTCAGCCTCAACGTGCTGGGCCCCCAGGAAGCTGCTCGCCCGTTTGTGGGGGAAATCCAGAATGCCGGGAGGAGGGCCGCTTCCCTCGTATCGCAGATTCTGGCCTATAGCCGGAAGCAAATCGTGACGCACCAGCCCTTGGCTCTCGACGTCGTTGTCGGGGAGATGGAGGTCATGCTCCGGCGGCTCCTTCCGGAACACGTAAACCTGATCCGCGATACGAAACCCGGCAAGTGGACCATTCTAGCCGACCAAAGCCAGGTGGAGCAGGCCTTGATGAACGTCGTACTCAATTGCTCCGATGCGATGCCTAAGGGGGGACGCCTTTTCGTCAATTTCTCACACGCGGAACTGGGGGAAAAGCAGAAGGGGTTTCAGTTGACCGCGCCTCCCGGGGAATACGTGGTACTTTCCATCCGGG
>JALYSE010000334.1 GCA_030854955.1 Fibrobacterota bacterium | reverse complement strand
GGAACGGAGCAGCATACCATCGAAAGGTAAGTTAACCCGCCACCCAGTCAAGTGCGGGCCGCGGACTTTGAGCCCAAAGAAGCTAAAGTCCGCAAAGACCTCGGACGAATCTGGGCATCCAGGTCCGATTAAAGCGCCTCAATCCGGCCTGATGGGCAGCCGGATTCGTTCGACGGGGGTGTTGGGACGGAAAACCGAGAGGATCCGGATTGGCGCCTTGGGCAGATCCCTCCAAGCCAGCATCGCCTCGCCGGGACCGAAGGGTCCGCCGGCCATGCGTTTTCCCCGGATATTGAGAACCTCCCAACTCGAGCCGTGAGCTCCCGCCGCTAGACGCACGCCTTCGGGCAACAGAAAGACGCGCGATTCCGCCTGAACGAGACGCCTCACGGCCACGAAAATGCGTTCGCGGATGAAGTCCGCGGACCCGAGAATCAGGGCCCTGCCAGTACTGTCAAAGCGGCTTGCATTGGGGCAATTGGTATCCTCATAGGTCAGGGCAAGCACCTTTTCCTGGTGGTTGAGCCACCAGAAGCTTTCCGGATATTGGGTAGCCGTTCCCGAGCCCCAGCTCCGGACGAAATCCCAGTTTTCGATGCCGTCCGGGAAATGGTCCTGGACCCTGCTTATGTATTTCCTTTCCAGATTCTCGTAGTAAGCCGATGTTCCCGCCGCGTAGTGGAAAAAGAAGAATCGGGTACAATTGTACTGATCCGAATGGAGGTTCAAGGCGACATCGATGGGAATCGGCCCTGCCATATAGGCTTCGAACTGGCGCTTCAAGGCCACGACTTCCGGTTCCAGGACCTGGGAATTCCAGTTGCTCTCGATGTCGACGCCATGTGCGTTTTTGCGCGCGAAACCCCGCTCGACCCCGTCGGGATTGTACAGGGGAATAATGTTGAAGATGAAACCTCGCCGCATCTCCTCCGCCTTGGCGGTGGAGTCGGTCAGGAAGCGGATCATTTCGCTTGCGATATGCTGAGTCTGCACTTCTGAGGGATGGGTGCGGCAATGGACAAATACCCTGCGTTTCTTGGAATTGGCGTCGTCGATGGGCCCGAGGCTGTCCCCGGAATCGGTGATGGAAACCATCCAGAGAGCCCGGCCCTCAACGCTGGAGCCGATGGAGTCGATCTTGACGAAGGGACTTTTGCGCCATTTCCCGAGATCGCTGAGCAGGGAATCATAACCGTAGCCCCAACCGTTGGTACTGTCCGGGACTGCGGCCGCGCCCCTGGAGAATCCAAACAGGCCAACCATTACCAGCAAAACCGCTCTCATCATAGTAGCACCCATCCCCATCTGAATAGAATTCGCCTCGAATTCCTAAGCTATATTATCCATCGCCGCTGCCGCACTGGTAACTCTCTTTATCTTTAATTGAGGAGCCCGTCCCGGCTGCGCGGAAAATAAGACGCCTGACGGAACCGGATGCAATATGGAAATCCCGGGTCCGGAACAAATCAGGGAAAGCGTTCGTCCAAGGGAAACGAAGGTCATGAATGAAAAGCAAGGAGCAAAAATGAAGAAAACGATGCTACTAACGATTGCGACGCTGGGCGCGATTCTCGCCGGTTGCGCCGTCGACACAGAAAAAGCCTCGAACAAACTGGAGTTCGTTTCCAAGGCGCCCACGGATTTCAAGGTCGGGGATACCAGCGGACTATGGGTGGTTTCCCGGACTATCATCGAGGCGAACGGCCGATCTTTTACCGACAATCCCTATGGTACGTTCTACTTGGTAAGTTCTGACACCAATGTTGCTTCCGTTATCAGGGCGAAGCAATTGGTGGCAAAGAAGGCGGGCGAAACCACAATTACGGCCCGGGACGAAAAGTCCACCTTGAAAACCGAGACTGCGGTGGCCGTTACCGTTCTCCCCGCACCTTAGCCGGAATTCTCAGCTTTCCTGCCGCCGGAATACAGGGGGAGAATTGCAAGGCGGTGGATCCGGGCTTTTGAGTGAGGAAGGAAAGCCTCAGGACTCCGGACGGAAAATCCGCTGTGCGCTGGAGTACCCCGTCCACATTGAATTCGAAATGGTTCGCGTCAAAGGTGCCGGTGAAATGGTGCCACGCGCCGTCCATTAAGTCAATGCTGTCCGTGGTCGCGATGAAATTCGGCGAGGCGGTCCAGGAGAAATTGAAGACGTAGGCTTCCCTGTCGGCGGCCACGCGGATCCCGGGAATCGAGGGAATCGCAGAAATCCGGAAGGCGAGTGGGATGGGGATTACTAAACCCGGCTGAATCCCGGATTACGAAGGTATGGACCCCATTTCAACCGCGAGCATCGTAGGTAGCATTCCTGTTACCCAAGGAGCGGTCGGGAGATTTTCGCCCCTCCCCCGGACCGAACAAATCCCCGTAAGCGACGGCGGAACCCGCCGCGAAAACCCGCTCCAAAATGGATTCCGTCTCCGGTCCTTCCATGTCCCCCGGGTGGAGGGCAACCTTGATCAAGGGCAATCCCAACATAATGCGCAACCAGGTTTCACCCCCGAATAATCGAGGCGCTCCGTTTCCGGCGGAAAGGTCCCATGCCAGGGGCGGAGCGAACCGGGATCTGCCGTCCGACAGACGCCGGACGAAGAAGCGAGTTTCCCAAAGTCCGATTCCACTTTCCTTGAGGGATTCGCGGGGCGGGGAGCCATGCCAGGTGGGCGCAACGAAGCCAGCCAGGGGCAAGCCGGTCCGTCGCCAGCTGGCCATGCCGAGGCCAAGAAGGCGATCCTGGTCGGGCTGGGACAACCCGCAGAACTCCGCTTCCCGCTCGACCAAAGTACGGTTTACCCAATGGCCCCATGCGTTGCGCCGGCCCCGATAGGCGGGACCTTCCGCCAATTCCCCCATCAGGTGATGATAGCCATGCAGGAACAGTTCGGTTCCCCGGCCGCTTTCCTCCCGGAGCCAAGCGACGAATTCGGCATTCGAATCCATGGTTTGCCTGCCATGGAAGGCGGGCACCACCAATAGGGCGGCCTTCATCGCGCCCAAGGATCGCAACCGGGCAAGGTAGCCGGACACCAACGGGAAATTGCCGGGCCAGACATCGTGGATGGAAAGAAGGAAACGCATACCGTCCCTGGTCGGGCCGAGAGTGTAAATTTATCTTTCTAGAGTGTTAAAGCTATTAGTTTTCGACCTGGATGGCACCCTGGCGGATACCCGCCACGACCTTGCCATGTCCGTGAACTATGCACTGACCAAGGTCGGACGTTCAACCCTCCCTCTTGAAACCGTGGTCGGTTTCGTGGGAGACGGGGCGCGTAACCTCATCACCCGCGGCCTCGAGGCTTCCGGCAACGGCGAGACCGACGGTGCCGAAATCGAATCCGCCTTGGGGGTATTCCTGGAACATTACCACAGCTATTGCCTGGAAGGCACCAAGGCCTATCCCGGGTTGGGCGACTCCCTGGAAACTCTCTCGGGGTATCGCATGGCCGTGCTGACGAACAAACCGGAAGCACCCGCGAGGAGAATCCTCGCCGGGCTGGGCTTGTCCCGGTATTTCAACACAATCATGGGCGGTGACAATGCCTTCGGACCGAAACCCGATCCGGCTGCGTTGCAGCATATCATGGCTGCGGAATCGGCGGATCCCGGAGAGACGGCCATGATCGGGGACGGCCTGCAGGATCTGCGGGTCTCACGCCGCGCAGGCACCAGGTTCCTGGGCTTTCTGGGGGGCATGGGATCGGCTGAGGCC
>JALYSE010000333.1 GCA_030854955.1 Fibrobacterota bacterium | reverse complement strand
CCCCAGCACCAGGAACCAGCGGAAAAGGCTCCGCCGATAGGCCGGTTTGCCGAGGTTTTTACCGATCAGGCGGAACCAGTCGGTAATTACGGACCGGATTCCCCGGATCATTCTGGTGAACATGTTTGCATAAGGTAAAAATTTCACTCCCGGTTTTTTTTATCTTGCTGGCTTGCATCCGCCGGGCCAACCACCCCGCAGACCCGCCGATGTCCTGGGCGGGAATCCAAGGAGAGTCAATATGTCCTCATCTAATCTCGGTGTATTCCATGGAACCCGTCTGGCCGATAATCGCGCTCGCTTGTCATGGATTGGCGCCGCCCTCGTTCTGGGATGGACCGCCCTTTCGCTTTCCGGCTGCGGCGCGGAGGAAGAGTCCGACAACACCCCCCCGGATCCTATAATAAACGCAGTAAAGTCGCAAGGGAAATACCGGTTCAGCGTGACCGATACTCTATCGATCGAATTCGACGAGAAAATCGATACCTCGAAAATCGCCATAGCCATTTCCCCTTCTCAGGGCACGGAGTTCCGCTTCAAGGGCCAGTCGAAATTGCTGATTTACGGAACCCTGAAAACCTCGGGAACCTCCCATTTCACGATCAACTCTCCGTTCTCGGTGACTTTGGCGGGATTGAAGGACCTGGCAGGCAACGGCACAGCCACGATTTCTGAATCCTTCACCCCCTTCGTCTGGACAGACCGGGAATTCGTGGACAGCACGTTCAATAGTTACGACTCGCTTTTCGCCACGGATTCCACCTGGATCGACGGAACCCCCCATTCCGACTCCATGGTCGCAGAAGGAGTCCTCGATTCCAAGGTCAATTTCGGGTCTGAAGATTACCAGGATTATAAAATCATCAAATTGTTCGCCCCTGATACGTTGAACCTGATTTTGAATTCCGCAAAATCCATGAACACGACCATGATGATCTCCGGACCATTCGCCGAGAATGACCTTGATAAGACCTTACTGGGATATGATTTCAACAAATCGTTCCATATCGATTCGACCCGATCGACAGGAGCCGCCTTCCATAAATTCGTCGCCACTTTCGACAACCATGACGCACTTCTGGGCAGCCCGGCCGCGCCCGGAATTTACGTCATACGGGTGGCCATCCCCCGGAACTACGAAGGCTTTTATCGCCTGGGGCTCAAGCTGAACAAACGCAAGCGATAGGCGATTCAGGTCGGAAGCCGAATCGGAAAAGGGTTCCCGTCTATTGGGAAAGGTGCCGGAACCGGAAAAAGGGACCCATCGGCTGACAAACCGCCCAGGGTTGTTTATCTTTCCCCTTCCCCGGAAATATGCGGGTGTGGCCAAACTGGATAAGGCATCTGACTACGAATCAGAAGATTCCAGGTTCGACTCCTGGCACTCGCACTTTTACCTCGCTCTTAAGTCGACCGAGCAGCCTAGTGGGTTGTGAGGTAGGAGCGAGGCCCCGCGAACGGCACACCAAAGGCCGCAAGCCACCCAATAGACCACTCGAATATTCGAAATCCCCCTTGGCCCCACCGCCGTAACAAGGTGAACCGCTGATTTTTTTCCATTGTCTCCTGAATTACATATATTTCGACCATGAGTATCGATAACATTGCTTCTGTCATTCTTGAAAAGCTGCGCGGCATCGCCCAGACGGACACCGTAATTGGAAAGCCCATCGTAGTGGACAATACTACCTTGATTCCCGTTTCCAAAGTTTCGGTCGGGTTTGGATTGGGTTCCAATACTGGTAAATCAGAGTTGACCGGGTCAGGAGGCGGCCTGAGTGTTGAGCCCATCGCCTTCATCGTGGTGAGCGACGGCAATGCCCGTCTCATGAGCCTTACCCGCGAAAAAGACGTATTCGGCAAGGCCATCGACATGGTTCCCGAAGTCTTGTCCCTGCTGAAAAAAGAGAAGGGTTAATCCGCTTCGGATTCACCTAGGGAGGATCCGCTTCGGGTGATTCCCTGGATAGCCGGCCAGGCTTATCCAAATCGATTCCGCCCCACAGATTCGCCAAGCGATAAAACGGTCGCAGCAGGAAGACTAATGAACCGGTCTTGCCGGTTGCTAGACCATTTCCTTGAAGCGCTGCTCCAGGATGGCCTTAACCTTGCCGGTATCCGCAGGACACTCCGAAATCGGATTCGCGTACTTCGCGGACACCCCCGCGAGTTCGGACCTATGGTACTTGGTCTTGAACTCCGAAAATTTCAGGCCATGGGCCGTGGACACCACGATGATCCGGTCCTTGCGCGAAACCGTCTTTTCTTCCACCATCTGCAGTAGAGCGCCTATAGCCACGCCGGTATGGGGATCGCAGTAGAGGCCGGTTCGATCGGCCAAATGGGCCGCGTTCGCCAGCTGCTCTTCGGTCACTTCGTACACCATGCCGGAATACTTCTTGAGTACCCTCACGGCGCGATCATAGCTGACGGGATTGCCGATCTGGATGGCCGAAGCTTCCGTCCTTTTCGCCTGGATGGGGGCGAACTGAGTGAAACCCGATTTATAGGCGCGGAAAAGGGGATTGGCGTTGGCGGCCTGGGCCACCACGATGCGAGGACGCTTGTCGATGAGGCCCAGCTCCAGCATCATGTCGAACCCCCGGCCCAAGGCCGAAACATTGCCGAGATTGCCGCCGGGGATAATGACCACGTCGGGGACTTCCCATCCGAATTGCTGGCAAATCTCGATGCTGATGGTCTTTTGCCCCTCAATGCGGAGGGAGTTCATGGAATTGGCCAGGTAAAGGCCCTTGTCTTCCGTCACTTCTTGGACGATTTTCATGCAACCGTCAAAATCCGTGTCCAGGGAGAGAACGATGGCTCCATTGGAAATGGGCTGGATCAATTGGGCCACGCTGATCTTGTTGCCTGGAAGGAAGACCACGGAGGGGATGCCGGCGGCGGCGCAATAGGCGGCCAGGGCCGCGGAAGTATCCCCGGTGGAAGCGCAGGCCACGGCCTTGATGGGCACGCCCATCCGGCGCATATGGTTCACCTGGGAAACCAGCACCGTCATGCCGAGGTCCTTGAAAGACCCGGTATGACTGTTGCCACAAAGCTTGATCCACAAATCGTCCAGGCCCAGATGTTCGCCGAAGCGTTTGGCGTAAAAAAGGTTGGTCCAGCCCTCGTTCAGGGAAATGATGTCCTCATCGGCGATGCCGGGCAGAACCCATTCCTTTTTGCCCCAGATCCCGGAGGCATAGGGCCAATTGTGGGAGCCGCAGCGGGATTCGAACAGCTTTTTCCAGTCCTGCGCGGAACGGGTGCGCAATTGCGCCATATCGTGCTCGACCTCGAGTAGACCACCGTCCGTGTCACGATAGACGACCTGGTCCAAGGGAAAGGTGTTGCCGGTCTGGTATCCTTTGAAGACTGCGTTGAAGGCCATGGTTCCAATGTAGGAATTTCGTCCCATCGATTTTTCCCGGCCCCGGATTTTTTATATTTTGCCCCGGTCCTCCCTTGTGGAGGGACTGACTGGACGGGTGAAGTTCCCCTCCAATAGCAAAGCCTGGATTTGCGGAAAGCCTTACCTCCTTTATGGGTCCCAAGCCTAATTTTCCCCAGCCTTTATACCGCGCCGCCAAGGCCTGCCTAGCAGGGTCGCTAGCATTGACCCTGGCCTCCCTGACCATTTCCTGCATCTCGGACGGTCCTAACAAGACCGGGGGGGAGTACCTGGCCGAGAACGGTATTCTGCTCCAATCCCCTCTCCACCAC
>JALYSE010000332.1 GCA_030854955.1 Fibrobacterota bacterium | reverse complement strand
GACGATCTTCTCCTGGATCTTGTAGCTGATCTTCTTGAACTGGTAGGCATGGTCCTGTACGAGCATCTCGTACCGGGAGGCCCAGGGGGCCAGGTCCTGGTGCAGGTGCTTGAGCCGGGGAGCGGTCTTGCGGATGCCCAGGAACACCTCCCCGGCAATGCCGAGAGCGCGTCCGAGGATGGGGAAGTTCAGGCTGTGGCGAATGATGCGCGCCGCATTTCCGAAAAGTGATTCCTTGGCGTTCCAGGTGAGCGCAGCCTGGATGCCCAGCATGGATTCGGCCAGCTGCTTGCCCCCGTAGGAGAAGATGAAGGACTGCATCACCTCGTTGGCGCCTTCCACGATTAGGTAGATGCGCGCGTCGCGGAAGGCCCGCTCCACCTCGTTCTCGGTCATGTAGCCTTCACCGCCCATGATCTGCATGGCGTCGTTGATGGCTCGCCAGCCCATCTCCGAGGCGAACACCTTGCAGGTGGCGGTTTCCACCATGATGTCTTTGTCATGGCGATCGAGGATGCCGGTTGTGAAATAGAGTACCGCGTCGATGGCGTAAGTGTAGGCCGCCATGCGCGCGATCTTCTGCTGCACCAGCTCGAAATCGGCCAGAGGACGCTTGAATTGATAGCGAGTCTGGGCCCACTTGATGCTCTGATCCATGCAGGTGCGGGCCGAGCCCAGCATGCCCGCGGAGAGCGTACAGCGGCCGTAATTGAGGCAGGTCAAAGCTACCTGCAGGCCTTTGCCCTCCTTATGCAGCAGGTTGGCCTTGGGGATGCGAGCGTCCTTGAAGCGGATGCGCGCCTGCCAGGTGCCGCGGATTCCGCACTTGCTGCGGTTCTTCTCGATGACGGTGATGCCAGGCATGTCCGGCGTACAGATGAGCGCACTCACCGCTTCGGTGACCTTTCCGGTCTTGGCGTCCGTGAAGATCTGCTTGGACATGACCGTGAACATGCCGGAAAGGGCTCCCGACGTGGACCATTTCTTCTCGCCGTTCAGGATGTAATACTCGCCGTCCTCGGAGAGCACGCACTTGGTCTCCTGACCTCCGGCGTCGCAGCCCACGTTGGGTTCGGAGAGGGAGAAGGCCGAAAGCATGTCGTTTGCCAGGCGCGGCAGCCATTTCTGCTTCTGTTCCTCGTTGCCGAACAGCACCAGGGCCTTGCAGCCGATGGACTGGTGGGCGGACACAACCACGGCCGTGGAAGCGCAGTAGGAGCCGATCATTTCCAGGGCGCGGTTGTAGCTGGTGACTCCCAGTCCCTGGCCGCCGTATTCCCTGGGAATGTTCATGCCCATCACGCCCAGTGAGAAGATTTTCTTGATGGCCCAATCGGGGATCGCCTCCTCCTGATCAATCTGCTGGCGCGGATGCTCGTTTTCCAGGTAGACCTTGAGTTTGGCGAGGATGGCATCGCAACGCTCCTTCTCCTCCTTAAGCGCCTCGGGATAAGGGAACGCCAATTCCTGGCGGATGTTTCCCCAGAAGAGGTTCTTGACGAAACCCATTTCCCCGGGCTCGGGACCGAGCATGGCCTCCGCCTCTTCGATCATCTTGCGATCGCGGTCCGATATTCCCTTGATGTTTTTCAAATCGCCGGTCTTTTGGATCATGCCCTCTCCTGCTCTTATGCGGTCCGTTTCACCACCAAAGCCGTGACGGTTTTGTCGTTTCCGCCCATGCTGATCATCATACCATGTTCTTTGCCCGATTTGACCTGGTTGGGCGCCCTTCCGGTCAATTGCTCCAGCAAATCCACCATCTGCCGCTCCCCGGTACCGCCCACAGGATGGCCGAATCCACCCAAGCCGCCGGAAAGGTTGGTCGGCAGGTCGCCCGCGGGGGCCGTCCGTCCGTCCAGAACGAAGCGGGAGGCCCCGCACAGGATCATATTGGTGCGGGCGGAGCTGCCGTACAAGCGACGTGCGATGCGCTTGGCGGGCACCATGATGATGCGGCAGCCGGGCGGAAGCATGGGGCGGTAGCGATCGGCCCCATCGCCTTCGGCATCCAGGATCAGGACTCCCCCCGGACCGAGCTGCGCCAGCATGGGCTCGAGAGAGACGCCCTGGGATCCAAATGGATGCCGGGCACCAGGTTGAAGGTCTTGGTGAAGGTATGGAAAATCGGCTCGATCGCGCGATCGGAAACCTCGTAGCCGATGGAGTGGTGCGGGCAAGCCACTACGCAGTGCAGGCAATCGATGCATTGGGTGGTGAGGGTTACCGGCACGAAATTCTTGTCGGTCCAGGTACGCACCCCGGCGTTGCCGCCTTTCACGTGGGAACCCTTGGTGGAGAAATCCTGAAACGTCTCCAATTGAATCAGGTGATCGCCGAGAACCTGGTTGGGGGTTTCGTTGATGGAGGAAAGGTGGATGTAATCGGAGGCATTCAATTTGTGCGTCACGCCCTTATCGAAGGAGTCTTGGCCGGATTTAGCGATCATATCCAGGTCCTCTTGTGATGAGGCGGATGGGGGTAAAAGAACGAGTCAGTGGGATGGTGTCGCCTGATTCTTTTCCACTTCCGCCGCATTCCCGAACGGAATCCTCCGAAAATCCGAACGGAACCTGCCGGTAACCGGTCCGTTACTAAATGGTTAGCTGCCACCCTCTCCCCTCTAAGCCTAGAGCTATTGAGGCTGCAAGGATCCTAAGGACGAATTAAATCTTTGAAAGGAATAGGCGGGTTGTTACATTCGGTTATGAAGCGGAAAGGTTCCGATTACCTCCCAAGGTTAACTTCCCCATGCAGAGGGGACTACTTGAAAAACCTTGGTTGACGGAACCAACCGCCTGGGTGCATCGTCCAAGCACATCGGGTGGCTGCTTCAAACTGGAAAGTGTGTCAGGAAATGTTAATCTTCTTTAAATTCTTCCTCGTAGCCTTCGCGGTCTTCGGACAAACGAAATTGTTTCCCGAAAAAACCGTTTCGACGGACAGCTCCCTGGACAGCCTGGTACTACCAGCAGAAAAACCGGAGTTGGCCCTGGCCAGGCGGGCGATTAAAACCCTAGGCCTCTGCCCTAGCAAAACGGTCGATTGGCCTGAGTTGGGGATTGCGGCCGTAAACAATCCCATCGCCGTTGGGAATCCAGAAACCCCGGACTCCACTCGGAAAAAGGAAGCCAAAGGGAATGGGAATGGCCGTTCGGACAGGGAACTGGCTACCTGCTTCTGATTTTCGGCCTCCACTTCCGATTTTTCCGGCTTCAAGCTTAAGACTTAAGCCTTCAATTCACGCCCTTGAGATAGGCCTGCCTCCGGGCCTCGTGAAATTGCTCGATGGCGTACCGCAGCAGTCCCTTTTTCTTCGCCTTCTATATGTCATCCGCCTTCATCGCAGCCTCCATGGGGCGAAAGGGGAAAAATGCGAATTTCTTTCCGGGAAGCGGGTTTTTTGTTAGGATATGAAGTCCCTGGAGGACCTCGCCATGCCCGATTCCCAAGCCCACGACTGCCCGCAACCCCCAGGGAAATTCGAACCGATCATCGATCGATCGCGTTGCGAGGCCAAAGGCCCTTGCGTGACGGCCTGTCCCTACGATGTACTGGAGATCACGCCATTGACTACGGGGGAAAGGGAATCCCTATCCTTTTTCCCCCGATTGAAAGCCATGTTCCACGGGAATATGCAGGCCCGCGCTGTGAAGGCGGATGCCTGTCATGCCTGCGGGCTTTGCGTAAGCGTATGCCCCGAGAAGGCGATAACCCTGCGCTTACG
>JALYSE010000331.1 GCA_030854955.1 Fibrobacterota bacterium | reverse complement strand
CCAATGGACCGCATCATGCGCTACGGTAAGCCGGCCCCATTCCAAATCGTAACTCAGGTTACTGCGGTATCTTGAATAGGACGAATATGCGATGCTCCCCGAAGTTTCCTCATCCTGGCGATCAACCAGTTCGCGATCATGACTTTCGCCAATCCCCTCGAACTGCTCGGTGAACATTCGAGCGTCTAGGTAAACCGAAATAGGACCGGAAATTCCGTCCACCAACAGACCTAAATCCACCGCATTGACTCCGCTCGCTTGGGATCGGAATTCATAGCCACTCGTAAGAGAAATGCCTAATTCACGGTTCAGTCGGGCGTCGCGATAGCGCCAGCCAACGGATACAGCACATACCTTGCTCGAGTCGATTTCTGAAATGCACGGTCGCGGAAAGATGTAGGACTGGACGGAGGCATTTTGGATGATCCGATGGTATTCCGCTTCCATGGCGGAAGGAGCCTTATTCCGCAGAGTAAATGGCCTGTCCATGGGCTGGTTGGGATTGGCCTCCACAGGACCCGAGGGAAGCAAGATTGCCGCAGAAATCGAAAGAAGCCGTTTAAACATGCATTCCTATGGAGAAGGGCCGCTCAATTGTATCAAATCTAATTTTGGGTTTCTAGAGATTAATGGCGACCCAAGCGGAATGAAAGCTTTCTTCCCGATTGCAAAACGCACCCAAGCCTTGCGATAGGGAGCTACTCGGGAAGCCCTATTGGTTAATGTGTTATAATTCTGAAAAGCAGGTGCAAAAAATGAAATCCAATCCGAAGCATGCCGTCCCCGAACAGGAACTAACCGGAAAGCGGACCTTACATTCGGGGAGCGATCCCGCCGGCTGGTCCCTCTCCGGCCCCGGCCTCCGCGCCGACCTCGAACACTCCCTCTCCGAAGCCCGCCGCACCCTCGATCTCTTCCTCGCCGACGCCCCCACCATGTCCACCCTCGCCTCCATCTCCACCACCCTCTCCACCTGCTTCCAATCCGGCAACAAAGTCCTAGCCTGCGGCAACGGCGGCTCCGCCTGCGACGCCCTCCACTTCGCCGAAGAGTTCACCGGCCGCTTCCGCAAGCACCGCCGCGCCCTACCCGTCATTCCCCTCACCGACGCCGCCCACATGTCCTGCGTAGCCAACGACTACGGCTACGACGAAGTATTCGCCCGCGGAGTGGAAGCCTACGGCAAGCCCGGCGACCTGCTCCTGGCCATCAGCACCAGCGGCAATTCCAAGAACGTCATCCGCGCCGTGGAAACGGCCAAGGGCCTGGGCATGGGGACCATCCTGCTCCTGGGCAAGACCGGCGGAAAGCTCAAAGGCGCCGGCACCCACGAAATCATCGTGGCCTCGGAAACCACCGAGAGAATCCAGGAGATCCACATGCTGGCCCTGCACGTTCTCATCGAAAGCGTGGAGCGCACGCTCTTTCCCGAAAACTACGCCTGAGGATTTGTCGGGCTGCGCCGACCCCAATCCCCTCGACCTGCCTTCACGGATTGCCCCAGCCTTCGGGCCGCCTTCCTAAGTCCCGATAATATCGGATCCACCACCCTGGAAGGGAAATCTCGTTCTCCAACCCGCACACCCGCGCCGTTTCCACCCAATGGTTCCGGGTGATCCGTTCCCATAGGTAATGCTTGCCGCGTCCTCGCACCGCCATGGCCATTTTGGCTTTTTCCGGAGCGAGCCTGTTCCTGCCATGTCCCAAGAGGGGATAGGCGGAGAGCACGTCGTAAAGCGGTGTCATATTGTATCCTCCGCCCCGACCAATGAATATGCTGAAGTTCCGGGCGTGGCCGTCCACGGCGCCCAGCATCCAGAAGAGCACTTGCGCTTTCAAAAAGGTCCTCCGGTCCGGGCGGGATTGTCTGGAGCCGAGCAGAAAAGCCAGGATTTCCGGGATGCCGGGAGCGCCGTCCGATTCGTATTTCCTGCCGATAGGGACCGCCAGGGCCTGGCACATATCCTCTTGCGGAAGGCGCATCAACCAGGACTTGTCCTTCGACCACTCCCGTCGTTTTCCACCGACGTGGACATGTCGATCTGCCATTTCCCTTTGAACCTGAGGAAGGCCGTCTTTTCCTGGGCACCCGCCAGGGAGATCCGGAAATCGTCGGGATCGGTCTGGCCAAGCGCTGATGGGGACGAGACGGCCCGCAACGCTTCGCCAAGAGGTCGAAAGCCTTCGTGGTAGGGGTTCCGAAACGGGACTGAAAGCGCTTGCGGATTTCCGCGCTGTCCGGAATCAGATTATCGAAAAAAGATTCGACGCCAGGTCCCCGATAAGGCGCATCCTACCCACGGATTACCAATTCCAATTCCAAGGCGGAAAGCAGCTTGAACAGGCTTCCCAGCGTGCTTGGCTCGGGCTTTGACTCGAGGGCGGAGATGGTCTTGGGCCGCAAGCCGACCCGCCCGGCCGCTTCCGCCTGGGTTAAGCGTCGGCTCTTGCGCCAGCCTTTTAGCGCCTGAGCCAGTTGTCGGGCGGTAAGGATCTTTGATTCCATTGATTTTCCCCTCCAGGGTATATCCAGTAATTACACCCCACAGGGGATAAATTGTCAATATCCCCTGGAGGGGATGATTTCTTCAGGTGCCGGGAAGAGTCATCGTATACGAACCAGGACGTAGGGTTTAAAGACCAAAGCCACCCCGCCGCATAGATCGGCAAATGCACAATCCGCTCTTCCAAGCGGGGCTCATTGATGCGACCTTCGCGTAACGGGCATTATGCCAACTGGCCGGTTTCAGCTACGGCCGCCCAGCTTTGCCGTTCGGGCTAACCCGGGCCCTCCGCGCGCCACCCCGCCCAGGAGGTGCCTTGCTTCGGGTTGGCTCGAACTTAAAGCGCAAGCGGTGGCCCATTGCTTTTGCGATACGCTCCAACGTGGTCACGGTAGGGTTATTCGCAACGCCGTTTTCCAACCGAGCGATCACTTGCTGCGAAACGCCCATGCTCTCCGCTAGTTTTTTCTGGGTAAGGCCGGCGGCTTCTCTGAGGTCGCGGATTTGCAGTCCGATATCCAGCACATCGCGGTAGTGCTCATACGCTTCCCGGAAGGATTTATTCTTGAGCTTCGTATCCAGATAGCCCTTGAAGGTATTGTCCTTCTCTTCCTTTTTCACCTTAGCCTCCATGTCTATCCTGCCAGTCTCATGGCCATGTTCCTGCAAAAGAGAAAGATGGGCGGCTGCCTTGGCCTGGTCCGGCTCGGATAACGTCTCCAGCTCCTCTTTGACCGGCATCCGTCCATTTTCATTTTCGTAAAAGAGGACCTTGGTCATTCTTAGATGATACATCATAGGTGTTGTATTGTCAACACCTTCGAGCATGCCCTTGGCAGGCTCGAAGGTCCCGAAAGCGCGGACAATCCTGCTGCAGAGCTATTCGTTTTCCACCGATGTGGACATGTCGATCTGCTCTTTCCCCACCCGGTCGCCCATGGGAAGCTTGAAAATAGGACGGGTCCACTGATTATCCCCTCCAGGGTATAACCAGTACATGATGATCAGGTGAAGCCCATTTTTCGCCATAGGGCAGTTTTTCAAATGGGGCAATTGACGCGACCACGGCAGCCAGAAGAGAAAATCTGAAAGCTGATACTGCTTCGCACTGAGGTTCGCGCCGCGACCTTCGCGTAACGGGCATTATGCCAACTGGCCGGTTTCAGCTACGGCCGCTGCGCGGCCTAGCCCGGGCCCTCCGAGCGCCACCCCACCCGGGAGGACTCGCTGGTTTACTC
>JALYSE010000330.1 GCA_030854955.1 Fibrobacterota bacterium | reverse complement strand
CGGCCTGCTCTTTGTGCGCGGGCACAAAGGATTGGATGGTGGCGAAGCTCCTCATCATGCTGTCTGCGGGATTTCCGTAGCGGGACGCCAGGGAATCGTGCACGGATCGCATCTGCGCTTCGCTCGTTCCCAGGATGACGGATGGCGACGTGTTTCGGCCCGCGCCCACGGCCCTTCCGTAACTGATGCCGGAGCTGGTGCTTTCGCCCCGCAGGTTGCGAAAATCGTTCTCGAACTTGGTGATGGGACCGAAGGAGATGACGATGGTGAAAATGAGGGCCCCGATTGCCAGGACCTTCAATACCTTGGGACTCAGCCTGAGATTGGGCAAGAGCAGCCCCCCCTTGACCGAACTGGTGCCGGGCAGGAGCCAGGACACGGCCTTTAGCATGATAGGCGACCGGAAATTCCTCTCCAGGAATCCCGCGATGCGGGCGAACTGGAAGAAAAGGGGCGGGATGATCAGCCAGGTGGTGAGGAGGGCAAAAGTGATGCCCATGCTGACCACGACCCCGAATTCCTTGAAGCCTTTGAAACTGCCGAGCTGAAGGCTGAGCATGGCGAAGATGTTGGTGGCGGCGCCCGCCAGCAGGGACCGTCCAGTGGAGTACACCGCCTGGATCATGGCGTCCATGGGGCCCAGTCCCTTGCGACTCTCCTCCGCCCAGCGCGAATAGAGGTGGACTGTGTATTCGATGCCCAGACCCAGGATGAGGGCCAGGATGAAGGCGGTGAGGATGGTCAGGCGCTCGTAGACGAGAAAGGTGAGGCCCGTGGTCCAAGCCATGGCCACGAACAAGGGCACGTTGATGATGACGAGGTTCACGATCTTGCGGACGAAGAACCAGAGCAGAAGCGACATCAGGATTAGGGATATGGTGCCGGCTGTTAGGATGTCGGTGTTGACCTGATTGATTTCGCTGAAATTACGGTAGGCCCCCGCTACCGCGGCGTACATGTCCTTGGCGAAGCCCTTCGGTTGCATATGCTCCAGCATGGTCGTGCCGCGCTCGTAGATGCCCTTGGCGAAAATGGCGTCCGTGGAGGGCCGGTTCATCTGGGCCAGCACCACGCCGACCCAGACCTTCTTTACCTCATGCCAGCCCATCAGACGGGTTTTGAGGGAATCCGGGCGGAGAGGCTCATCCTTCACCGGCTCGACTCCGGCAGTCTGGGACTGGCTATCCGCCTCGGCCTGCCCGTTTCCGGAAGTGTCGCGTTTCTGCAATTTGGAAAGCAGGGCGTCCACCAGGTCCTTGGGCAAGCCCTGCCGCCTCAGGGATTCGGGGTCCGGCCAGCCTTCTAGGCTGGGAGCGGGCGCGTCATCGTCAAGGCTTTCGATGAGCGGATTGACTTTTGCGAACTCCCCACCGATCATGCCGGAAATGCGGTCGCGCAGATCCCCCAATTGATCCGTGGGCAGGTAGAGAAGGGCGTGTCTTTCGAAGAAGGAGCGGTCCTGATCGTATTGGACCCAGGCCACTTCATTCCATTTCGAGAGGGAATCCGCGACGGCCTGCTGGAACGCCCCCACGGCATCGGGAGAAGAGGACTCGAAGGCGATGGTGAGCAGATCCGTGCTGCCCATGCGCTTTTCGGCCTCCTGCAGGGCCACGACGGAAGGCGTACCCTTGGGAAGTAGGACCCGCAGGTCCGTGTCGATACGCAATTTGCCGGCGAGCATGGCCGCGCCCCAGGTGACCAATCCCAGAATGAGCAGCGGAAGCCATGGGCGTCGATGGGAGAGGGAGACGTAAGCCCGTACGGTCCGATACCAGAGTCCGCTATGTTCGGTGGGTTTCAATCGGTTTTTCCGGGGTAGCGGGTTCGGGTGATTAGGCGATTATACAATAGGGGCTAATATAGCAAGCAAGCCGTAATAGGGGGATTTCAAGGTCTTTTTTTATACTTTCCGCCAATGGACGGCCTGCGCGGATACTTGATCAAATCAGACAAATCCTGCCTTGAGGTTGGGACGCTTGCGGTGCTGGAATCCGCTACCGCTCTGGACACGAAACTGCTCTGGCTGGACATCCAAGGCGACTTGTCCTTCGAAACCGGGGAAGAACTGGCCCGGGTGCTGGGATGGCATCCCATCGTGCTCGAGAATTTCCACCTCTCCACTTCACGGCCCAAACTGATCAATTTCGATCGTTACAGCCAGGTCACTCTGCATGCGCTCAATCTTTCGGCCCCAAGGGAAGAGGTGCGTACCATCGAAATCGACATCGCCATTTCCAAGACCTATCTGGTCACCTACCACCGCCAACCGGTTGAAAGCATCGAAGAGACCCTGGAAGACCTGCAGAAGGGGCGGCTCACCTCGGCGGGCCCTGATCAACTGCTCTACCATATCGTGTCGCACCTGGTCGACAAATACGCCCCCGCCATCGAGAGCAAGAAGGACTTGATCTCCGCCCTGGAAGAAGAGGCGCTGTACAATCCCGGACCCGATCTGTTGGAGCGCATCGTGCTCGTCAGGGACGAAATCATCGAGCTGGGGCTGGCCATGGCCCCGCAACAGCTCACCCTGGCCCAGATGGGAGCAGGGGTCTGCCGCCACATCAGGCCGTTCATCCGCCCTTATTTCCGAGACGCGGAAGGGCGCCTGCGCAACCTCATCGACGAGCAGAACAGCTTCAAGGAAATGCTCACCAATTCCCTGGAACTCTATCGATCGGCCATGTCTTCGCGCACGAACAATACCATGAAGGTCCTTACCGCCATGTCGGCGCTGTTCCTGCCGCTGACATTTCTCACGGGCCTGTTCGGAATGAACGTGGATCTGCCGTATGCCAGCAACCATTATGCGTTCATTTTCATCATAGTGCTCAGCGCGTCCATTTTCCTGGGCATGCTTGCGTATTTCAAGGTGAAGTCGTGGTTCTGAAAACCGAGAGGAGCGGGACTCAGGTCCTGGGGGCGCGGAAAGCCTCGTCCCGATCCAGGCAATCGCAAAGGCCTGACCAGACCTCCAGGTAACGCGCCGGTTCCGGGGCGGCCCTCAGGATGCGCTCCGCCAGGGAGCCCTCATCGAGAATCAGCCGTATCGCCGGCAGAAAGACTTCGTCGGACGGGGTTATCCGGGACTCCGGGATGCTTTGCGCGGTAAGCGCCTTCAGGAACGCGCCCGCAGTGGATTGGGCATCCAGGCCGAAGGCTGCGAAAGGGAATTCCCGCGGCAAGGGCGCGGCCATTCCCCGTTTGGCTGTTTCCAGGAACAGGGAGCGAAGTAGGCCGGCCGGCACCTTGCGGTGGACGGACAACAGGTCCTCCCCTTGGTCCATGAGCTTGCGCAGCATGGCCACGGTCCAATGGCAGATTGCGAGATCCGCGGTCGGTCGCTCCTGCGTGTCCAGGCAGCGGATTTCGATGGTGTCCCGATCAAAGCGCGCGATGGCGGCCCGGGAATTGAGCCATTCTTCCTGCATGATGCCCTGGGAATCCAGGGGGGCGATGTCCCGGAACATCGGAGCCAGGATCTTCTCACGATATTCTTCTTCGCTGCCCACTGGTTCCGGTACGATCTCCCCGATGATGGAGGGCAAGCGCCTCTGGTTGCCCACGTAGTGGGACAGGCGGCCGTCCAGCCAGCCATGGTGGGCGCCGTCATGGACGGGACTCGAAGCCCCGATGGCGGGCAGCATGGGCAACAGCAGGCTTATGGCGTTATGCAGGCGTGAGAATTCCGCGTCTCCGGAAAAGGGCAGATTGAGATGCGTGCTCTGGATGTTGAACCAGCCG
>JALYSE010000131.1 GCA_030854955.1 Fibrobacterota bacterium | reverse complement strand
GGCATAACTCGGATTGGATAAATAGTTATATTGACACACACATGTTACCTGATGCCATTGCGGCTGGAATCGATACCGTGATCATGGCACCAGGAGGTTCTCCCTCGACCATCGCAAATGAAATTCAGACGGTGAAAAATGCGGGATACACCATCCACTATACCGCTCTGATGAACGAGCCGGATAAGCGAGAAGGATGGGACAAGGCCGGCAATCTATCCAAGTTCCTCGACTTGCACAATCAGTTGGCTTCCAGAGGACTTGCCACTAAGCAGATCTGTTGCGACGATGCGAATGTGGACGATGATGCCAAAGAAAGGATTGATGGGATTCTAAATGACTCCGATGCCAAAAATTATTTGGCCGCCTTGTCCACGCATAGCTATTCCATGGCGGGTGAAAGTGATTATGCCCAGCGCGCTTTTGATAGTGGCAAGGATTGGTGGATGACTGAACATTGTACTGAGGGAACCTCAAATCCAACCGATTATGACAAGGCGTCGGTTTCCTCCAATACCATGCTGAATGATCTAAATCAAGGAGTGACACATTGGATCTATTTTATTGGATATGGGTTAAGTGAGGTCAGTCTACCAAACGTGCATAGCAATGTTTTTTTGGCTTACTACGACCAGTCTAGTTTTGGTAAACCGGTGGGCAGCAACTGGTTTGTTTTCGGCGCCCAATACCATTATTTTCGCCAGATCAACCAAACCTTTCCATTCGGGACGCAGTTTCGAATGACCACATCTATTGGTCTTCCCAGTACCGACATGGTTTGGACCTATGGGACCCGCTCTCCCATTAATATAGCGGTGGGCAAGCGACCCGATGGAAGATGGGGCATTGCCATTTCCAATGCCTCGGTGGATTCGCCGGCAGGATCCTGGAACGAAGATTATACCGTCCATTTGGACATAACCGAACTGCATGGTTCAGGGTCCAAACCGTTCAAGGCCATGCGAAGCGGGCCGACTTCAGGATTTGAATCCGCACAAGACGATATCGTGCTAGTTGACGGTAAGGCCACGGTTCAAGTCAATAAAAGCGAACTGCTAACGTTATATACCAATTCGGGAACCGTTAGTTCTCATCCCCAATCCGTGAAAAGCAAGCATTCAGGCAACCGGTTTCGACTGGTTGTGGATGGGAACCAGATTAGGGTTTTTCGAAATGCGACGTCAAATAAAATTACGTTGCAAGGCAGGAAGGGCGATAATTTGATGGAGGCGGTATCAAGGTAATGAATCCGTTGAGCGTGAAGCGATTTGCGACTCGGGAGCGAAGCTCAGTCCTTGGCCACCTTGATGATCTGGAGGCCTTCGGCGGTCTTGACGCGGAGGAAGTAGACTCCGGATTGGCTGACCTCATTCAAGGAGACGGGGGTGGGACCCTTTGACTCGCGGACCGCCACCGGACGGCCCATCAGGTCGCGCACTTCCAGGTTGTAGGCGGATGAGGTGTTGACCGAAACCATGAATCCATGGGCCTGGGACACATCCACTCGGGGCCCCTTGAAGTAACGCTCGCCCTTGGTCAAAATCAAGTCCACGCTTCCCGCCTTTTCGAGTTTCGGCTCCGCCGGGCGGCAATTGCCCGTGTATTCGATGCGGACTAAGCCGGTATTGTCCGTACTGGTGCGGTATCCGGCATAATTAATGACATACAAAGCCCCGTCGGGGCCGGTCTGAATGTCCACGGGAGCATGCAGGGGGGCGCTGGTCAATACCCTTTCCTCGGAGACGAAGTTCTTGCCGTCTTCGCTCACCGTGAAAGCGACCAGTCGGTTGTTATCCCCGTTGAAGTCCGATACGAGCCATTTGCGCTGGAAATGGGGCGGGAACTTGATCGAAGAATTCAAATCCCCGTCATACCGGTACAGGGGGCCGGTGATGGCGCAGGCCTTCCGGTAGGAGTAAATGGGGGCGATGGCCTTGGGCAGGGTCTTGAGGCCGGGCGTGACGCCGGCCCAATCGGTATTGTCCGGGATGACCGGGGCGTTCTCGTTCATTCCCGATTTGGTCAGGTAATTTCCGGACCAGAAGGGGTATCCGTAATTGCCAGGGCCGGTGGCCAAATCGTATTCCTCGGTCTTTTCGGTCGCTGCGTCGCCGTTCATGGGTTTGCCATCCATATCAAAACCGTCTGGACCCACATCGCCCCAAAGGGCCCACCGCCGGACGGGATCCAGGGTCAGGGTATAGGGATTGCGGCTGCCCATGATGTAAATCTCAGGCTTGGTTTCGGCCAAGCCCGGCTTGAAAAGATTTCCCTCCGGGATTGTGTATCCGCCGGCGGCGGTCGGGCGGATGCGCAGGATCTTGCCGCGCAAATCGTTCGTGTTTGCCGAGCTCCAGACAGGGAAATCCTTGCCCGTGATGTAGTCGTTGCCGGTCGTGATCCAGAGGTCGCCATAGGCGTCGAACTGGAGCGCGCCGCCCGGATGCTTTGAGCCGGAACGGATGGGGATCTTGATGACGGGGATTTCCGTGGCAAGGTCGATTTTGTCATGGGCGGCGTTCAAGGTAAACCGCGAGACCCGCCAGTTCTTTTCCGCTGTGGTCACGAAGGTATAGTAAATGTAAACATAATGGTTGGTCTTGAAGTCCGGGTCCAGAGCGATGCCCAGCGCGCCGTCCGAGGAGTTAACCACATCGATATTCAGGGTCAGCTTGCCAAGAGTGATCACCTTGGCGGTCTTCGAGTCGTACTTCCGGATGTTTCCCAGGCGCTCGGTGAAATACACGTCGACCTTTCCCTTGGCATCCTCGGTGGGGGAGGCGAGCAGATCGAACGCCATCTTCATGGGTTCCTCTAGCATGTCCGTGGCTCGGTTGCCAAGGGGGACGACCTTGAATTCCGAGTTCGCGATGTCGCTGCATCCAGGCCAGGATAAAACGGCGTGCGAGGCGGTGGTTGCCAGGGCAACTGCGGCCAAAAGGAGGGACGTGCTTTTCTTCATTGAAGACATTGTTTCAACCTTTGGTATCGGTACCCCGATAAACCCCGTCGGCAGATACCCCTTAAATAAATCCAGCCGTGGGTATTACCATGCCGGAATGGACCGGAGCCTCATCTTTTAATTAAAAAAAACAGGTTCGGGTATGGAAAAATAGTTCCGGCGAAATCGGGAGGGGAATCTCCGCTTTCACCGCAAAATATCCAGTCTTCCAACGCAATGGCGTGCCTGGGGAGCTCAGGCCCGGTTTCTAGACAGGATGGGCCCTCAGCCGGGTCGCGGTGATGCTGTTTTCAGGGGAAACGGTTGCGGCTTTCTTCTCGAAAAGATAATGGGAAACCAGCCATTCCTCCCCATTGCGGAACTTCCAAAGCTCCTCGCAGGACATGTAAAAGATGCGCCAGTATTCCAGCCACTTGTGGGCCTGCTTTTCACCGTAGGTGCTCCCAAGGAGAGGGAGCGCCTTGTCGCGGTTGCGGTCAAGATTGTCCAGCCAGGCGCGCGCGGTCCTTCCATAATGCCGTCCGTTCACGCGCCAATGTTCCAGGATTCCGAGATCCTTCTGGAAATAAAGGAGCAGATCGTCCGACGGCATGTTGCCACCTGTGAAGAAATGTCTGCCCATGAAATCGTCCTCCCCGGAGGTCTCAAAGGGGTAGGCGTACTCCTTGTGGGTGAAGATATGTACGAACAGCTTGCCCCCGGGATTGAGCCAGCGCGCGATATTGGCCATCAGCTTTTCGTAATTCTTCATATGCTCGAACATTTCGACCGACACGACGCGGTCGAACCGCGCGGCGGTATCGAACCGGTTCATGTCCTCGGTGACGATGGTCAGGTTTCCAATCCCGCGTTGCGCGCACTCGGCCATGATGTATTCGCGCTGAGTGCGGGAATTGGAAACGCCCAGGATGGAGCTGTCCGGATATTGTTCCGCCATCCATAGGGAAAGGGATCCCCATCCGCATCCGAGTTCAAGGATGTCCATGCCGTTTTGCAGGCGCGCCCGAGCGCAGGTGAGGCGCAGCATGGCTTCTTCAGACGCGTCAAGCGCTTCCACGCCTGGCGGCCATAGTCCGCCGCTGTACTTCATATTCCGTCCCAGGCAAAGGCGGAAGAATGCGGTGGGGACTTCGTAATGCTGTTCGTTCGCGGCGGCGGTATGCACGGCGATGGGTCCGGCTTTCAGAACGCGGATGAAATCCTGCAGCGATTTCGTTTCGGCTTCGATGCTGCCCCGGGCCTGCTCCCGGAGGCGGGCCTTCAACAAGCGGCGGATGCCCCAACGGATCAGGGCGTCGGGCACCAGGCCCCTTTCTACCAGCTTCATGGCCTTCATCATGGGGACCTCCGGGGGAACCAGGGAAAGAATGCGTTGACCGAAGCCTGGTAGCGCCGGTATTCGGCACCCCGGCTTTTCAGGGCCTGTTTTTCGGTGGGCGGGATGCCGCTCACCTTGAGCAAGAGGAACAAGATGATGGCCGGGCTGATCCACCCGATCCAGCCCCAAGGCGAGGTCGTCGCCAACAGGGCATAGGCGCACCAGATCAACCATTCGCAGAAATAATTGGGATGCCGCGAATAATTCCACAATCCCCGGCGGCAGACCTTTCCCCTGCTTGCCGGGTCGGCTTTAAATGCCTTGAGCTGGGCGTCCGCCACAGACTCGCCGGCTATCGCGAGCAGCCAAAGGCAGGCGGCTCCCCATTCCACCGGGCCCAGGCGACCGCCGGGATGGAAGGCGACCAACAGGAAGGGGATCGCCAGGATGACATTGAGCAGACCTTGCCCCAGGAAGAAATACAGGAACCAATGGGAGGCGTTTGCGCCCCAGGAGGCTCGCAGGGTCACGTAACGTCCCTCCTCCGGAGTGCCGTTCGCCACGCGATCCCGGTAAAGGTGCCAAGCCAATCGGAAGGACCATGCGGCCACAAGGCAGGCAGAAAGCAGGCGGTGGGGAAGGGATCCCGTCCCGAGGGCGGCATAGAGCAGTGCGAGCAGCCCCAGACCGGCCGCCCAGCCCACGTCGACGATGGCAGCGTTGCGCAGTCGCAGATGAATGGCCCAGAGAAGGGTCATCATGACGGCCATCAATCCCAGTCCTTTTGCGGACAAGATCAACATTTCCTGGATCATGCCGCCGCCTTCCAGTCCGGCTTCATGCCGTCCCGGGGGCGGAAGGCCTTGGGTACCTTTTTTAACCATAGTTTCATAGCCTGCCAATGGATCCATGCGACGATCCACACGCTCATGAAGGGTATCTTCAGGAAGGATTTGAGCAACGGCCAATCGCCCATGGGGGTCCATTTGCCCAAGATTTGGGTCTTGAGCACGGGCTTTCCATCACGGTAATCGTCGATGAAGACGCCCAGGCTTCCGTTGAGGGGCTGGAACCTGAAATGGTATTCCATGTCCATCTCCAAGAAGGGGGAAACGTAAAAGACCTTGTCGGTGATGAAGGATGCTCCGTCACCCTGCCCCTTGCCGAAGAACGCATAGGTATGCCGTTGGTGGAATGTGTTGTTGACCTCCGCCACGTAGGCCACGGGTCTGCCGCCGGCGTAGCAGAAGTAGAACGTGACGGGATTGAAGACGTGGCCCAATACGCGAAACTGGGTGACCATGAAAATCTTCTCCACCGCGCCGGCGAATCCCCGTTCGCGAAGGAGAGTGACGACGTTCTCCTTGATGCCCGCTCCCTTCCCTCCCAAATGATCCCGGTCCATCAGGGCATACAGTGAGAAGCGGTTATGCCCGAACAGCCGGAGCTTGCGGCTCCAATAGTCCGCCTCGTCCAGGTCCATGGAGAATATGAAAACGGGGTAGGTGAAGAAATGTCGCTTGGGGCTGACGCGGTTGTGCATGATACGTCCCCAATAGATGCCGGTCTTCGGCATGGTGTGGGGGGATGGCTGGTTCGTATCG
This sequence comes from Fibrobacterota bacterium, assembly GCA_030854955.1. Lineage (GTDB taxonomy): Bacteria > Fibrobacterota > Fibrobacteria > UBA11236 > UBA11236 > Chersky-265. Next base: position 6,918 of record JALYSE010000131.1, on the reverse strand, counting down.
GTACCCATCAGAATTCCACCCCGAAATGTCTCGCCACCGCCACCGCCGAGCGCAGACCATCCTCATGGAAGCCGTACCCGCAATAAGCACCGCAAAAATAGGTGCGATTGATTCCGTTGAGTCCGTCTATCTCCTTCTGCCTGTCCATGCCTGCCTGACTGTAGAGCGGATGCTCATAGCGGATGCGAAAGTGCTCGTCGGGAACGGGCCCGGGGGTGGAGGGGTTGAGGGTTACGATGTATTCGCGTTTGGACGGGATGCCCTGCAGACGGTTCATGTGGTAGTGCAGGCAAGGCGCCGCGTTCAAGGCGCTTTCGTCCACTTCGTAATTCCAGGCTGCCCAGGCTTCCGGTCGCTTGGGCAGCACGGCGCGGCTGGAATGGAGCACGGCGTCGTTGCCTTGATAGGCATAAAGGGAAAGAAGCTCTTTCTCTTTGTCGGTGACGTCCTTGAGAAGCTTAAGGGTGATGTCGGCATGGGTGGCCATCACCACCTTGTCGAAATCGAACCCCTGTCCATCCGCCAGGATCACGCGTGCATTGTCATCGCCGCGATACACCGCGGCCACGTCGCTGCCGTAACGAATGCGGTCCCGGAAAGGGGCCGTCAGCTTCTTGACGTATTCCCGACTGCCGCCCTTGATGGTGCGCCACTTGAAATTGGTGGTGACTCCCAGCATTCCGTGGTTGGCCAGGAACAGAAGGAAGGAGTGCAGGGGAAAGTCCAGCATCTTGGCCGTGGGGGTGGACCAAATGGCGGCACCCATCGGCAGGATGTAGTATTCGCGAAACTTCGTCGAATAGCTCCCTTCGTCGAGGTAGCGCCCCAGGGTATGCCCGGCATGGGAGCGCTCGGCCAGGATGCGGTGGCCCTGGCGGTTGAAACGGAAGATCTCCCAAAGCATGCGGTAGAACCAGGGCCGAAGCAGGTTCCTCTTCTGAGCGAAGATTGTGGCCAGGTTGGTGCCGCAGTATTCGAAACCGGAAACGGTCCCCTTCACGGAGAAGGACATGTCGCTCTCCTGGGTTTCCACCTGGAGTTCTTCCAGCAGCTTGCAGAAATAGGGATAGGTGTGCTTGTTGTACACGATGAAGCCCGTGTCCACGGGAAGCTTGCGGCCTTCTTCCTCCACTTCCACCGTATTGGCATGGCCTCCCGGCCGCGCCTCCTTTTCGAAGACGGTGACGTCCGCGACCCGGTTCAGAAAATAGGCGGAGGCCATTCCGGAAATGCCGGAACCGACGATGGCGATCCTGGGCCTGGGGGCGCCCGGTCCCGGCGTAGCGATCATTGCCGACATATCAATCCTCCAGGAAATTGGGACCGCGCCAGGCGGTGTTGTTGGGGAAGGAGAGTACCATCTGGACCAGGCCCAGGTTGCGGGTGCGGAACGATGCTTCGCAATAGGCGAGGTAATATTCCCAAGTCCGGATGAAACGATCGTCGAATCCGAGGGCGCGCACGCGGCCCGTGTCCGCCAGGAAAGCCTTGCGCCAATCCCTTAGGGTGCGGGCGTAATGCAGGTCGAAATTCTCCAGGTGTTGGATCATCAGGCCGCCGGAATCCCGGATGGCCAGGGACATTTCATGGACCGAGGGCAACAGGCAGCCGGGGAAGATATGTTTCTGGATCCAGTCGCATCCCTGCTTGTAAGCTTCGAAGCGCGCATCAGGAATGGTGATGACCTGCATGGCCATCAGCCCCTGGGGTTTGAGTACGGCTCGGCATTTCGCGAAGAAGTCGCCGAAGTATTCATGTCCCACAGCCTCGAACATCTCGATAGAAACGATCTTGTCGAAGCTGCCGGAGATGTCGCGATAATCCTGGAAGTGGACTTCTATTTTTCCGGACAGTCCCGCTTCGCGGATGCGGCTTTCGGCGAGGACCTGCTGTTCCTTGGACAAGGTGATGGTAGTGACGCGGCAACCGTAGCGTCCAGCCGCGTGGATGGCGAACCCACCCCATCCCGAGCCGATTTCCAGGAGATGGTCCGACGGTTTCAATTCCAGCTTGCGGCAGAGAACTTCGAATTTGTTGACCTGGGCCTGAGCCAGGGTTTCGCCGGGTCCGCGATAGACGGCGCTGGAGTAGGCCATGGTCGGATCCAGGAAAAGGGCGTACAGGTCGTTGCTCAGGTCGTAGTGATAGGCGATGTTGGAGCGGCTTCCTTCCAGGGTGTTGCCGCGTTTGACGTGCAGGTCGCGGTTCCTGTCGATCTCCCGCCCCACTTCCCGCGTGGAAGTGGTGGACCCGCTGATGCCGGGCAGGTATGGAATGTTCAGGATGATGATGCGGATGAGGGCGGCGAGATCGTCCACTTCAAAATGTCCCGCCTGGTAGCTTTCCCCCAGGCCCACGTCCCAGAAGTTCACCAGGTTTTCGAACAAGGCTTTATCCTTGACGACGACCCGACACCGGTCCGCGCTGGCGGGATCGCCCAGCATCCAGAAGCCGGAGTCGGGCAATTCGACCTCGATGCAACCCACCCGAATGTTGGACATTATGGTCTTGACCGCAAGTTCCGGAAAGAATTTCTCGGCCGCCTTCAGGGTCAGGCTTACCATGGCTCTGGAAAAGCCCTGCGTGGCCCTGCTCAATTCTCCGACCCTATGAGAGGTCATCCTGTTTTTTGCGTCGTCGGTTCTTAAACTCCAGGCCATAACCTCTCCTCATTCCACCGTTCACCCCAACATACGGATCGATCTTAGAATTGGATTGGATTTGGGATCGGGCGAAAAATCGCTTATTCCAGCTCAAAAAACGAATTATTTGGACTAAAATTTTATGAATCCGTCCACCTATTTTCTACGTAGATCAACGAATGGTCACACTTACCTGGATCCTCATGATGATGGTGGAAACAGCTGCCACGGATTACGGCCCGGTCCTACCCGCCTCCCTGCCCGAAACCCTGATCATAGGCGATGCCTTCGAATTGGATAAGGGCGCGCCGGCATACAGGGAGGATCACCGGCTGCGGTTCGAAACCGGCCGGCTGGCGGCCATGCGGACGGTCTACCGGAACCCGGCAGGGGAAATCCTGGCTGAACGCAACTTGGACTTCACCGCTTCCTCTACACGGCCGGGATATTCCCTCAAGGACAACCGCGACGGTTACGAAGAAGGGGCTTCCATTCAGGCTGGCAAGGTCCTGGTCCACTCGCGTGCATCCAAGGACGCCGTCCGCAAGGAAAAGCGGCTGAACGTACCGGCACCCTATGTCATCGATGGTGGCTTCCATCCCTTCCTGAAGGAAAACTGGGACGCGCTCACGAAGGGCAAGCGGGTCTCTTTCCATTTCGTGGTGCCTTCCCGGCTCGATTATTACCGCTTCGTCGCCTACGAGGATCCCTCGCGGGCACCTGCGGGAGGGAAACAGAAGGTTTTCGTCGCGGTGCCCGAAAGCAGGATGTTGCGCATGGTGGTGGAGCCGATCGTGGCTCGATACGACATATCCTCGCGCCGGATGTTGGAATACCGGGGTCTTTCCAATATCGACGGCGCGGACGGAAAAATCCAGAAGGTCAGACTCACGTATCGGGAGCCCGGCCTGTGAAAACCGGATTCGACTACGCTTCCGCCGCGCGGATCGCTTTCGCCGTGGCGGTTCTCCTCGCTGGACTGCTGGCCCTGTTCAAACCGCCCTCCTATTCCTTCTGGAAGCTTTCCATTGTCGTCATGGAAGGCGGTCATTTCACCGTGCTTCCCTTGCTGGTGTTGGCCTTTTGGAGTTTCAAGTCAGCCGGGTCCGGTCGCGCCGCAGCCGCCTTGTTTCTGGTAGCGGCGTTCCTATTCGCCTTTACCTCTCTGCGGGCCTTGGGTGTGGCGGCGGCTTTGGAAAAGGGATTCGTAGCTAAGTGGGGGACGGACCTGCGGCCGCCCACAGGTTCCTTCCAGCGCGAACGGACCCTTTCCTGGGTGGATTTGTTCAAGGGCATCCCGGTTCCCGCCGATTCGCCGCGAACCCTGGTATACGCGCGCAAATCGGATAGGGACTTGAGGATGGATTTCTATCCGGCGGCTGGAGCACCGGTGGCCAGAGGTCCGGCGGCCCAAAGCGGCGCCGGGCCGGCTCCTTGCGTGGTTGTGGTCCATGGGGGCGGCTGGGACGGCGGCACCCGATCCCAACTGGCCGAATTGAACGCGTTCCTGGCTGCGGAAGGATATGCCGTCGCCACCCTGGAATACAGGCTCGCGCCCAAGCATCTCTATCCCGCGCCAGTGGAAGACGTCACCGATGCAATCGCCTTCCTGCGCGCCCACGCTGCCGAACTCGGCATCGATTCCTCCCGCTTCGCGTTGTTGGGCCGCTCCGCCGGGGGTCAGATAGCTTTGCAGGTGGCCTATACCCTCAAGGACCCGGGCATCAAGGGCGTGATCGCTTTCTACGCTCCCGCGGACATGGTATTCGGCTATAGCCTTCCCACCAATCCCCTGATCATGGACTCGCGCCTGCTCATGAAGCAATACATCGGCGGCAGATACGAAGATCACCCGGAAAAATACGTCGCCTCCTCACCGGTCGAACATTTGGACAAGGCCAGCCCTCCCACCTTGCTGCTCCACGGCCGGCCCGACGTGCTGGTTTCCTACCGGCACACGGTGCACATGCGCGCGAAGTTGGAAGTTCTGGGCGTAAAGCATTTCATAGTGGATATTCCCTGGGGGGCCCATGGTTTCGACTACGTATTTCGGGGGCCCGGTTCCCAGATCAGCCTGTATTTCATCGAACGGTTCCTCGCGGGAGTCTTGCTATGAAAATATCGAACGTTTTTTCAGCGGCCGGAATCCTTGCCTTGCTCTCCGTTGCTGCGCCCGCCTCGGCCGGGGATTACCGGGAGCATTATGATCGCCGTTTGGGCGTGGAGTTGAACATCCTCTGGCCTTTCGCCCCCTTCAGCACCTATGAAGTGAAGTTGCGCGGCAAAGTGGGGCGCGGAGTTGAAGCGGTGGTGGGTTACGGGCGCCAGGCCTGGACCTATAAAGGGAAGCGCCACAACCGGGGCGTAATGGATTCCCACGCGTTGCTGCTGGGCGCGCGCGCCTTTCCCATTGGGAACGTGAGCGTGGAATACACAGCCTGGTTGTGCAAGGACATCTTCGACCACGAAAACGGGAACACCTACCGCGGGTTCTCTTATGCGAATGAATTCTACCTAGGTTATGCCTGGTATTTCGGCCGCACACCCGTATATATCCACCCCCAATGGAACGCGGGATTCTACTCTTGGAAATCCTACTCCATGCCCTTGGACGACGAGTACGTTTTCGACTTTCTGCCGAAAATCTCAATGGGAATGGATTTCTGATGTCCATGCCCGGAATCGGTCGTTATTTTTTAGATTTAAGACCGGAAATTGCGACCCTTATGCACTTACTCAATCCGTATCCCTTATTCATGCGTATCTCTTCTCAGGAAGCATCATGGATACGGCAACCCTTCAATTCAGAGTCGCGACGGGATGGGTTTGCGAACCTTCGGTCCCGCGGGAGCTTTCGATCCCGGTCTCGGTCTGGAGGGTCCGTTTGACCTTGCCCCCAGAAATCCCCATCCTCATGCAGCGGATCGCCCAGCGGGACTCGAAGGCTTTGCGGGATCTATACGGCAGGTTTTCCAAGGCGATCTACAACGCCATTTTTTCCATCGTGAAGCGGAAAGAGGACGCGGAAGAAATCCTGTGCGAAATCTTCCAGGTGGTCTGGGAAAAAGCCCCCACCTATGACAGTTCCAAGGGATCGGTGTATACGTGGCTGCTCGCCATGGCACGCAATCGCGCAATCGATCGCATCCGCTCTAAAGGCTATAAAAGCGGGCAAAACGAGTCGGCTTTCCAGATGGATGATATGGCCAACCTCGATCACTATAATCAATTGGACCATGTCATGTTGGCCGAACGGGCTGCGGTTGTGAAGACCGCCTTACAGAAGATTTCCCCGGATCAACGGCGCGTGCTGGAGACGGCTTATTTCGAAGGCCAGACCCAAGTCGAAATTGCCGCCACTCTGGGAGTGCCGCTCGGAACGGTCAAGTCGCGCGTGCGCGACGGCATGAAGGCGATGCAAGGCCTTCTCAAGGATTTACTCTGATGGCCATGAACAGGCAGGAATTTCTCGATCTGGTCCCGGCCTACGCTCTGGGCTTGTTGGATGGGGAGGACCTTGTCCGCTTCGAAAAGGCGATGGCCAACGCTGATCCTGAAATGCTCGCCGCCTACCGGGACGCCGTCAACACCGCCGCGGATCTGTCCCTGGCCGCGCCGGAAGAGTCTCTTTCCCCCTCGGTGTTGGACACCCTCATGGCGCGCATCGCATCCACACCCGGAGCCGCTGCTTCAGCGCCCGCTGCTTCAGCGCCCGCTGCTTCAGCGCCCGCTGCTTCAGCGCCCGTGTCGGCCAAGCACCGAATCGCCTGGATCGTCCCCTTCCGCTTCGCCGCGACCGTTGCGGTCGGCCTCGCCCTAGTTACCTTGGGTCTGCTTGCCTATGTGGCCTCTTTGCAGGAGAACATGGGTCGAATCAAAACCGTGGTGGCTGAAAGCAGCGTGCGTATTCAGGTCCTGGAGGATTCCCTGGCCCAAAGGGTAGCGATGCTTGAGGTAATCAAGTCCAACCAGATGCAGATGGTGGTGATGAACGGCCTGGAAGCGGATCCCGGCGGATACGGAAAGATCATCTGGGACCCGGTCCGGAAGCAAGCCATCCTGCACGTCTCCAATCTGCCCGCCCAACCGGCGGACAAGGATTACCAGCTTTGGGTCATCCGTGACAAGGTGCCCGTGGACGCGGGCGTTTTCCAGGTGCGTGGCAACCGCCAAGGCGAGGGCGGGGAGCTTTACAAGATCGATGACCTCGTGGAAGCGGACAAGAGCCGCATCAGCGCCTTTGCCATCACCTTGGAGCCCAAGGGCGGCTTGAAAC
>JALYSE010000130.1 GCA_030854955.1 Fibrobacterota bacterium | reverse complement strand
ATGTTACCCCATTCGGTCCGGTTTTGGAGGTGAGCGACCCACTTCGGGTCGATTTCCAGGGCCGTAACCTTGGCGCATCCGGGCGCAAGGCGCCGGGTGATGGCGCCCTGTCCGGGGCCGATTTCGATGACCCAGTCGTTTTTTTTGGGACCGACATCTTCGGCAATCTGGCGGATGACGGTTTCGTCGATCAGGAAATTCTGACCGAATTTCCAGCGGTTTTTCCGGTCATCGGAGTCGGGTTCGGGTCTGCGCATTCGGTGGTCGTGTTTCCGCGGGGTGAACCCATCCTAAGGACGGGGCCGCTAAGGTAGTAAAAGGAGACTGTAGGCCAAGTATTATCAACCGCTTGGGCGAAAAAATATATGGCGCGTAGACAGGTTTGAAAAGGCCTTTTTCGTATAATAATCCGGCTGCCGGTGGTTTTGGCAGTCAGGGAACCCGACGGCCTGGGGAACTCCTTCGGGGTTCCCGTGAAAACCTGGTGAGGTTCGTGAGGAATTTGCATGTGGAGTTTGTTTGGCCGGGCAGCCGCCGCCGAGTCAGGTTGCAGCCTATGTCCGGACCCGGAGGGTAGAACGCATCTTCGTGCCTGATTCCCAATTCCATCCGAAAGCAGCGCCAAGCAAACGGGTCGAATCCCGATTCATGCGCCGGTTTTTCCCCGCCCTGTTCTGCCTCGCGTTGGGTGCCGCGCCCGGCGATGCCATCTACATCGAACAGCAATCCTACCTGCAGGTACCCGACGCGGCCAAGCCGTTGGACGAATTGTTGCCGCAAAAGGGCGTGGAAAGCACGGGTGGCCGGGGGCTCCTGCAGGTCAACAGCATCTACCTGAAGCGCCGACACAACGTCAACTTCGAAACCCGCGAAGTGGAAATCATCCGCTATGTGGAACTGCCTCCCGCCGAGGCACGGCCGGGATCCCGGGACACCACGCCCGTATGGCAGTCCTATTACCGCGAACTGAATTCGTACAACACGGACATGAGCGAGTTGGCCCTGCGCCGTCTTTGGCTCAACCAGTTTATGGGCAAGGAAGAGCCATCCCAGGCGGGCGGCCCCGGCATGCTGGACATCGTGCTGCCCGTCAACGTGCCCGATTGGATGAAGCGCATCGGCGTGGACAAGCCGCGTCTGCGCATCAACGGATCCTACAAGCTGGTGGTCGAGGGCACGCGTCTTTCGGGAAACGGGGCTCCCGGCGGCGGCGACACCTGGTTCCCCAGCCTGCACATGGATCAACAGCCCGCCTTCTCGGTGAAGGGATCCATCGGCCGCCTCATCAACATCGAAATCAACAGCGAAGAGAGTTTCGGCACCAACCTCAAGGAGCAACTGAAAATCACCTATAAGGGCGAAGGGGACGAGCTCGAGGACGACATCATCCAGGAGATCGAGGCGGGCAACACCTCGCTATCCCTAACCGGCACCAGCCTCACGGGATACACGGAAAGCCACAAGGGCCTTTTCGGACTCAAGATGCGCATGCGCTTTGGCGGGCTGGAGGTGACCACCATCGCTTCCCAGGAGGGCGGAACCCAGGAGCGGCAGAAGCTGGGCGTAGGCACGGTACTTTCGGACGCGGTACGCGAGGAACGCGATATCGATCTGCATCGGCATTTCTTCCTGAAGCTCACCGATCGCGAAGCCTACGGGGACGTGGCGAACTGGGACGGAGCCACCCAACGCTATCTGACCGACGCATCGGGCCGGCGCCCCGTGCGGGTATTCCAATACCTCCAGGGCAATGAGGAACAGACCTTCAAGGCTACGGCCACCGCCTGCCCGTATAACCGGGAAGGCGGCGTCATCACCGAGCGTTGCGAAACAGGTCGCTGGAAGCCAATGAAAGAAGCGACGGATTTCTATTACGACGAGCGGATGCGTATGCTCACCGTTCCCAGCGGCAATCGCAACATGTCCATCGCCGTCAGGTGGGAGGGCGATTTCATCGGCGGCACGGATACTTCCAAGCTCATCCTCATCCATTCCCGTTCCGCCGTGGGAGTGCGGGAATTGGACGACCTGATGTGGCGGAATGTCTACAGCATCAGCCGCATCGCCAAGGAGAACAAGGAAAGCTTCGGCATCAAAATGGTGAAGAACGCGGACAGTACGGAGCGCAACCAGAACGACTCGCTCACCTTCGTCCGCCGGCTGGGATTGGAGAAGCCCGACAAGCCGGGGCAGATCAATATCGACGATCAGACCCTGTTCAACCTGGAACAGGGATACATGGTGCTGCCTTGTGTCGCCGGCATCAGCCGGGAGGACGACGCCAAGAATTGCCTTACGCCCATGAAGCGCGTAAACCCGAATACCGAGATCTACGACGCCAACGTGGACGAGATCCAAATCGGATCCACGGTACACAAGTTTGTGATTTCGGGAAAACAGCGAAAGTCGACTTTTGGCGTTAGGGAGGCTTCACATTCGGTAAGCGGTTCCTCTTGTATTGACATCGAAAAGGATACGGAGAAGCTGGTGCTCAACGGCTCCACGGTGCTGGTCCGAAGCGTGGATTACGAAGTGTTGTACGAGACGGGGCAAATCACTTTACTCTCACCGCGCGCCAAGGATCCCAACGCCGATATCGATATCAGCTACGAGTGCAATCCGCCTTTTCAGATCCAGGACAAGATCCTGTTGGGAACCCGCCTGGAATACAAGCTGGACGGCATCTCGGACGAAAGCATCCTGGGCGCCACCTTGCTTTACAAGAGCCAGAGCACCAGCGGCGAGCGCCCGGAGCTGGGCCGTGAACCCTTCAATCAGTTCCTATGGGGATTCAACGCGCGCCTGGCCGGCAATCCCAAATGGATGACGAGCATGGCCAACCTGTTCCCCTTCGTGCAGACCGAGGCGCCCTCCAAGGCAAACTTCGAATTCGAAGTGGCCCAGAGCCGATACAATCCCAACACCAAGGAAAGCGCCTACCTTGACAATTTCGAAGGCAGCGAGAACATCCTCTCCATGCCCATGCACATATACAGCTGGTTCAAGGCCTCGCCCCCGGCCTTCGACGAAAATGGCAAGTCGGATGAGAACCTGGACTACCGCCACCAAGGCCAATTCATCTGGCATTCCAGCCTCCAGGAGCCATACTCGCACATCTACGGCTCTACGGGCAACAGCCATTCGGACAGCCGTCAGCAAACCCTACTGGAACTGAACCTGCATCCCAACGACAACCTGGAAGGACGGTCCTGGGGCGGCGTGATGCGAGCCCTGCCCGGACAATCCAACCAGAGTAAGAAGCGGACCCTGGAAGTGGTCGTCTATGGCCGCAACGGAAACCTGACCGTGGACATGGGGCAGATCTCGGAAGACATCAGCGTTCCCGGGCTTGCGAACGGAGAGCCCAACGGAACCCTGCAGAGCGAAATCAATGTGGGCGTGGACATCCTCAATAAGAACGATGCGGGCCTGGATGGGCAGAAGGGCTCCGGCGAAAAGGGCGCGCGCTGGGAGTGCAAGCCCACCTGTTATTCCGTGCCTTTGGATTCCAACAATTTCGACGCGGGCCAAGACGACTACAAGGTGCCCTTGGGCGCCACCGAGGAAAGCTACCACGTGAACGGAACCGAAGGCAACAATATGGGCACGGCCGGTTATTCCTACGATACCGAGGATCTGGACCGGTCGGGCGTGCTCGACGTCAAGAACACCTACCTGCGCTACGTGATGCCCCTGGACAGCGCTTGCAACAGCCGCTTCCATTGCGAGGAACTGCGCAGCGGATGGCGCAAATACCAGATTCCCCTCTATGGAACGGGTCGCCGCATCGGCGCGAACGCGGGCGAAGGGGAGGCGCAAATCCTTTCCAACGTCAAGATCGTCCGCGCCTGGCTCGGCCACCTGCCTTCCCGGATATCCCGTTCCGAAATCCTGCTGGCCCGCATCAACCTCGTCGGCAATGCCTGGGAAGAGGGAGACCGCAACCGGGAATTCGAAATCGACGCCGACCGTTTCGCCACCGGCGATCTGAAGGACAGCTCGGCCATCCGCGTCGGTCCCGCCATCCCAGACAGCAACCGCCTCCAGGTGGGCATCATCAACAAGCAGGAGGAACGGAGCTATCAACCATCCCCCAACACCAAGATCGGAAGGGACACCCGCACCGACGAACCGATGCCCGAGCGGTCCCTGGTGCTACGGTACGAGAACCTGCATCGTGGCGAAGAGGTGGGTGCCACCCGCCTGCTGGGAAGCGAACCCAAGGATCTGACCCTGTACGACCGCCTCCGAATGGAAATCCATCCGGATTCCAATTCCGTGCCCGGCACGGAGAACTACAGCGCCCGGCAGAACCGGATCAGCCTGGGCCTCAGGCTCGGCAAGGATCAGGGCAACCGAGACTCCAAGGACTATTACGAAATCCGCATCCACATGGACACCAACGGCATCTACGACAAGAAGCATACCGCCCTTTGGAACCGGAACTCCTTCAATATCCGCATGCAGGACCTGAGCAGCCTCAAGAACGATCCGCTCTATCAGGGCTATACCGGTCGCCCCATCTCCAAGACGGCCTGGCACGAAGGCCGCCAGGATTCTTCCCTCACCCTTTCCGTGGTGGGCAACCCCACCCTGTCGCGCGTGGATTGGATGCGTCTGGTCATCTATGTCGATTCGATAGCGGACACCACCCAGAGGGGTGAGATCTGGGTGAACGACCTGCGCCTAGAGGGCGTGGACCATTCCCTGGGAAGCAGCATGCGCACCCAGCTGCAGCTGGACTTCTCCGACTTCGTGAACGTGTCCGGAAACCTGACCTACCGCAACGGCGGCTTCACCACCATGAGCGAAACCAAGGCCACGCCCGCGAACTCCCATTCCACCGTGGATTACAACACCAACCTGACGGTGTTCGCCAACAAGGTTTTCCCGGATCAATGGGCCGTGAGCCTTCCCCTCTCCATGCAATACCGTGGAGCGATTTCTCGGCCCTTCACTAAGCCCACCTCGGATGTGAACCTGGGCGGGACAGGCTTTATGGATATTATGAGGGACATCTCCGACGGCCATCTCACCAACACGGGCCCGGACGACAGCGCCAAGGACATCAGGGATCTCCATTCCCGCGTCTACCAGACCACGGTGTTCGAGGAGCGCTTTTCAACGTCTTACAAGAAGGAACACCGCTCCTCCAACATCCTGACCCAGGTCTTCCTGGAGCGCCCGGATCTGCAATACTCATACGCTTCCGCCAAGCGCACGGAATACTTCACCCTCAACCGCTCGCGCAACTACAACACCAAGGTGCAATACAGCCTCTCGCCGTTCGAGAACAAATCCATGAAACCCCTGGGCTTCTCCCAAAAGTGGAAATACATGCCCTCATTCCTGTCGGGAGTGGATTTCACCCCGTATCCGGACAAGCTGAACCTGACGATTTCCGATCTCTCCTTCGTGCGCACGGAGACGCTGAACAAGCCGCGCAATCAGGAGGACATCCCCCTCAACCAGCCGGCGCAATATTCCGTGGAGATGACCCATGGCCTGGACATGGAATGGCGCCTGCTGAACTTCTTCAACTTCGGATACCGGCTTGCCGTGGACCGGGATTTCGACAACGACCATGCTTGTTTCGACGAGTCCTTCTTCCTGCAGGAAGACAATGAATCGATCGCGGATCCGACCCAGAAATGCGATGGCGACGAAAGCATATTCGCCAGCAACCTGGTCCTGGATTTGGACGGCCAAGACCGCAATCCCGATCACCTCGGCGATCATTACGGGATCCTCTACCGCGAGCGGAATCGGACCCAGAGCTTCCACGCGGATTTCAATCCCAACATCTTTTCCTGGCTCACCATGGGGGCGAACTTCAATTCCGGGTTCAACCAGGAGCGCAACGACTCCATCAAGGCCCGCTACGGCGATACGATACTCACTCCGGAACACTTCCAGGCCAACGCCGACCATGATGTCAAGCTGAATACGTCCTTGAGCCTGCCGGCCTTGTTCGGTCCGGTGGGCGATGGGAAGGGGTTCATGGGGGGCTTCCGCAAGCGCATGGAGGACTGGCGTCTCCGCAACTTCGACCTGAGTTATTCCGTCGGTCACAAATACAACAAGGAAGCGTTTACCTATCAATATCTTGACGAGACCACGGGCTGGGCCTCCTATTACGCCTACCAGTTGGGCATGATCTATGGGGATGTCGGGAACTTCCTGAACACGCTTTTCGAGGGCGAACCCGATCCGTATTGGATGGATTTCCTCATGCCGCCGGATGAAAATCTGAAAAACCTTCCCGATGATTTTAATCATCAGGTCAATCGGACCTGGGATGCGGGTACCGGAATGACGGTGCCCTGGGTCGATCTCAGCATGTCGCTCAATGTCAGGTACAGCAAGGAATACACCCTTTATCGCGCCCTCAAGGCGAGCGATACCTCGGAGGTCTGGCCAGACATCACCGTGACGGGAACCTTCAACGACTTCGCCGCCAAGATTCCCTTTCTGAGGAAGACCTTCCGATCCATGACCTCTACAACCACTTTCAATCTTCGCAAGGAGGACAAGCGCGCCTTGTTCTCCCAGAACCTGGAAACGGAGAAAATCTCCTATAAATTCGACCCCCTGGTGCGCTTGGCCGCCACCACCAACAAGGATGTCCGCGGGGAACTGAGTTTCAAGGGTGGGTTGGAAAAGGCGCTTGATTTCGAAAAGGTCCCCCTGCCCGGTAAGCTGCCGTACCGGTTCTACAAGGTCACAACGATGACGGCGTACGAACGTACCGCGGACAAGCGGACCAAGCGGGATGCGTTCAATGCGGGCGGAGATGCGTCCATCGCCTATGACGTGGAAACCCAGAAAGGCTTGCAGTTCTGGCGATACTACGTGAAGCTCGAGAACAATCTGCGGCTCAAGGTGACAGGAAGCGCCAATTACCTGTTCACGGAGCGGACACTGCCACTGCTGGATCCGAAAAAGGATCAGGAGATCCTGACCATGACCTGCAAGCCCGAGGTATCCTATAACTTTACCAACAATGTGGATGCGATGTTCTATAGTCTCTACAAATACGACAAGCTATGGCACACTCCCAAGGAGGAGTCGACGCATGAGTTGACGGTGCATGGTGAGTTCACCATGCGGTTTTAGCGCCGGGTACCGGGGGCCTCGGGAGGTCGGCGATCGACTCGCCTGCCTTGAGACTCGAGCGCGTCCAGGGAGGCCGACCCTTGTATAGACGTGACCCGTTTTTTTGAGAACCCTTATTTTTGTTCAAAAATCGCCATTTTAACAAAATAGCCGACATTGCGCCTGGAAATGGCCACGGTGGGCTGGATTGGAGGATTTCCTCAGGGACGGCAACCTTACCCAAAATCAACAACAGCCCGGGTGGGGAGGTTTAATTGTCGTTGATAAGGGGGCTAGGAATGTAGGGCTTAAGCAAGTTTCCACCAGCAATTTGGCCAGGTTTACAGCATATTTCTTATGGTAAAATAATCGTATTGAAACGGTATCAGGAGGATTCAATGAGAATAGAGCTAGGTCGAGCTTTATTTATATCCATAGGGGTTGCAGCCATTTTAGTGGGGCAACCTAGAGCAGGAATTCCGGATGCTGTCCATCCGGACTATACCTTGAAGGAAGTCCCTTTCCCAACAAAATACAAGAACATGGGTATAGACTTCATGAAAGACGGCCGCATGGTTTTAGCGGTAACAGATGATATCGGTGAAGGATGGGTACCCAAAACGACCACGGTGGGTACAAAGGTGATGATGGTGACGGGCTATGACCAAGATGATCCAGCAAAATTAAAAATCGAGGAAATCTCCAATACCTTCCTTCAGTTGTCAGGCGCTACTGTTGCGAATGATAAATTATACGTGGCAGACCGAGCTGGATTTTATGAAATCCCCCAGCTCACCAAACCCACGGATGTGACCACTAACAAGAGATTGGTGGTGAAATGGCCGGATGAAAAAACCTGGGCTTTTGATTTTATGACGCATCAATGGGTCTTCACGCCCATTTTTAACAAGGGTTACTTTTATGCTCCCTATTCGGGAAGTATTCGCCCAGGCGGATTTTCCGATGTTGATGCTACTACCCAAATGTCCGGTGCATTTTTGAAATGGGATTTGACGGGGAAGCTTGAAACTTTTGCCGGAGGCTTGCGTGAACCCAATGGCGCAAATGTAGATGAAGCCACTGGAGACATGTTTGTTACTGATAACGAAGGATGCTGGATGCCTACTTCAACTTTTTCGCTAATGAAACAGGGCAAGTTCTACGGTCATCGCCAATCTCCTCCTAAATCCCCAAACTGGGCAGAAAGCCTTCCTTATGAACCCCCGGTCGCCTGGTTGCCTTATCGTACCGTGCGTACATCCCCGAGCCAACCCGTCGTGATTCCCCAAGGAAAATTCGCCGGGGACTGGTTGATAGGTGATATCACCAATCCAGGATTGGTTCGAGTGGCACTGGACAAAGTGAATGGCATCTATAATGGCGCCGTGTTCTTTTTCACCCAAGGTATGAAAGAGGCATCCCTGAACCGTTTGGCCTATGGACCAGATGGATCGCTCTATATCGGATCCCTGCAGACTATCGCCGGAGGTTGGCCAACAGGTAGTGCTCAGGGCATCTATCGATTAACCGCGAATCCCACGGCAATGGCCTTTGAAATGCGATCTGTTCGTTCCCTTGCCGATGGTTTGGAACTTGAATTCACCCAGCCCGTGGATGCGGATAAAGTGGTCGCTTCAGCATTCAAAACTGTTCAATGGCAGTACATTCGTCAGGTGGGTTATGGTGTAGGTCGTCAACCCGATCAGACGTTGGCGATTTCTGGGGTCGAAGTCTCCAGCGATAAAATGCGCGTCCATCTCAAGATTGCGGGTATGGTTATCGACCGGACCATCAATATCAAACATACTGGCCTAACATCAGGCGGCAAAGCACCTTGGAATGACGAATCTTGGTTCACGCTGAACGCCATCTCTACGCGCACTTGGAGTGCCGTTACCGGGATTGAAAAGAGTGTGGTCAGAAACGTCGTTGCCGGCGATGCCATCTTGCATCTTAATGGTCCTGGTCGCGTGACAGTCAAGGTTGAAGCGATTGGAAATTGGAATGCCACTCTCGTTTCATCCAATGGTGCTGTGGTATCCCATCAATCCGGCGCAGGCACATCCCAGTTCCAAATGGGCGGCGCCACCCATTCCGGACTTCATTTTTTAAGAGTGGAAATGCACGATGGAACCTTGGTGAAAAAGGTTCTTCTCTAAAGATTCTACCTGCATTTAGGGGGGCGTATCTTCACGCCCCCGCAATGGATGCCACGAACACGCCCTTTGATCCTATCGTTTCTCCTGCGTGTTCAAGAGCGTTTTGGCGCGATACCGGTCAGGCAACCTTCCGATGGCACAAAGCATGTCCTTGTAGAGGGGGACCCGGACGTCAATCTAGGGCAAGGGAGGATTGATAAGGGGTAAACGCTTCCCGTCCAAGGAGTTTAAGATTCGGGAATCCCAAAACGGTGATACGGCCATAACCCCATCCGAGGTGAGTTTAAGTGAACGGTTATGCCCGGGAGTACTGGCGGATTGAAGGGTGGATATTGCGACGTTGCCTCGTGGTACTTGCAGATACATTTTAGTCCCGGTTTTATTACTGACTACGATATCGGGAAATTTATCCCCATTAATATCCATGACTTCGAATTGCGTCCCGACGCCCGCATTTTGAGGTTTGATAAAATGAAGATCGAATTTCGGTGTGGCCCCGGGAGTGACCTTAATCCAATACAAGCCCACATCTACGCCATCTTCGGGCCCGCTATGGGCCCACATGCGTTTGCCGGAAATGACATCAGGGATGCCGTCGAGATCCAGGTCAGCCATCACCAAGGCATGGTTGGTCTTATAGCTGTTGTTAATAGTACTGTCTTTCCAAACATCGGGAGCCGTTTGGCTGATCAACCAGATCCCTTTATCATGGGATGATGCGGTGATAAGATCCAACCGTCCGTCTTTATTGAAATCATAGGTCCAAATGTGTGAGAACTCGGAGTGATCCCTAAATAGTACGGGATGATATTTCCAGAGAGTGGTGCTTCCCGGATTTTCATACCAACCCACCTGAATAATTAAATCCGGCCTACCATCGCCATTCACATCGGATAATCCCATTCCATGATCATTGTTTCCGGTTTTGGGGGCATTGGGTCCGGAAATTTTGGTTTCCAGGAATTTTCCTGAGGCATCTGGCGTCCAATAGGACCAGCTGTAATCGGCGACGTTTGACGTGACCAAGGACTTTTTGCCCGAGCCATCGATCGAGCCCCACCAACTTTGCTCCATCCCATAATGGTATCCAAGAGTATGAGCTGTCCATCGCTTATTGGTTTTCAAACCTTTGGGATTCTCGTACCATGTGGGTTCGCCACCATGAATAGGAACAATGAGTGGATCAGGATACCCGTCGTTATTGAAATCCCCCATGAAGGCACCGTGACACTGGCTATATGAATGAATATCCAGATTGCCATCGGCTTGGGGTTGACGCATTTCATGTTTTATCCAGGTACCCACATATGATTTTCCCGGAGATTCGTACCAATAGTCCCCAACGAAGAGATCGCTATCTCCGTCCTTGTCCATATCCCCAACTCCAATGCCTTCAGAGGTGAATTTGGAGTCCACTTCGATGAGGTCGAATTGGATTGGCCCCGCGGTCAGGCGTGTCTGTGCATGAAGGTAAACCGAGGAAACCAGAATTGTAATCAGGGTGAGTGTCGATTTTAGTTTTTTCATGAGGCTCCTCTAAAGAGAAAAAGTTGATTTGAAAATTGCATATGAGTTTAAGGATTCACTATCCTTTGAGTAAAGTGTCCCGATGCGCTTTGCACCGAGATTAAATAGACCCCAGGACTATATACTTTCTCTCCAACGAATGCAAGCGGGCCCATCCCCTGATGAGTTTCCAGAATATGTCCGGATACATCCTGAATCCTCAACTTGAATTTTTCAGCCTGGACTACTTTGAATCCAATCCTACCTTGACCCAGTAGCTGGGTGGAAAAGCTGAGATGGCCGAACGAGTTGGCTTTGGCTTGAGGACGGGTTTTGGTTACGGCTGTTCCAGGTCCAAATGCATTTTGGGTATACCAGGTTTCCGTGGTCCAGGGAGCCGTACCTGTAGAGGAGTTCACGCCGTTCAACTTTATGTTGACGACATTCTTCAATTTCATACCAGTGATTTCAAGCGTCACCTTCAATTTATCTGTGCTGACTTTAACAGATTTAACCGTCAAGTTTTCCGTCGCCTGCTTGCCCGCTCCGTAGGTCAACTCGGGCACATAAAACCACTGCTTGACTTGATAATTGGCGGCTACGTCGGCGCCGTTTCCAACCGGCGTTGTAAACTCCAACTCCATGGAGGTCGAACCCATGGACCGTACCGCCAATAAATCGAAAGTCGTCTTGCCATTTGGAGCCATACGCTGCAGACCAAAATTTCTACCTGACCAATCCCAGCCACCCCACTCCTGCGTTCCAATGCCGCCCACGTACAGGGCTCCATCTGGGCCTTGTACGATACGGTTAGCGGCCGCCTCCAGGCCTCCGGAGAACTTGAATATGGCCCCTTGGTACTCACCGCCCACTTTCTCCAAAAAGTAGCGTTGCAAAGTTCCCCAAACAATGTCCCCGGCGATCATCTGGCCTTTGAATGTGCCTGACTTCATATAAACAGGTTGGGTAGGTGATACTCCAATGGAGCCATGATCCATCCAAATCGCCGGCGGCGTTTCCGGTTCCTTGTCGAAGAAACCGGGAATGGTTTTGTGCACGCCGTAGAAATGGCCTTTTTTGATATGCAAGAGCTTGGAAGACGGAACCCAATTGCCTTGATTCTCCGTGACGAAAATTTCGTCATCGGGTCCCAGGGTCATTCCATTAGGCGTTCGCATACCGCAGGCATAAGGAGTATAACCACCCGATTTGACCGACATTTGAACGACGCATCCCCGTTCATCCGTCTGGGTTTCATGTAAGCCCCAGTTCGTCGCTAGTCCGCCATAAAAAACACTGTCCCGATAAACCATACCCATAGCGAACTCCAGGCTTACCGTAGGTTGCGTCACCGTCCAGCCCGAGGCGACCTTCCTCACCTCATCGGCAATTCCGTCGTTGTTTTTATCAGGCAAGAGAGACAACTGGTCTTTTTGAAGCAGATAGATTTCACCACCCATCACCGTTACGCCCAGCGGTTCATTCAAGTTCGAGGCGAATTTTGAATAAGTGATCTTGGATGCGTCCCCCGTTTGAGAATTGGTTACCAAGTATACGGATCCCTTCGTCTTCCCGAAACCTTCCCAGGTAGCGACAACGAGGCGTCCGTCCGGCAGGAAGTCCAACCCACCAACCATCGGTTCGAATTCAGGAGGCCGGAGAGAGGTTAGAGTGAAGTCGGGATGTACTGGCGTGTTTTGAGCCAATGAAATTTAAGTAGAAGCGGCGACTAGGATAAGCATGAGCATTTTACGGGTGGGCTGCATGCCGACCTCCTTGATTTGGGTTTTCGACTAATACCGGGGCCCCGCCAGCTCAGGGAAATTTCAACAACTGGGATCCTATTTTCTGGTTTTCAAAGGAAAGTTTGACGAAATCATCGGAAAGATCCGCGTGGGCTATCCATACTTCATCCATGGAGCCCTGAAAAAATAGACTGGTACCCGCGGGAGCCCATTCCGAAAGCAATCCATACCCCAGTCGCCAATAGCCGCGAAAATTTTGCGCTTCCACCGTGGCCGGATCGTGGGCGACTCTAATGCCGTCCACAA
>JALYSE010000129.1:9344-12847 GCA_030854955.1 Fibrobacterota bacterium | reverse complement strand
GAGCCGCAGATAGAGCCGCAGATAGAGCCGCAGATAGAGCCGCAGATAGGGCGGAATGGTGCCCCCCTCTATGGAACAAAGGTTGCATCCCGGACTGCGATGGTTTTATACTGGAGCCATCCTATGAGACAGTCAATGGTCAATAGTCCGGTGAACGTTTATATTTTCATACATGCCGGAACAAGAACAGCTGCCCGCCGAAAACGACAATTTCAAACCCATCGATTTCGATTCCCTGGGGAAACAGGATCGCCTGGCCACGGTCAGATGGTATCTGATTACGACCGGGGTCTTAGCCTTGGTGCTGGCCATCGTCTGCCTGATCATGGACGGAACCGGAGCCACGGACTTCTTCAGCCACAGGGATTTCGCTCTCAATCCCAGGGCCTTATCGAGATATCTGCTTTATCTGGGTCTCTTCCTGTATGCCGCCGGCCGGTCGATTACCTATTATCAAAGATTCCAGAAGCGCAAATCCGGCTGAGTTTCACATGATCCAGGTCGAGGATCTTCGCAAGACATACCGGATCGGCTTCTGGCGGAAATCCGTAGACGCCCTTCGGGGAGTCAGCCTCCAGGTCAACGACGGCGATCTCTACGGATTCATCGGTCCGAACGGCGCGGGCAAATCCACGACTATCAAGATACTTCTGGGCCTCCTCAAGCCCGATAGCGGTAGCGCCACCCTTATGGGCATGTCCGCGGGCACTCCTCGCAGCCGGGAGAAGGTGGGCTTCCTGCCCGAACACCCCTATTTCTACGACTACCTCACCGGCAGGGAATTCCTATGGTTTTACGGCCAGCTTTCCGGATTGGGTTGGGGTGATCTGAAAAAGCGAGTCGATGAAGTGGCCGACCTCGTCAGCTTCAGACCGGAAGCCATGGATCGGAAGCTGCGTACCTATAGCAAAGGCATGTTGCAGCGCATCGGTCTCGCGCAGGCTATCCTGTCAAGGCCAAGGCTGGTCATTCTCGATGAACCCATGTCCGGGTTGGATCCCCTGGGCCGCAGGGACGTCCGCAATCTTCTTAAGAACCTTCACGCCCAAGGCATTACGGTTTTCTATTCCAGCCATGTATTGGGAGACGTGGAAGCCATTTGCACCCGGCTGGCCATGGTCGTGGATGGGCAGATCCGCCGCCAGGGAACCGTATCCCAGGTCCTCGAAGGGGAAGCCGAAAATTACCTGGTGACCTTCGCGACCGATTTGCGGCCTGAAGTCTTGCCCAAAGAAGCTGGTTCGGCCCTGGATTCCAGATCGGTTTCCTGCCCGGACCTCAAAGCGCAGCGGGCATTGCTGCAATGGGCCTCGGCCCAAGGCGTGAATATCGAATCCGTCAGCCGCAACCGTCATTCTCTGGAAGATGTGCTGGCCATGGAGGTCGCGAAAAACGCATGAAACCGATCTTGATCATCGCCATCAATGCGTTCCGGGAAACCATCCGGGACAAAATCCTGTACAACCTGGTTCTCTTTTCCTTGGGTTTAATCGCCTTTTCCATGATGCTCGGGGAATGGTCCGTGTTCGCCCGCCAGTCGGTAATCTCAAACTTCACCCTCGCCGTCATGTCGGTCACCGGCCTGCTGATGTCCATATTCATCGGCATAGGGCTCATCCAAAAGGAAATCCAGCGCAAGACCATCCTTACCCTGCTGGCCAGGCCATTGCCCAGGTGGCATTTCATCGTGGGCAAATACCTAGGTTTGTTGATGGTGCTGGCGCTGAACCTCGCGGTGATGACCTTGGCCTTCTTCATCATCCTCATCATTATTGGCGCCCGTCCGCAACCTTCCCTGCTCCTGGCCATCTACCTTATCTTCCTGGAGATGGCGGTGATAACGGCGGCGGCGCTCCTGTTCTCAGTCTTCTCCACGCCCACGATGAGCGCCTTGTTCACCCTGGGAGTCTACGTGGCGGGACATCTGGCGGGTGACATCATCAATCACCTTGCGTTCATATCCAAATATGGGGCCCGGCTGCCGGGCTCTCCCGTGATCACGCCCTTCACCGAGAAGGTCATCCACGCGGTGTACTATATCATTCCGAACCTGGAAAACTTCAACATCCGCGGACGCGTGGTGTATAATCTGCCCATCGGCGAGAACTACATTCTCTATACGACGGGTTACGGTCTCGCCTTCATCGGCATGTATCTGCTGATCGCGAGCCTATGGTTTAGCAAACGGGACTTCATCTGAGACCCCTGCGGGCTATCGACCCGAGGGGTTAGGGTACTAGCACCCTAATCCATAACCCCTGCTTCACCCGCTTCCAGAATTCCTTCCAACGGATATCTCGCTTCCAGGGTGTGAATCGATCCCTCCGGGGTGAGTCTGCTTGAATAAAGGCCGAAGCCCTGGATGGGGATTTCGTGGATGGCAAACAGGGAGTGGTCCATCACGTATTGGCCCACGTAGGCTTCGTGCGAATCCCTGACCTTGGCCAAGGTGACATGGGGGAAGAATTTCCGGGGATCGGGCGGAATGCCCCTTTTCACGAGGATACTTTCCACCTTGTTGCACAAACTCATCAACGCGTCGGTTTTGGAAACGCCCGCCCATAGGGTTTGCGGTTCCCCGCGCAGGGGAAACAGTCCCACTCCCCGCAGAGAGAGATGGAAGGAACGGCATTGGAGGCCGCCCAAGGCCTCGCGGATGGTTTGGAATGCTTCCAGGTCCACCTCCCCGAGGAAACGCAAGGTGAGATGGTATTGCTCCGAGGAAGCCCACTCGGCGCCGGGGAGATTGCTGGCCATTTCGGCTAGCTTATCCTGGACGCGTTCCGGCATGGCCAACGCCACGAAAAGCCTAGGCATGGCCGCTTTCCTTTCCAATCCAATCCAAGTAGGCAGGATTTCCCCCGGTCAGGGGCCAGAAGACTACGCAAGGTACCGAGTAAGTGTGGAGTTCCTTCACCTTGGCGATGATCTCACCTTGCCGAGCGGCATCCGCTTTGGCGATGAGAACGCATTCCCGCGCCTCCTCGAGCTTGCCCTCCCACCAATAGACAGATTGCATGCCGTCAAAAATATTGATGCAGGCGGCGAGCCGGGATTCCAGCAGCCCTTTGCCTATGCGGAGTGCCTCGTCGCGGTCCTTGACGGTGATGTATGCGATGATGGTTGCCATGGTACGCACCCTTTTGGTTAAGGTACTAAAAACAGCTTTGCGATGCCGCAAATTGGTATGATATTGAACCATCACCATGCATGAAACCCATAGGCGAAAAGTCGCCCTTAGAGTCTTTCGAGGTTTCATCCTGGCCGCATCTTTGGCGGTCATCCTCAGGCCAGCCTCGGCATTCGTTATCCTGGATACCTCAGGTGCCGGCCCGGCCCCGGATTCCGCCAGCTTGAAAAGAACCCGGGATTCCGCGGCGACCACACTGAATTCCCGGTCGGAACCGGTCACCGGTACCGCGGTACCCGCCATGGTCCCTGTCCCGAAGACTCAAAAGCCCGAGCGTTACGAAACCATCTTGTTCATGAGTGCAGACAGCAAG
>JALYSE010000129.1:0-9334 GCA_030854955.1 Fibrobacterota bacterium | reverse complement strand
TACCTGGGAGTCTGGAAGGCCCTTGAGGAATTCGGACTCCAACCCGACGCAGTGGTCGCAGAATCTAAAGCCGTGATGTTGGGGGCCGCATGGGCATTGGGCTATAGCGCATCGACAATGGAAAAGGAGATGCTGCGGACTCCCTTGGAAACGTACGTGCGTCCCTTTCCTCTCCAGGATGGGGAACCGGGACGATTCTTCAAGCCCGAAGGTCCGGATCCAATGCAGTGGGACATTCCGCTTGGATTGCAAAGCCTCCAGACTCAAGGGTCGCAATGGGCCGACGTGGTAGTGGGGGAGGGAGGGGAATACCTCCACCTCTCATGGATGATCGCCCAACTCACCCATGATGCACCCGGCGGCCCGGTGGAGAACCTTGAAACTGCTCCGCGCCGGCTGGCGGTGCAGGTCTCCGACCTGTCTCTGGAACAGGAAGCCGTCCTCACCGAGGGCGGCCTTCAGAACATCATCAAAGGATCCGTGCTTCCTGCCGGCATCGTGCGCCAACGCCAACGGCTTTGGCCCTATGCGTCCGGGGCCTTTCTATCGGGCCATTCTATAATGACCGAGAAGCTTCCCTTCGCTTACAACAAAATCATAGTGGTGCAGCCCGGTCATCGATTGCGGCCTCCGGCCCTGGAGAGCGGAATCGTTTCCTGGACCGATTCCTTGAACCTGCGCACCAAACGCCGGGTTTCCGCGCCGGGTCAAGGGACTCCGGCCCGCGATGAAGGCAATGGAAAGATCCTTCTCATTGAGCTGGAACCGGAAGGTGAATTCAATCCCGCGGAAACCGACCCCAGGAAATGGATTCACCTGGGATATAAATCAGCCCTGCGGTCAATGGACGTCCTCCAATCGGCTCTGGGACGTGGGGGGGCCGGACGAGCCGACTCCGGCAGTATCGTAACCACGGTCGGCGCTCCAGGGGCGGAGGCGGACCATTTGGGGTTGAACCGGCTTTCGGTCAATCCCTTGGCATCGGGCGGGCGCCAACTGTTGCTCGATATCGTCCGCATTTCCGAGCGAGATAGGGAGGACAGTTCCGGCAAAGGCGCCATCGCCTCCTTGATCCGGTCCGGGTTCTATTCGGACCTGGATGTCGAATGGGATCGGGGCACCTTCCAGGATAAGGCCATGCTCGTTTTCGATGCGAAGGAAAAATCCAAGGTCCATTTCCGGGCGGGTTGGAACGCCGCATTGTTAAGCGATCGGGTCAATTACCTGGTCGATGAAATGCCGGAACGCGCTCCCGAGGTATATGGAGGCCTTACCTGGAGCGAACCATTCTATATCCCGTTCCAGGGCGAGGTGGGCGCAGTCATTGGCGGCCACCGGCCCGGATATGAAGGCAAAATCATGATTGTCCCCATCTATCCGCTCAGGCTGGAGCTGGGCGTCTCCCGAACCCATTGGGAAGTGAATCATCCTTATCCCGAATCCGACGCCGCCATCGATCTGGGCGCCAAGCCGGTAAGATTCGGGCGGACCCTTTCGGAGGTCTTCCTCAAGGTTTTCCCTTGGTCTTCGGCGTCTTTGCGGACCTCGATCCAAAGGCATGAAGCCGAGTTCCCGATTACGGAGGATATCTCCTCCGGAAAATTCAAATCCACGGATTTCCAGGAGGCCGTCTTTCTGGGTCTGGGGAGGCCCGACCGGTTCGGGGGATATCGCAATGCCTTGAGCGTGAAATACCGGAACCTGAATCGCGTGAACCTCATCGGCCAGATAAAAAACAACATTTCCAGCATCGAGTCACGGGTGCGGTTCAGCCTCGGCGACTTCCGCTTTACCGACCAGTATTTCTGGTCCGATCAAAGCAATCAGGAACTTTCCGATTTCGATTACCTGGAAGCGGGAATCATGGACGTTTTCACATTCCAGGACGAATACTTCCTGCGCTCCCTGCGGGGCGTGAACTTCCAGAGCGCAAAATTCGAGTATTGCCCCACGTTTGGGAAGGCCGGGTTGCGGTTAATCGTCGGTGCCTATGGCGACTATGGCCCGGCTCTCTTCACCACGGGGAGAGAGCCGCGCCTTTGGGGGATGGCAAGCCCGATGCAGGGCTTCTGGGAGGCCCAAGCGGGCTATGCGACCCCATTGGGAGCCTTGAGAGCGGGCGTGGCGGCCATCGAAGGTGCCTCGCCCTTTTACTTCCTTAGGCTGGGCGCAAACCTGGATTTGGGTTTCGAAGGCACGGACTGAAGCGCGTTGGATGGTGGTCCTGGCCTCCGGAAGCCTATCCACCGATTTGGTTCATCGGCTGATCGATTCGCACCAGGCGTCCGACCGGCTTCAAGGCCATCACTTCCCGTAGTATTTCCGGATAGTCGAGCCGGTCGCGGCCTTTCAATTCCACCCCCGTGTCCGAGAACAGACAGGATCGAAGCTTGCCGGTCGCCGAAAGGCGGAGACGTGAGCAGTGTCCGCAGAACGGCTGGGACTCCGAAGCGATAAAGCCGACCCGCGCCCCCTCCGAGGTGCGGTAACCGAAGGAAGTGGAATCCACTGCGGAGGAAACCGGAAGCAATTCCGCTTCTTGGTTCAAGGCATCGATCATTTCCCGGGCGGGCACGAACCTGTCGTCGTGTTCTCCGATGGCCGGTCCCACTCGCATCAGTTCCAAAAACCTCACCTCCACGTCGTGCTCGGCGGAGAAACGGAGGAATGCCGGTAGCTCAAGATGGTTGATGCCCCGGAAGACAATGGCATTCACCTTAACCTCGAAGCCCATCGCCTTGGCGCGCAGAATTGCGTCGAGCACGATTCGAAAATGGGTGCTTCCCGTGATGGATTTGAACTTCAATTCCTCCAAGCTGTCGAGGCTCACGTTTACATGGGTGCATCCCAGGTCTTTCAGCAGCGGCAGTTTATCGGCCAGCAGAAACCCGTTGGTGGTGAGACTGAATTTTTTCCACGGGATTCGGGCCAGGTGTTCCATGATTGAATTGAATCCGGAGCGTACCGTGGGCTCTCCACCCGTAACCCGGATTTCCTCCACGCCCATGGTATTAAGCTCGGCGCAGATATTGCCGATTTCCTCCGGTGAAAGGAATTGGCGGGCGTTCTGGAAACGCGTGCCTTCGGGCATACAGTAGAAGCAACGGAAATTGCACGCATCGGTAAGCTGTACCCGCAGTTTGCGGATAGTCCGTCCGTGCGGGTCCTGGAGTGGCATCGCTTAAAAATAACTAATTGCAGTGGACAATTCGCTTATACGGGCCGCTGGCTCGAAATGATTGTGCCTCGGGAACCCGATGCGTATTTACGCCCGGGCAGCTTGGATATCGATGCCGAAATCATTAAAGATTCGCTACTCATCATCACAGACTTGAAATAAGGGACGGAATTTGATAGTTCAGGCCGGAAAACCATAATCCCAAAGAACGAAATAGGATGCGGATGGTCGCTTTAAATGAATACCCGATTGTTTCCACTAATGGAATTTTGGAATAAATGATGTAACTTTTTGAATGAATTATGTAACTTTACACTTGTATGGATTGTTAGTCCGGGCTATTGCCTCGGAGTGTCGGGGATTGCAAATAGATTCCCGGACAAAATCAACACTAGCAAAAGAGACTCACTGAAGTGGCCAATGACTTCGTCCGGGAAACTTTTCGAGGCATTTCAGTTTCTCGGATATTGTAAATGGGAACATTATGAATATGACCGTCATGAAGGAAAAGCCGGATCTGCTTTTTAACAATCCGCTCAAACAAAAAGTGTATCTCTTCCTCAAAAACAATCCCGGAAAAGACTTTGAAACATTCCAGGTCCTGACCGGCGATGCCGTTGTTTCGCGTCAGCACTTCAATGAAGTGGAGCAAGCCATCAAATCGCGCGAGGAACGGGAAAAGGCGCGAACGGGTTCCGAAAAGGTAAACTCTCTTTTTTTGTTGGGTGGACCGTTCGACAGGCCCCGTGCGGCGAGTGCCGACAATACTGAAGTAAAGGATTCCATGTTGAAAAAGATCGATAAAAAGAAATTGAATGAAAAGGCGAAGCAATACATCAAGGAGCATCCGGGATGCACCTATGATGAACTTGTAAAAAACCTCGACTTCAAGGAACTTTCCAAACCCCATTTTTTCAGCATGAAGACCCAACTCCGGAAGAAAGGGGAGATTCCAGAGGAAAGCCGCACGCGTCGCGGACGCAAAACAGGAGAAAAGAAAACCCAGTCCGCCCCCCGGGAATTCCATGCAACCGCAAGTTCCCATTCAAAGACCATCGAAATCCTGGATTCCATCGATACCACCGGCTTTTCCAACGAGATCCGCGAACATTACAAATCACATGTCCTTCCCCTTCTCCAAAAATTAATGCCTCAAGGCGAAAAGCTGAAAATGGTATTCCTTTCCGATCCTCCAACTATCGAATTGCGTCGCGAGGTCGTTCGCTAGCAACCGAAAGTAATGTGCTTGATGGTTTCCCGCATCTCCATGTGGGGCCCGCTCCAAGACCTGCTTCTCCGTGCGGGTCCATTGCTTTCTCTAGTTGCCGCAGCAGCTCGTGATTTCCCTTCCTGCGATGCTTTTTTATCAGTCGCCTTGAGTAATAGGACAAGAGGTTGGTACACGTCCCCTTCAAAAGGGGAAAGGGGTCCCTTTATCACCTATAGGCTTGTCTTATTGGGCTTAGGCCAGGTGAGGTTGAATCCGGCCTCGTTGACTGGATTGAGACCTGGTCTAATCTGCCCGGATCAGGGGGTATGGGAAAAGAAAGGGCGGAGCTTTTCCGAAGGTCCGACCCGTATTCTGCCGTCCACGTCTCGGTAGTCGGTCTCATCCAGGAAGGTCCCTGGTACCTGCGGTTTTTTAGTGGGGAAGGCAATACCTGTGCCCCCAAGAATCTGGTTGTCGCTGTCGCTGGTATCGGCCAGGACCCAAGGTTCGGCACTCACAAGCACACGCAGCTTTGAGGTTGACGTAATGGGTACCGTCCAGGCGAAACTTCCCGTATTATTCACCTTGTCGGCGGCCATCTCCCACCCGCCCGTACCCGTATTGAAAAAGACGCTGACCTTTTTGACATCCCCGACGGTTTTCCAGGTAATGACATGGCTGCTGCCGGAGGCGAGATCCGCGGCTCCATTGGTATTGGAAAGGAGAAGCCTTTGCAACCTTTCGGGGCCATCCTTATGAAGTTCCATGACCTCCCAATTCCGATAAGAAATATTGGCTCCCTCGGCTTGAAGGGCCAAGGAACCACTGCCGTAAGGAATGAATTTGGAGATGTCTTGGGGGTCGGGGATGCGGATATTCCATAGGCGCATCACCGTACTGTCATTGACCCGGTGAATCGCGCTATCCGATCCACGCACGACAATCTCCATCTTATTCCATTGTCCCGGCTTGTCGAGAATGACGCTGGCTCCGAAATCCCTTCCATCGCAGATGGGGTCACCCTTTTCACAAACATCCACCGTGGTTCCGTTCGGATTATAGCTGCCGTTGGTGGCCTTGGTGGTGAACATGGCCATTGCGATGGAATACGCTCGGCCGGCAAGCCCCTGCAGCATCTGGCACTCGATGGACCTGGGCCAATTACCCGACATGCGGGGATAAGTTTCATCACCATGGTAGGTTAATCCCGCATTGCCGTCAGTGCCTTCGAATTTATATTCAACCCTGGCGCGGTAATGGGAGTAGTTCTTATCGGTGCCGATATGTCCCTGATCCCATCCCGATCCCTGGGTCACCTTGATCATCCCATTCGCCACACTGAAGGTTTTGTTGGGGATGTCGGTGACTTCTTTGTTGTACATGCGTGAATAGAGACCGTCGAAATTGACCCCGTTGAAAAGGGGCACCCAACCGGAATCGGACTTGGTGAAGTTCTGGGCGGCCGCAAGACTGGCCATCATCAGTAAACATGAGGCTGCGCGCATTGAATATCCTTTGATCATGGCCATTGCGATACCCCAAGGAATAGATTCTGGGCGTGTCTTGAATACATGGGCGAAATATAACCCATTCTTCCAAATCTAATGTCGTATTTTAAGTTGCAATCGTGCTTTGAGGTGGCATCAAATACTGTGGAGCGGCTTTCCCTAAATGGTATAAGTCCATTAATATCGCCAGCCTCCGGATCCCGACCCATGGCCGGCCCCTTCACGGGGTTACCATGATTTTAAGGGAAAAGATTCCTTTGACAGTTGCGGCCCTGACCAGATAGAGTCCCGGATGAAGTCCCTTTTCACCTCCGGTTCGAAATGGCCAAGGCAGGTACAATTCGGATTGCTTGGATATACGCAGGGGCTGCCAATCCTGGCTTCGGAAATCCTGAATTTTCTTGCCCTCCAAAGTGTGGAGTGACAGGCTCGGTAGTTCGCCTGCTGAAAACCCATTTAGAATCAGCCCCTGGGGGCGACCCTCAAAGGACCTCAGTAGACTGAGTCTCCTTGGATCGCTTGCCGCTTTCTTCCGGACCAGTCCGGTATTTCCGTCCTTATCGGCTTCGTCCAATTGAAGCAGGAAAGCGACCAGGTTCTCCCGCTCCACGGCGGAGAGGTGGGATGTCTTTCCGTGCTTGTCACCGTTATTGGCCGTGGTCAGCACATCCATCACGGTGGCCGCGGAACCGTCGTGCAGGTAAGGGGCCGTCTGCCATATGCCCTTTAGGGTGGGGGTGTCCATGCCGGGCAATTCCTTTGCCAGCCTTTGGCCGGAGGTGGGCTTCAAGGTTCCTACGTCATGGAGGAGGAAGCCTTCCTCCGTGTACTGGCTATTAGCTTCAGGAAAGATCGCCACCGCACCCGCCGCAGGTTTCACATGGCCCGGAAGCCGGGAGTCCGTATAGTGCGGCGGTATGTGGCATTTGGCGCATCCCACATCCTCCCGATTGAAAATCAGACCTCCCGCCAGGGCGTCGGTCCCAAAGGCGCCATCTGGATTCCGATACGGGCTGGGAGGCGCGCCGGTCAGAGAGGCCACATAGGCGGCCAAGGCATCCAGGTCTGGTGATTTTCCGGCTTTCGGATCGCCTAAGGGGGTGTTGTGTAAGCCGCTTTGGAAAAAGACGTCATTCATAAAGCCCTTGCCGCCGAACGGGCCGCGCATGTCATGTTCAAAATCCTGCAGCTCATCGAAGTTGGCTGACCAATGGAGGGGGCCGTGGCCCATGCCGGCCTTTCCCAGCAGGGTGGTGGTATTGCGGAGCCCTTCACCCCGGTCGGTGAAATCCCAGGTCCGGCCGTCATGGCCGCCGTCAAGGTGGCAAGCGGCGCAACTTGTATATCCGTCCAGGCTCATGCGCGGGTCCTTGGCATTGTAGAAAAGCCGTTTTCCCGCCAGGACCTTTTCCGGAAGGGGTTCCCGGGAGGATACGGGTACCGCGGCCAGCCTGGTGACCGTGGTATCTCCGGTCGCGAGCAGGGCCTTCGCATCGAATACGGTGACCGTGCGGCCCAGGAAATCCTGCACATAAACGCGTCCCGAGATCGCATCCACGGCCACTCCCTGGGGAGCCAATCCCGTTTCCCTTTCCACCAGAACATGGCGGGTTTGCGGATCCAGGATGAAAAGTCGGTTGCTCCCCTGCATGGTCACGAAAAGAAAGGTCCCATGGGAACTGAAGGCTACGGCGGAAGGCTGGCTGGTATTGTCCAGGTCGATGCGGAATGCTGTCGTCTCGGATCCGGTTCCCGTCCCGGAGCCCAGGTTCAAGGTAGAGATTACGCTGCGCATGGTGGACTCGAACGTGAGCGGCCTTCCATCGCGGTTCAGGCCTTGGAGGATATTGTCCTTTTTTGCCGCGTACCATGCGCTGGTGCCGGAGGGATGCACGGCAAGGGTGGCCACATAATTCGGGAGTCCGCGCGCCGCCGTCCCGCTTTCGAATGACGTGCGATCCAGTGGCAAGGCGATGGTTTCGGCGCGGTCAAAGGTCTGCAGATCGATGGACCAGACCATGCCCGCCGAATCGGAGGAGAGGAAGCGGGTCGCGAGCAGGCGTTTTCCATCCGGCGTTGCCGCCAGGGCGCGTGGAAAGGGGCCTACGCTTAGCCTTCCGGACAGGGTCATGCCCTTGGCATCCAGGCGTTGGATGGCGCCCGGCCCCTCCAGGGAGACATAGGCGGCGGTGCCGTCGGTCGAAAATAGGATGGCTGTGGGTGAGGATCCATACCCGAATTTCAGGCTCTTGAGGATGGAAAGGCCGTCGGCGGAAACGATTTTGACTTCGTGGGTCTTGCGGCAGGCCACCCAGGCATTGCCCATCCTATCGAGGGCCACGGAAAGGGGTTGTCCGCCCACGGGGATTTCCTTCACCAGATTGAGGGCGTCCGCATGGATGATCGAAACGGAATTATGGTCCGGATTCGCCACCCAAAGATGCCGTCTGGCGGAATCAAGGGCCAGGGGAGAGGAATGGGGAGGTACCACGTCTGATCCGGTTACAACCCGGATACGGATGATGTCGACCACCTCGAATTCCAGAGGGTCCTGGACGCGCACTCGCACTGCGTAAATTCCCGGCTGCGCGTAGACGTGTTCAATGGAAGAACTCCCATCCCAAGCCGTTCGCGGGGTTCCGTCATCGAACTCCCAACTGTATTCGAGCCGGGCGCCTTCGGAATGCGTCGCCGTTACCATGAAGCGCACGACCGTTCCCGCCTGCAGGGGCGAGCCCGGTGAATGGGTGAAGCCTTCGATTCGGGGCCGTGCCGGTTCCGTAGGTGGCTGGGCAGGAATCGGAGCAGTCGCAATTGCGGCTAACAGGCAAGCAAGGATCAGGCGCAGGATTCTCACCGTGTGCCTAAGGGATCGGATTTCGGCCATGGGACAGGTGGATCACCATCGGCTAGGGAATCAGAATTCTTTTGCCGGCCCACTGCTTTCCGCCCGTGGTCACCCAAAGCTGATAGATGCCCTTGGGCCAGTCGGTGGTGGAAACACTGAACTCCCCGGAGGGATGTGAGGAAAATGCCGCGTAGGCCCTGCCTGT
Organism: Fibrobacterota bacterium; assembly: GCA_030854955.1. Classification (GTDB taxonomy): domain Bacteria; phylum Fibrobacterota; class Fibrobacteria; order UBA11236; family UBA11236; genus Chersky-265. The sequence continues at coordinate 385 of JALYSE010000129.1, read as the reverse complement.
GAGGTCGCTGATGGCCACCCTGTATGGGCCTGGCAAGTCCACCTTGAAGTCAAGGCCCGAAGCATCGCCCCGGAAGGTCAGAGGGTTGGCCGCTTTCGATTTGCCCCCGTCGAGGATACCCGAACCTTGAGGACGCGTGAGGGTGGTTCCGGTGGAGAAATAATACTTGTACCCCTGGATGGCGTTGCCGGCCGCATCCTTGATGCCGCCTTCCACCACTTCCACTTCATAGGAGGTATTGGGTAGGAGCGGCGATTGCGGGGCCACGTTGACGACATTGTAGGAGTAGGAAACCACGTCGACGGGCACGGGCTGTCCGCCCACGGGCCGGAGCAGAATGGTCTTGTCACTTATGCTGGTGTCGAGCAAGGTCTCGGCTATGACC
>JALYSE010000329.1:2197-3795 GCA_030854955.1 Fibrobacterota bacterium | reverse complement strand
CTTCCACCCCGATCACGGCCGCCTCCAGGGCACCGTCCCATTCCAGAATGGCATCCTCGATCTCCTTGGCTCCCACCCGGTTTCCTCCCACCTTGATGAAATCCCTGCTTCGCCCCTCGATGAAGAGGAACCCCTCCGTGTCTTCCTTGCCCAGATCGCCGGTAAAGTAGATGCCGTTCCTCAGGACCTCGGCGGTGCCCTGGGGATCGCGCCAATAGCCGGCCATGATATTGGGGCCCCGCGCGGCGATCTCGCCGAGGGCTCCCGGCGGCAGGCGGTTCCCAGCTTGGTCGGAGATGAATACCTCCACGCCGGGGATGGCCTTGCCAATGGATCCGGCCTTCTCCGGCAGCAGGTCGGGATGCAGGAAGGTGAGACGGGGAGCCGCTTCCGTGGCTCCGTACATGACAAAGAAACGAGCCGGATTGAAAGCCTCAGCTGCCTTCAATTGCCAAGCCGCGGACAGGTGGCCCCCGGCCTGGGTCACGTAACGCAGGGACGAAAAGCTGCGCTTGCGCAGCGCGGATTTCTCCAGCAGGATGACGAAGGTGGAAGGCACGCCGGCAAACCCGGTAACCTCCAGTGCCGCCATGGTGTCCAGCACGACGTTGGGATAGGCGAACCGGTTGTCGATGATCACGGACCCGCCCCTAAAGAAATGGCTGTAGACCAAGGATTGCCCGTATACGTAATGGAAGGGCAGGACGGCGAGCACGCGGTCCTCGGGCGCGAGGGCCAGGTAACCGGCGATGGACTCCGTATTGCTCATGAGGTTGCGATGGGTGAGCATCACGCCCTTGGGGCGACCCGTGCTGCCGGAGGTGTAGACGAGGGAGGCCAGGTCGGTTTCGCAACGTTGCACCGCCGGCCGCGGGGACGGGACGGAGCAAGCCTCCGCCAGGGTCAAATGGCGGGCCCAGGGCGCGCCGGGGTCGGCGGGCATGCCGTCGCCGTCCCAGATGACGAGGCGCAGGCTCGTTGGCGGGGCCAGTGAGGCGAGCAGGCGCGCGTGCTGGCGGCCGAGAATAAGGGCTTCCGCCTCGCTGTCGGACATCAGGAAGGCGAGACCCTCCGCGGTGAGTTCGGTGTTCAGGGAAACGTTCACGCAGCCGGTCTTGAGTACGGCGAAGTGGGCCGCCAAAAAGGCGAAGCCGTTCTCAAGAAGCACGCCCACGCGCATGCCGGCGGAAAGCCCCTCACCGGCCAGGCAGAACGCCAGGCGGTTGGCCCGGTCTTCCAGGGAGCCGTAGGTCAGCCATTCGCCTTTGTGCCATGCGGCGGGCCGGCTCGGTCCCCTGTCGGCGGATTCCTCCAGGAGAGATTGAACCAGGCCCGTCAAGGGAGTCCTTCGGGGCATCCCAGCCCCTGCACCATCTGACGGTGGAGGAGGTGCAGGGAGACCATCCCCACCAAGGCCATCTCCTCGCGCGCGGAGGCCTGGGCGCCCCCGCGGAGCTTGGCCAGGAGCCTGCCCGCCTCTCCCGGATGGAAATAGCCGCTGGATTTGATCACCTCGGCGTCGAGCATCGAGGAGGCTTCGCTGGGAGGGCCACCTAGGAGGGCAGGCGTAATGGGGGCGCGGTAGGGTTGCTTGGGAC
>JALYSE010000329.1:0-2187 GCA_030854955.1 Fibrobacterota bacterium | reverse complement strand
AATGTATTTCTCTTCCAGCAACCGAAGCTTGTATTTGGGGGGGATGGTCGCGGCGAACTCCACCACCCGGTGATCGAGGAAGGGAAAGCGGCCTTCGACGGAATTCCCCATCATCATCCGGTCTCCTTGGGAGTTGAGCAGGTACCCGGGCATGAAGAGCGCCATCTCAAGATACTGGGCGCGGCAAAGCGGGTCCCATCGCATCATGTCGGGATCGGTGTAGGCGTCCAGCTCTTCGTAGAGGGCCTTGTCGTCCATCTGCGCCCTGAGCTCCGGTTGCAGGAAGTCCTTGATGAAGGAGGTGTTCTGCCACCTGATGAGGTGGGAATAGTATCGGTGGCCCGTATCGGTGAGGCCGCGCTTGAAGAATGAGCGCCAGAAGGCCTGGGAGACGCTGCTCTTGTTGATATAGGGGTAGAGGGCGGACAAAAGCCGGGGACGGAGTCGGGATTCCGGCTGCCTGGCCCAGAACCGGCGGACCTTATCCTCCCGGAAGATGTTATAGCCCGCGAAGATTTCGTCCGCTCCCTCGCCGGTCAGGACCACCTTGATCCCGGCGCTTCTCACCAGGCCGGCCAAGGTGAACATGGGCGCCGGGGCCGCGCGCAGCAAGGGGCGCTCCGCGAACCAGACCGCGCGGGGAAAGGTTTCGGCCACGGCGCGGTTGTCCACCTCCACGGTCCGGTGGCGGGTGCCGATGTATTGGGCGGCCTGCATCTGCCAGGCCCTTTCGTCGTAGTCCGATTCCGCGAAGGCCAGCGAGAACGTCTGGAGGTCCGGATTGTGGTGCCTCTTGACGAGGGATGAGATGATGGAAGAGTCGAGGCCGCCGCTCAGGTAGGCGGCCACAGGTACGTCGGAGCGGAGTTGCAGGGTCAGGGAATGATGCATGATCTCCCGGAGCCCCTCGACATAGTGGGAAAGCGGCCGCTCGGGATAATCGCCTGCGTCGGGGAAGGAGGGTTTCCAGTACAGGAAGGATTCGGTGCGTTCCGGGCTGATCCACATGCATTCTCCCGGACGCAGCTCCTTGACGCCCTTGAAAGGCGTACGCGGGGGTACATTGACCCAGAAGGTGAAGATCTGATTGAGGCCCTGGGGATCGATTTCGGCGCGCAGGCCGGGATGGTGGAACAGGGATTTCATCTCGGAGGCGAAGATGATCTCGCCCGGCCTTGGCTCCGCGTAGAAGAGGGGGCGGATGCCCATCCGGTCCCGCGCCAGCACCAGGCGCTCCGACCTAGCGTCCCACAAGGCGATGGCGAACTGCCCGTTGAGGCGGGAGGGGAAGTCCCTTCCGTATTCCTCGTAGGCATGCACGATGGTCTCGGTATCGGTCCGGGTGCGGAAGCGGTGACCCTTGCCCTCCAGCTCGCGCCGCAGCTCCAGGTAGTTGAAAATCTCCCCGTTGAAGACCACGCATACCGTGCCGTCCTCGTTGTAGATGGGCTGGTGCCCGCCCGCCAAGTCGATGATGCTGAGCCTCCGCTGCCCCAGCCCTATCCGACCCTCAACGTGGTAGCCTTCCTCGTCGGGACCGCGATGCTCGAGCGCGCGCGTCATGACGCGGATTCCGTTTGGATCCACGCCCCCGCCGGCTGGGACCAGGACTCCTGCTATTCCGCACATGGGAACCGCCTTGGTTAAGGATTCCGCTGGGGCATGGCCCCGGCGATATCGGACTCCAGCATCAACGAGTCAATCAGGAATTTCGCCGCCCAATTCGGGTATTCGTATTCGCTGTATCCGCCATCGAGCGGAAAGGATCCCTTGACGCCACCGGCCATTTCGGGTGGGACGTCGAAACTCACGGTGCGGCGGACAAACGAATTCGCCGAAACGGCGGCGTTCAGATAGCGTTTGTCGCCGGTATACTGGAAAAGCATTAACCAGCAGATGGCGATTTGGGAGGATCCGGTGAGACAAGCCCACTTCGCGGCGCCGGACCAATCCGGAAAGAACCTTCCGGGCAGAAAGCCATCGCTTCCCAATGCCCCGAGCAGGGCATCTGCGGTTTTGCATGAGGCATGAAGGTACCTGGTATCTTCGGTAAAGCGGTAGGCTTCGACCACGCCGCGGAGTGCATAACCCAGGGTGTGGGCGAGCGGGGTCGCGGCTTTGTTGAGGCAACACCGGTCGAACCATCCGTTCGCTTGCTGGTGGGTCAATGCCCAGTCGACGTTGGCC
>JALYSE010000004.1 GCA_030854955.1 Fibrobacterota bacterium | reverse complement strand
TGGACTCGGAGATGCAGCCATTGACCGGAAAAAATAAACAGAATTCCGAAATAGTCACCCTTTTTTTCCCAGACAAGCCGTCCAAGCGGGGCCGGTTGGGCGCAATGACCCATTTTCCGCAAGTGTGATAAGGTGCGCGGACTTGAATCGGTTTTGACAATCGCCGGGAGAGCCTGGAAATGCTGGGGTGGGAGCCAATCGGGCAAAAGCGCGTCAGCAGTCGGCCGACAAGGGATCTGAGCGGGATGAGCTTTGGAAATCAGAGGTCGGAGAGGAAGTTCCTGATCTGCCCGATGCCGCCCATAAAGGTGTCCTCCGGACCCAGGAGCAGTTTTTTTACGTCCACGTTCCAGACTTCCCAGGCCTGCAGCAGCACTTCCTTGGAAAGCTGTTCCGCACCCCAACCAGAGTACCCTAGGAATAGGCGCACCATTTTCGGATCCAGTTCGAGGATTTCCTTAAGGTCGCCCCAATAGCCTCCCAGATAGACTTCCGGAGCTACCTGGTATGAGCCCGGAACCGGTTCGGTGGTCACCTGGAGGATCTGCAACTCCTCTGGTTGCACGGGTCCTCCGATATAGATGCGCTGCTTGCGCGCCGCATCCCCGGCCCAAGCGGGCGGCTTGTCGAACACTTCCGATAGGGGCATGTGGGAAGGACGGTTCAGCACCAAACCATAGGACCCTTCTGGACCATGCTGGCAAACGAGCACAGCCGTGGCATAAAAGTTGGGGTCGGACATGTCCCTGGCCAAAAGGACCACGCCAGGCTTAAGCCTTGCGATATGGTCCTGGGGGTCGAACGACTTGCCCTGGTTCTCCGATTCAGCCGTCATGGGCAAAATATAGAAATTTCAGCTATTGGACACTCTGCCGGGAGCGCCAATCCCGGAACTTTCCCCCTCCTTTACCGGGCCTCAAACAACCCATTGGGTTTTTTTGTAAACCAAGGTGTTTTCAATGCTTTAAGAATCACTTCACCGCTAAAGTTTTGTCTTGCCGCCTCCGATAATGGGTGGAGGGAGTGAACCAAAAAATGGAAAAGCAAGCGCATGTACTCGAAGGCAGGACCTTCTACCAGGGAATGAACAACGGCAGCCGGGTCCGCAAGGAAATCCGGTCTTGTAAACATCCGGCGTGTAACAAAAAGTTCGAGGGATCCCCGACATCCCTCTACTGTGTTGACCACCGGACCCGTAAGAGCCGCGCTGAGCGGTTCATTCCCAAGGAAGCCCCCAAACCCGAGGACAGCAACCTCGTGATCGAGCCGGATGAAATTCAGCCGATCCAGAAGAAAATGTGCTGTTCCCTGCCCGAGTGCAAGCGCGACTACACCTTCACCATCTATCCCGATCACAATATCTATCCGATGTACTGCGAGTTGCACCGCACGGAGTACAAACGCCGCCATTTCCAGAGGATGATTTCCGCCGGCCGCAAGCCTACGGATCTCCAGGCCCCGTCTTTCGAAAAGTGGACCGACTACGAAATGCAGTTCGAGGAATACGCCTTGAGCCAGCCGAACAACGTACCGTTCCCGCCCAAAAAGCCCCGGGGCTCGGTGCATTAACCAGCGAGGTGCGTGGAGTTTGCCCCTAGCAAACTCCTGAGCAACGAGCCACTTTGAAGGGCGGTCCGCGCGAACTCCAGCAGCCGCGCGACTGTGACCCTGACGAAGGCGAAACCCAAAAGGTTTCGCTTTTTCGTTTCCCCCTGAAGCATTCCCGCTTCCCTTGGCCTCGTACAGCCTCAAAAAGTGGAATTTCTTTCGAATCGGAACTTTCCCTCCCGAAGCATCCCGACTTCGGTTGGGCTAGGAATACTTACCTTTATCACCGTGATACGTGGTTCGGATACTGAAAACCTAATTCTGGTCTTCGCCAGGTTCCCTGAGCGTGGCCGTTGCAAAACCAGACTGGCCGTTGGTCTGGGCGACGAAAATGCCTTGATCATTTATCAGGCCCTTTTGCGACATACCCTTTCGGTCGTCCAATCAACACCGTATCGAAAAGTGCTTATGGTCGATCCGCCCGAACACCTCGCGGACGCCGGGGACTGGGCACCTGGGATGGATGAGTATATCGGCCAGACAATGGGAGATTTGGGAGAACGGATGTTTAGGGCTGTGGAAGCAGGATTCTCTCGTGGTGCAAAAAAGATCGTTTTGCTCGGATGCGATTGCCCGCAAATTTCAAAAGATTCCTTAATTTCCTCTTTTACCGCTTTGGACAGATGCGATGTCGTCCTTGGACCCACGGACGATGGAGGTTACTATTTGCTCGGCTTGAAAAAGAGTCACGCCTCCCTATTCCGGGACATCCCTTGGAGCACCGGAAAAGAGTTCGAGAAAACCTTGAATATCCTAAAATTTCAAACTTTAAGTTACATTTCGCTCAACGCCTTTTCCGATGTCGATACCCAAGATGATTTCAATCGGGTAAGACACCTGGAACCACTCAAACATTTGGGAATACGATAAGATGCCTTTACCAATCATCTATGCCATGTTTGGATTGTACGCCATTGCTTCAATCGGGCTGTTTACCTACGGCATCAATTGTTATTGGCTTTTGACCCTGTTCCTCAAGAACAAGCGCAAAGAAACGGTTCACGATCGCCGGAAAATCCGCCGTTTCTATGCTGAAGGCGGCATGGATAAACTTCCGATGGTGACCACCCAGCTCCCGGTCTATAATGAAGCCAATGTGATTGAACGTCTCATTCGCTCCGTTTGCGCCATGGAATATCCGAAGAATCGCCACGAAATCCAGGTCCTGGACGACTCCACGGACGGTTCAGAGAAAATCTCCGCCGCCCTGGTCGAGGAAATGCGCGCCAAGGGCCATGATATCGTTCTCCTTCACCGCACGAACCGGCAAGATTACAAAGCCGGCGCGCTGAATGACGGCATGCAGGTCTGCAAGGGTGACTTCATCGCCATTTTCGACGCCGACTTCGTTCCTCCCGCCGACTATTTGATTCGTTGCGTCCCTTTCCTCGCCATGGACAAGGAAATCGGTCTGGTACAGGCGCGTTGGGGCCATCTCAACTCCCAGGAATCCTCCCTGACCTTGGCCCAGAGCATCGGTATCGACGGTCACTTCGTCATTGAGCAATCCGCCCGTTCATGGGGACGTCTGTTCATGAATTTCAACGGCACCGCCGGCATCTGGCGCAAGACCGCCATTGAGAACTCCGGCGGCTGGCAGGGCGATACCCTCACCGAGGACATGGATCTTTCCTATCGAGCCCAATTGCATGGCTGGCGCATGAAGTTCCTCTATGAAGTAGTGGTTCCCGCCGAATTGCCCTCGGACATCAACGCCTTCAAATCCCAGCAGTTCCGCTGGGCCAAGGGCTCCATCCAGACCGCCATGAAGCTCCTACCCAAGGTAATGGCTTCCAACGTGCATTGGAAGGTCAAGCTCCAGAGCGTCCTGCATACCACCCATTACGCCATCCATCCCCTAATGCTGATCACGGCCCTGCTGGCCATGCCGCTGCTTTACTGGTTCCCGTTCAAGGTCGGAACCGGCGCGTTCACCGCCCTTTGCGTCTTAATCCTCATCTCCTCCCTGGCACCCTCCATCCTTTACCTGGCGGCCCAAAGGGTCTCCCGCAAGAATTGGAAGAGCCGCATTCTCTCCCTGCCCACCTTGATGGCTCTCGGCGTGGGCGTTGCCCTGAACAATACCCGTGCGGTTCTGTCCGCTCTTTCGGGACGCAAGGGCGCCTTCATCCGCACGCCCAAAGCGGGCGACAAGATGGTGCACGTATACAAGTCCAAGTTCCCCTTCGCCTCGGTATTCGAGTTGGGCTTGGCTACCTATTGCTTCATCGGTTTCGTCCAGTACACCAGCGCCGAAAAGTACCTGGTCGGCCCCTTCCTCGGTCTGTACGCCGTGGGTTTTTTGGTGGTCGGATGCATGTCCCTGAGCCACTATCTCAAGAAGTACTACTTGGTCAAGTTCGCGCCGGTTTCAGCGCTGCAGGAGGCCTGAAAGCCGGCTTTTCCTTCCGGACCCGCCCTCCCTGGCGAGCGGGCTCCGTGGCGGAGCGGCCCATCAATTATGAGTTCCAGAAGCGCTTCCGGCCCCGTTAAAACGGGGCCTTTTCATTTGTCGGAACCGGTCACGGCCTCCACCCCCTCTCCGCGCCGCCTATCCGCCATTGTAACCTTGCTGTTACTTCCATGGCTTACCCTCGCTTTCGTCGGAGACCCCGTGTCCCACGTTCCGCAAACCCTGGCCTGCTTGGGAGCGGCCTTCGCGGTCTATTGGGTTGGCTGCGTCGGGAACCGCTTCCGGCTGACGGCAATCCACGCGCTCGTGATCGGATTGGCGGCAAGGCTCTTCCTGTTGCCCATGCCGCCATCGGACGATATCCATCGCTTCATCTGGGAGGGGACTATCCTTGGCCACGGGTTCAACCCCTATGTCATGGCGCCGAGCCATCCGGAACTTACACCTCTGCGCGACGCGAACTGGGCCTTGATCAATCATCCCGATCTGCCGACCCTTTATCCGCCCTTGGCTCAGGCCGTCTTCTTCCTGCTCGCCAAACTGGGCGGATCCGAATTCCTCTTCAAGATCGGTTTCCTGGTTTTCGATGTGCTGGGATTTCTGGCCATGCGGAAAATCGTAGGCCGGCGGTTCCAGCCATCGGTGTCCAGAGACGATAGCGAAACGCATTCGGCCCCCGTTGATCCCGGAGCCCATGTCCTGGCGGTCTATTTCCTCAATCCCTTGTTGATTTTCGAGATTGCCGGTCGCGGCCATTTCGACAGCTTGCCGGTTTTCTTCAACCTCGTCTTCTTCGGCGCCCTCTTGGCCCGGAAGCCATGGGCGCCCACCGCCCTGTGCCTGGGAGCGATGGCCAAGATTTCCAGCCTGGCCATGGCCCCCTTGCTGCTATTCTCCCTGGGTTGGAAACGCGCTCTGGCGTGGGGGATCGGAATCGGGGCGGTGGTATGCGGATCCCTATGGGCGACGGGGGCCTTCACGGTCTTGGGCAAGTTCGCCACCAAGTTCCGGTTCAACGCAGCGTTCCCTTCCCTGATTGACGCGGCCTTACCGTTCCTCGCCGCCGATGTCCGTCGGATGGCCAACTTGGCCTTGTTCGGGCTGACCTGCCTGGTGTGCCTGCGCGTGCTGAGGAAAGCTGCGCCGGAGCGGCAGGCGCTTTGGTTTATGGGACTGTTGCTTCTCTTCTCCCCCACCTTACATCCCTGGTACCTCCTATGGGCCCTTCCCTTCATGGCGCTCACCCATTCGCGTCCCTGGCTGCTGCTCACCGGCACGGTGTTCATCACCTACGAAGTCTACGGACGCATGTATGTTACCGGTCATTGGCGGGAGAACCCGTGGTTGCGGCTTCCCGAATTCCTGCCGCCCCTTTTCCTCTTTCTGTACTACCGTTGGAAAGCCCGATTCCGGTGATTGCGCGCGTCATCATTCCCGTCCTCAATGAAGAGAAATCCATCGGCTTTGTGCTGAAGGCCATTCCCGCTTTTGTAGCCGAGGTGATCGTGGTCGACAATGGCAGCACGGACGGGACCGCAGACGTGGCGCGATCCTATGGCGCCACCGTAGTCTCCGAACCCCGGCGCGGCTACGGCTCCGCCTGCCTGCGGGGCATGGCGGCCTTGGCCGCCGATACCGGGGTGGTGATTTTCCTGGACGGGGACTACAGCGATTACCCGGAAGAGATGCAAGGATTGCTGGGACCCATCCGGGAAGGATCGGCGGATCTGGTAATCGGATCCCGGGTGCTGGGACGGCGCGAGAAGGGCGCCTTGCTTCCGGTGGCCCTATTTGGGAACTGGCTTACCACGCGCCTGGTGCGCTGGGGTTGGGGTGTGGCCTATACGGACTTGGGGCCCTTCCGGGCGGTCCGATACCAGTCCTTGCGCGCTATGGACATGCGCGACCGCGATTTCGGATGGACCATCGAAATGCAGGTGAAGGCCGCCGGCCTGGGCATGCGGGTGATCGAGGTGCCAGTCTCCTACCGGAAACGCATTGGCACGTCCAAGATATCGGGAACCGTGCTGGGCAGTTGGCGCGCCGGCAGGAAAATCCTGTATATCGTGGCGCGGGAATGGTTGCGCAAGCGCCGGAGCCTCCCCGTTTTCTAATTTCAGGGCATGTCCAGGACCCTCTATCCCCTTGCCGTCGATCTGCGCGGCAAACCCGTACTGGTGGCTGGTGGCGGCGCTGTGGCCGCGCGCAAGCTTACCGAACTGCTTCGCTGCGGGGCGGACATCACCGTCATCGCCCCCGAACCCTCGGCTGCGGTGGAACGACTGGCGACTGCCCTGCACTTGGTCCGCCGTCCCTTCAAATCCGGAGACGAACTGGGCCGATACCTGGTGTTCGCCTGCACCAACGATTCCGCCGTGAACCATGAGATCGCGAGCCTTTGTCTGCGAGGCAATGTCCTCTGCAACGTCGCCGACGCTTCATCCGACGGCACCTTTCACGTACCCGGGGTGTTACGCAAGGGCGATGTCACCGTAACCGTTAGCACCGGAGGCGCCGCACCCGGTTTGACACGCATGTTGAAGCGGATCCTGTCCGAAACCCTTGGGGAAGAGACCGCCGAACTGGCCGCCCTCCTGGGCCGGTTTCGGGCGGACTTGCGATCCGGTACGGAAGCGGGCCGGGCCTCGGAGATCCTGGAAGCCCTTCCCTACCGCCGTTTGCTGGAGGATGTGAAAACCCTGGGACCCGCCGCCGTGGAGCACTTCCTGACGGAAATCCGGGACAAAGCCGGAGCCGCGTCCCTCCCCGCCGAAGCCAAGCCGGAATCCACCGTCCTCCATCCCGTGGCCCTGGTGGGAGCGGGTCCGGGACATCCCGGCCTGCTGACCATGTTGGCAGCCGACCTGCTCCGGAAAGCCGACGTCATCGTCCATGATCGCCTGATCCCGGAAGAGACCTTGCACTTGGCTTCCGCCGACTGCATCCTTATCCCCGCCGGCAAGCGCGGCCATTTCGAGTCCGCCCGCCAGGAGGAAATCCAGCACAAGCTGATCGAGCATGCCAAGGCGGGCAGGCGCGTGGTGCGGCTCAAGGGCGGCGATCCTTTCATATTCGGCCGGGGCTGGGAAGAAGTCCTAGCCTTGGAAGCCCAAGGCATTCCCTGGACCGCCGTACCGGGAGTCAGCGCCACCACCGCAGGACCAACCTGGGCGGGCATTCCCCTCACCCATCGCGGACACGCCCGCTCCTATGCGGTCATGTCCGGCATGGCCTATTCCCAGACCAATACCGAGATCCCAAAGGCGGATACCATCGTTCTCGTGATGGGCCTGCACCGCCTTGCAGAAATCGTGCCCGCGTTCAAGGACCAGGGCTGGAGCGGGGACACGCCGGCGGCGGCCATCCAAAGCGCGACCATGCCCGATCAGCGCATGTGTATTTCCACCCTGGAGGGAATCGGGGCGGAAACTTCGAGACTGGGATTCGACTCACCCACCTTGCTGGTGATCGGGAATGTGGTGGGATTAGCAGGTCAAACCCCGATCCTCCAGAAAGCGATGCCATGAGCAATCCGAACAAGACCTTCTATATCACCACTCCCATCTACTACGTGAACGACGCGCCCCATATCGGGCACTCCTACACGACCATCCTCTCCGATGTCCTCACGCGTTTTCATAAGCTGGCCGGCGACGAAACCTTCTTGCTCACCGGAACCGACGAGCATGGGCAGAAGGTGCAACAGGCGGCTGACAAGCGGGGCGTTACCCCCCAGGAGCATTGCGACCTGTATTCCATGCGGTTCAAGGAAGCTTGGAGCGAACTTAACATCGGCTTCGACAAGTTCATCCGCACCACGGATCCGGAGCACATCCGGTTCGTGCAGGGCGTAGTCCAGCAGTTGTGGGACCGGGGCCAGATTTACGAGAAGGAATATGAAGGCTGGTACTCGGTAGGCGAAGAGCGTTTTTTCGCCGAAAAGGAATTGGTGGATGGCAAGGATCCCATCAGTGGAAGGCCCGTGGAGAAGATCCGGGAGAAGAATTACTTCTTCAAGATGTCGGCCTACCAGGACTGGCTCATCGGGCATATCGAAGCGAATCCGGACTTCATCCTTCCTGAGTTCCGCCGCAACGAAGTCCTGGGGTTTTTGCGTCAGCCCCTGAACGATCTTTGCATCAGCCGTCCCAAGGCGCGCTTGTCTTGGGGCATCACCCTGCCCTTCGCCACGGACTATGTCGCCTACGTATGGGTCGACGCCCTCTTCAATTACATATCTGCGGTGGAGGGGAAGAAATTCCCGAGCGGCGCGCCGATGTGGCCGGCCGACTATCACTTGCTGGGCAAGGACATCCTGACCACCCATGCGGTTTACTGGACCACCATGCTCAAAGCCCTCGACCTGCCCCAGCCCAGGCATATCTTGGCCCATGGGTGGTGGCTGATGAACGATGCGCGCATGAGCAAGACCACCGGTAACGTTGTCAATCCACTCGACATGATGAAGAAGTACGGGGTGGATGTCTTCCGCTATTTCCTGATCCGGGAAATGGTAGTGGGCCAGGACGCGTCCTTTACCGAAGCCGCCCTGGTGCTTAGGATGAACTCCGACTTGGCCAACGACGTGGGCAACGGATTGAGCCGCATCCTCAAGCTCGCGGCCACGGGATTGGAAGGCCGTTTGACCCCGGTCGGATCGGAAGGCGAAGAGGAAGACGCCCTCAAGCAGGGTGCGCGACAGGCCGTCGCGGCGGTTCTGGACAAGGTTCGCGCCCTGAAGCTGTCCTTCGCCATCGAGGATGTGCTGCAATTGATCCGTTCCGTGAACCGCTTCCTGGAGGTCAAGGCCCCTTGGAAACTCGCCAAGGAAGGTGATGCGGGCAAAGCCAAGCTCAACTCGGTTCTGTACCATTCCGCCGAGGCCCTGCGCGTCGGTTTCACCCTGCTGCATCCGGTCATGCCGGCCAAAATGGAAGAGGCCCTGGCGGCCTTGGGAATCAACCTGGGCCAGGGGGCACCGGGCGCGGATCTCGTCACCTCCGAATCCCAGCTCAAAGGCTTGTCCCCCCTGGCTTGGGGCGGGTACGACTACTCCAATCTCCTCGGGCAAGGCGTGAACCTTTTCCCCCGCATTGAAGTCGCCAAACCCTCGGGTCAGAAACCCCAGGGCGGCGTCCCCGCAGCTCCCACGGATCCGTTTTCTCTGATCCACCTCAAGGTGGCGCGCATCGAGGAGGTCGAAGATCACCCCAATGCCGATTCCTTATACGTGCTCCGCCTCAAAATCGGGGAGGAAGCCCGCACCGTATGCGCCGGCCTGAAAAAACATCTGAGCAAGGATGCGCTGCGGGGCCAGGACGTGGTGGTGGTCTACAATCTCAAGCCCGCCAATCTTAGAGGCGTGGAAAGCAGAGGCATGATCCTGGCGGCCGAGGCCGAGGGCGGCAAGCTCGCCCCGGTTTCTCCCGAGGGAGCCGTCTGCGGGGACGACGTAACTGCCGAGGGAACCCCCTTGGCCCCCAAGGTGGAATTGACCATGAAGGAATTCGAAAAGGCCCCCCTTACGGTCAAATCTGGCATTGTCTTTTATCGAGATCAGCCACTGGCATCCCCCAAGGGCCCCATTCACGCCATAGCGCCCGATGGTGTGTCGGTCCGTTAAAGGTGGAACCGGTGATTTCCTCCCTGGAAGTCCTTTTCATGCCTTCTGGTGAGGCACCCTCCTTTGGGAAACCCATGGTTTTTTCTAATTTTATCCTGATTTTAATGACTTCGGTTTTAACAGAAATGGTTCAATAGGATGAGCAGCGATCTATCACAAGAGCCGACTTCCGGCTCTTCCGCTCCGGAGTCAACGGCTCCCGAGTCCCCCACGCAGGATCAAGCGTCCCCGTATTTCCAGGCTTCCGTTCGCATCATCGAACCCAACCCGCCCCTACCGGATTTGTCTTTCGACAAACTCTCGGCCCCTTTGCAGGCCGTGATTCGCGGGAACGGATGGAGCGATCTGATGCTTGTGCAGAAGAAAGCCTCGCCCTATATCTTGAACGCCCAGGACATCATCGTCCAGTCGAAAACCGGATCCGGAAAGACTGGTGCCTTCGTGCTTCCCTTGCTGGAAGTGATCGAAAAGACCCACAAGGCCCCGCAGGTATTGATCATGACCCCGACCCGCGAGCTGGCCTTGCAGGTTTATGAGGAAGTCGTGAAATTTGGTGACCCCATGGGCATCAGCTCGGTCGCGGTCTACGGCGGCGTGGCCTACGGCCCCCAATTGGACGCCTTCAAGCGCGGCGTGCAGATCGTGGTGGGAACCCCCGGCCGCCTGCTCGACCATATCATCAACGGCAACCTCAAGCTCAATTCCATACGGGATCTGGTGCTGGACGAAGCCGACGAACTTCTCTCTATGGGTTTCTATCCGGACATGAAGCGCATACACGGCATGCTGCCCCGGGACCGCTGCACGTACCTGTTCTCAGCCACCATGCCCGTCAACGTGAAGCGCCTGGCCCAGGAGTTCATGCGGGCGCCCAAGTTCCTGAGCCTCTGTCCCACCGACATCTCCGTGTCCAACATGGAGCATATCTATTACGTCACGGAACTGGTGGAAAAGGACAAGACCCTGCTGCGCCTGATTGAGGAGACCAACCCGGAATCCGCGATCATCTTCTGCAATACCCGCCGCGACACCAGCTACGTGCACGAATACCTGCGCGCCCGCGGTCTCAAGGTCGACATGATTTCCGGCGAGGTCAACCAAAAGCAGCGTCAAAAGGTGATGAAGGACCTGAAGAACAACGAGATTCGCTTCCTGGTGGCCACGGACGTCGCCGCCCGCGGCATCGACATCCAGGGGCTGTCCCACGTGTTCATGTACGATCATCCGGACGATCCGGAAGTCTACGTGCATCGCGCCGGTCGGACCGCCCGCGCGGGCGCATCAGGCCAGGCCATCTCGCTTTGCGGGCTGGTGGAGGAAATTGCCTTGAAGAACACGGCTGCCAAGTTCGACATACCCTTTGTCAAGAAGACCCTTAAGAGCGAAAAGGAACTGGCCGCCATCGTGAGCGAACGGACCACGGTCTACCTGGAACAGGAATTCCGACTGCTGAAGCAGAACGACTTGGTCGGTGCCAGGCGCATGATCCCCCTATTGGAATCTCTGATCAGCTCCGACGACGAGAAGCAGGTGCTGGGCATGATGCTGCATAAATTTTATTGGTCCCGCTTTACGGGACTGTCGGAACCCCTCCCCCGGAACGACGAGCCCCCGGAAGGCCCGACCCGCTAACCCGCTGCATGCTCTAGGCGTGGAGTTGCCCCGCAACTCCGAAGCCCTGAGCCTCCAGACCTGAATACGAAAGGCGTGGAGTTGCCCCGCAACTCCGGAGCCCTGAGCCTCCAGACCTGAATGCGAAAGGCGTGGAGTTGCCCCGCAACTCCGAAGCCCTGAGCCTCTTTCAATTGCTTACTGCCGCCTTGCGCTTTGCCTCCGCGAGCTTCTCCCCCACCACACCGCACTTTTCGTTGATCTGCAAGGCCCTTTCATAGTGCTTGATGGCGTTGACGTAGTTCCCCTGGGAGTATTCGAAGTCACCCATTTTGGCTGGCTTCGCGCAGTCTTCCTTGTTGCACCCCGAGGATGCAACGCCCATCGCCAAAAGGCCCGCCATGCCTAGTCTCTTGAATGCTTTCGAAACCTCAGTGTATCCCGGCATATTTCTCCTTTTCGGTCCCTGACCGGAACCGGTCCCTGACCTTAACCGATCCCTGACGGAGCCGTCCGCGCGTTTGATGCGCCGCCTGGCCAAAAGATCCAACAGTAACCATCCCCGGCCGCTTTAGCAGGGTCCAATCCCATGCGGGTCTGGGGTATAATTTTGTAAATTTATAAAGTATATGGCCATCAAGATCAAGACGGAAAAGGAAATCGGATTGATGCGGGAAGCCTGCGTCCTCGCCGCCGAAATCCTCGTCCGGGCAGGCGAAATCGTCAAGCCCGGCATTACCACGGACGACATCGATCGGTTCGTCCATGACCTCACCGTGAAAAAAGGGGCCTATCCATCCCCGCTGAATTATCACGGCTTCCCCAAATCGGTCTGCACGTCCATCAACAATGTCGTTTGCCACGGCATCCCGGGCAAGCACGTCTTGAAGGAAGGGGACATCATCAATATCGACGTCACCTGTACCCTCAACGGATATCATGGGGATACCTCCAAGACCGTTTTCGTGGGCAAGGTGACGCCTCAGGTCCAGAAGCTCGTGGATGTGACCCATCGCTGCCTCGAAGAAGGTATCGCCGTGGCCTACCCCGGAAACCATTTCGGGGATATCGGAGCGGCCATCCAGGATCTGGCCGATGAATTCGGATACGGCGTGGTGCGCGAATTCTGCGGGCACGGCATCGGCCGCGGTTTTCACGAGGATCCCATGGTTCTCCATTACCGTTCGGGCAGCCGGGGGCAGAAGATCACCGAGGGCATGGTGTTCACCATCGAGCCAATGATTAACGAAGGCAGCGCGGACGTGTTCGTCGCCGACGACGGTTGGACGGTATTCACCCGGGACGGCAAGCTGTCCGCGCAATTCGAGCATACCCTTGCCATGACGCGCAACGGACCGGAAGTCCTGACCAAATACTGGTGACGCGCGCCGTCTGATACCCATGGCCCGGCGCCAGTCCCGGCTAATCCTTCGAGTTGTCGTCCTCATCTTCATCGTCTTCGATGGTGGGGAAGGAAATCCCGCTCACGTCCCCGCCCTTCTCTTCGATCTTCCGCTTGAGCCGGAAGAGTTCGTCGAGGCGGACATGAAAGCCCTTTGCGTCGTCGTCGGTGATTCCCTGAAGGATGAGGAATTCGCAGACCTCGATGGCCTTGTCCAGGTTCTTCTGGTTTTGGTAAAACGTGATCAAAGCCTTGGTCTGGGTGGCCACGAATTTGGGGTTGTAGCCATAGGTCTTGATGGTCTGGCGCAGGAAGGCCAAGGAGAACTGGGCCAACTGCTCCTTGTTCATCTTGGATTTGGATTCTTTGATCTTGAAGGTCAGAAGGTCCAGAAATTCATGGGCCACTTCCACCTTTTCGAAAAACTGGGCGTCCGATTTCTGGTAGTCGGTGAACTCGTCGAGAACGACGATGCTGTCCTCCTTCAGCCCCTTCAAGATCCCTTCGAGAAGATCGTCTTTGCCGATTCCCTTTCCCTCATGCGCCATGCTGCTCATATCCTTCCTTTTCGGTTTCCCGAAAACGGGGTATCCGGATGATTCCAGGTAACCCAGGAATTTAAAATCTTAAAATAAGGTCAGGCCGAGATTTGTCAATCCTTACCCGAAATTGACCGATTATGGGCCCACCGGGCTCGGGGAGATCGAGTCCCCCCCATCCGGAGAATTGGCTTCCTGGACTCTTAAACCGGGGGCGATGGCGCGAAGCGTCTCCAGCATCTGCTCAGCCCCTTCAAAGCGCTGTTCCCGCTTGGATTGCAAGGAACGGGAGATGAAATCGCTCCAGATCCGGGGGACGGCGCGACTGTGGTCCGAAGCCATGCCGGTGAACATGTCCGGGCTTTCCTTGGCCCGAGTCTGAAAAATGCGCTCCGGCCGTTCCACCTTCACGGGCAGAAACCCCAAGGTCAGCTCCAGGAGGACGCATCCAAAGGAAAACAGGTCGGCCCGCCCGTCCACGGCTTCCCCGCGGGCCTGCTCGGGGGATACATACAAGGGTGACCCCAGGATGAAGGCCTTTTCCTCTTCGTAGATCGTGTGGTATACGGCGGCCAGGCCGAAATCGGCGACCATGACCTTGCGGGTCTTTTCGATCCAAAGGAGGTTTTCGGGCTTGATGTCCCGGTGAACCACCCCCTCGGCGTGGGCGAATACCAGCACCTCGAGCACCTGCTCCGTCAAACGCAGAACGTCGTCCATGGACGGCAACCGCTTTTTCGGAAGCGGATGCTTCTTTTTCTGCTTCAACCATTGGGAGAGGCTGATTCCGTCCACCAATTGCATGACGAAGTACATGAAATCTGGCTGCTCGCCGAATTCAATGATGGTGATGATGTTGGCATGGAGGAGGTTGGCAACCACCTCCGCCTCCTGGTGGAAGCGCTCCTGGGTGAAAAGCTTGTTCAGCTTTTTCCGGAATACCACCTTTACGGCTACGGGACGGCTGAGGGTGTTCTGAAAGCCCCGGTAGACCATGCCCATGCTGCCCTCCCCTATCTTTTCCAGGAGGGTGACGGTTCCCAAGGTCCGGCCGGTCAGGTCCGGTAAAGCGCGCAGTTCGCTCATGGAGCCGGTCGCGACCCGGTTTCCGGGGTGGACGTGGTGTTTAATGGATGGGACATTTTCCCAATTATAGCATTCCATCCGACCCGGGGTTCCAGTGCCCGGAGTTGCCGTTCATGGGATAAGGTGGCACATCTCCCAAAAAAAGGCTAAAATAACGGGGTTCCGGTCCTCATGGGCCGGCGGGTATTTCCAGAGGTCAGCCATCGCGAACAATCCAGATTCCAGAGGTTTTAACCGCACCGATGCCGAAAATCTGGTGCGCATGTGGAACCTCTTTTATCAGCGCACCGTAGCCTACGCATTCGATCATCCCGCAGCCCAGGAGATGATTCCCCGGGTCTACGAAGCGGTCCAGAAATGCCTTAGTAAGGATGAGTCGCTTTCCCTGCTCTTCCAGGAATTCGGCTATTACATCGGCCATGTCGATTTGGTCTACCAGCCGAACAACCGCAAAATTGCCGACCACCTGCGCCGCTTCGGAATCGATTCCATCACCGTATCCAAGCCCCTGACCATGCACGCCTTCGGCCACTTCCTGGACGCATGCACCATGACCCACGCGGATGCGGCCCGGTTCCTGGCCTATCTCACCAACCAGGGCATCACCTGCTTCGGCGTGAACAATGTTAGCCTCCAGACCGTGAAGGAAGGCGAGTCCGTGACCCAAGGCGGCGTCCGCGCCGGCGGGCAGTTAGGAGATTCGACCGCCGCCGGTACCTACACCGGCGAGGCCCGCAGGGAACGCAGCGCCTTCGACGACGCTGCCATGAAGGTGGTACTGGGCCACCTTACCGCCCAGGAAATGAATGCCAACCTGAGCCTGCTCAAGGTCCTGGAATCCCCCTCCGCGTTTCCGGACGCCATCATGAAGGCCTCGGCGGGCAATCCCGGCAATGAAGCCAACGTGCTGAAGCAGAGTCTCCTGAACGTTGTGGGCGCTTTCAAAAGCGAAGCCGGCCGAGGAAACATACCCATTGAGGATCTATTGGCCGGCATGTACAACATGCGTTCCGAGCTGCTCAAGGCAGTGAAGGCCCAACAAGGCATAGCGCAGCATGTTTCCGGATCCGCCGGGGCCGGAACACTACATGGAGGCCCCGGAGCGGCCGGCACCTCCCGGGCCGACGCCGCGAAAGCCGCTGAGGCGGGCCGCATGGCGGATGCGGCCGACGAGATCTTTGTGCAGACCGCCGCTCAGTTGGTGATGGCGGAATACCAGAAATGCAAAGGCAATCCCAAGCGCATGGCTCAGGTGGTTCAGCGCATCGTGCCGGACCGCCACCTGCTGCAAAAGGTCTTGAACGCTTTCCGCGGCGACCTGATCCGGCAAGGCGTTCCCCTGATCGAATTCTTCAACCTCCTTTCCGAACTCAACAACATTCTGGGGGCGGACCAGAGCTACCAGGAATTCCTGAAGGCCGGCTCCGCCCTTGGCATCAGCCATGAGGAGTTGCTCAGGGAGCTACAGGAGAACCCCCAACAGGCCGCTCAGCTGATCGTGCTTGCGAGCGAGGCGCGTAAGGTGAACCGGGAAGGCTCAGCGGAAGACCTAATCCAGTCCCTGGCTGACTTCGTGGAAAAGGCCGGCGAAGCCGCGGGTGAACGCATTGAATCCAACCCAAAGGATGCGGTCAAACTGACCTCCATGCTACACCAGATGGAAGCGGAAGTGAACAAGGAGCTGGAGAAGAAAGGTTTATCGGAGGAATTGCGCACCATGGGGCAACAGAAGCTTCGCATGCGCATGCAGCGATCCATCGTGGATCTCAAGGGCAAGGCCGCCTTGGCACAGCTGCGCGACTCGCACACCAGCGAGGCGGAGAAGGTCCATTTCCTGTTGGAGATGTTCGCCGACGAAAAGGAACTGGAAGAGGTGATGGGCCAGGTCAAGGAAACCTTGGACCCGGAAACCGTGGCAAGGGACGTGGGTAACCAGGTGATGCAGAAGGCCCGGCAGGAAATGGCTTCCCGACGGGAAAAACACATGTCCAAGGAACTTCCCGCCGGCGTGTACGTGAAGGCGGTGCTGGACTTCTTCATCAAATCCGAGATCAGCCGGGCCGTGCGGTACGACCTCCCCTTCAGCGCCCTGCTCATTTCCTTTCATGGCCTGCCGGAGGACAAGGCAGGCCATGAGACACACGGAGACGCCCTGCGCGGCCTCCAGAACGTTCTGATTGGGGATCTCCGGAAGTTCCTGCGGGAGTCGGATTTCGTGGGATACCTGAGTTTCAACCGATTCCTGGTGGTGCTCCCCATGACCAAACTGGAAGCGGTTCCCAGCATAATCAAGAAATTCCAGGGCAACCTGAACCGCCAGGTGGCCTTGCCCAACGGCACCCGCCTGTCCATCCGGCCTCGTTGCGGCTTCGCCGCTTTCAACAAGGAAACCGCCAATACTTATCCAAAAATCCATGCGGAGCTGGTTAAGAACTGGCAAGGGTCGGGTTAGGCCCTCGGGGTCACGCCACTCCGCAAAGCCGCCGGTTGGCTATATTAATGGCCTTACCCATGGATAACCTCTCCATCCTCATCGTCGACGACGAGAAAATCACGGCCTTCTACCTGAAGGACATTCTCACCGCGGCCAATTACGACATCCACCTGGCCCAGAACGGTGAGGAGGCCTTGGAGCTTCTGGGGCGCCGCAAGTTCAACCTCATCATCACCGACTTGGTCATGCCCGGAATCGACGGCTTCGCCCTTGTGAGGAGGGTAAAACAGCTGCATCCGGATCTGCCGGTATTCATTCTGACCGCCCATGGCTCCTATGACGTGGCGCGCAAGGCGCAGACCATCGGGGCGGACGACTACCTGCTCAAGCCCGTAAACCCCGATCAGCTTCATGCCGCCCTGGCCAAGACTTTCGAGAAGAGCACACGCGGCAAGGCCGGCCCCTTGGCCAAGCTTGGCGAAAGCGGATACGCTTCGCAGAATATCATCGGAGCCTCCGAACCCATGGCCGAGGTTTTCCGCCTGATTGTCAAGGCCCGCCATTCACGGGGCCACGTGCTCATACGCGGCGAAAGCGGAACCGGTAAGGAACTGGTGGCGCGCGCCATCTACAGCGCCGAGCTTTCCGTGGCGGCGCACGGCTTCGTGATCGTCAACTGCTGCGCAATATCCGAGGGTCTGATTGAGAGCGAGCTTTTCGGCCATGCCAAGGGCGCCTTTTCCGGAGCTGTCGCCGATCGGGAAGGGCTTTTCGAAGTCGCCGACAACGGCACCATCTTCCTCGACGAAATCGGGGATATCCCGCTCCGCAGCCAGACCAAGTTGCTGCGCATTCTCCAGGAGGGCGAGTTCCGACGCGTCGGGGAGAACAAGGTGAGGCACGTGAACGTGCGTGTGATTGCCGCAACAAACCGCAATCTTGAAGAGGCCATCAAGCAAGGGCATTTCCGCGAGGACCTCTACTATCGCCTGAATGTGATCCCGATCCAGCTTCCGCCGCTTCGTTCCCGTATCTCGGATGTTCCCCTGTTGGTCAGGCATTTCCTGGCCAAGCATCAGAAACGCAACCCCACCAAGGTGGGTCTTTTCGACGACGCGATGGAAATGCTTACGCACTATTCCTATCCGGGCAATATCCGAGAATTGGAGAATATCATCCAACGCGCCATTTCATTCGCCAAGGGCGCGCATATCAGTAAATCCGAAGTGGAAGCCTATCTGAAGGCGGGCACGTCAACCTTGGCGCAACCGTTGGTGGTGTCCTTGGACAAACAGACTTACCCGACACTGAAGAGTCATATGCGAAAATTGGAAAGGGACTTTGTGATGACGAAGCTGAAAACCAGCGGCTGGAGCGTATCCGACGCGGCCAAGCTGATGGAAATAACCCGAACCGCCCTTCATAATAAAATGAAAGCGCTCGGAATCAACAGCAAGGAAATGCGGCAATCGGGCGAAAACGCGAACGGAAAAGACGGGGCCGGATTGGCCCGAATTGGCTGAAGCGGAACGGGATGTCTACCGGTTTATGGGCCTGATGCCACAAACTATCGACATCAACCTGTTCGTCGGCCTTAAACCGGCCAACGTTCCGGTTCACCCCAATTCAGATGACCGTTACCAATTCTTCCTTGTTCGCCTGCTCTTCGAGCATGCGAGTCAACTCTTCAAGCGAAGCAATCGGGAAGCTCCTCGATCCGAGGAAATCATAGAGGTCCGCAAGGGTAACCTTGCGGGGACCTCTCCCGATACGGAAGGAGCGCAATTGCTTGCGCTCGATCCATGCGATAACGGTCTTCGGGCTTACTTCGCAGATCTTGGCGATCTCGCCTGTCGTAACGAATCTTTTTTTCGACATCGACGGCAACTCCCTGTTTTGGTGTTTCCCCTGCCGGATTCAATCCGGGTGCCATGAATGCGATCAAGTTAACAACGGGCATCAAACCTCTCAAGATCCTGGAGAGATTAGATTCTTTTAGCTCCGACACAATCCGTTCTCCCATTTCCAGGGGAAAATTGTCATTCTAACAGCTGGTTTGGCTTTCAATCCTACACGCTGAATGGGATGGAAAGGATACGGTCTCCCCCTAAATTGGCGGCTAGGGCCTGGCGGCGCCCCCCATAGGGACTCCGCGGGGATAAAGGCGACGAGCGTCCCTACAACTGGAACCTTGTCCCGGAATTGAATGGCACACGTTTTGCATCAGCCGGTTTACTAAATTTATCGGCATGTTCATAGATGAATCAAAATTGGAAGTCCATGCGGGTCATGGCGGCAAAGGCATGGTCAGTTTCAGGCGTGAAAAATTCGTCCCGCTGGGCGGCCCTAGTGGCGGCAATGGCGGGCGCGGAGGCCATGTCATCCTGCAGGCCACTACGGAAGTGCACACCCTCTACGACATCGGCAACAAGCGGATCTTCCGGGCGGAACGGGGCGAGGGCGGCGCGCCTTCGCTTTGCACGGGCCGTAGCGGAAATGATATCGTGATCAACGTCCCGCTTGGAACCATGGTCAAGGATCTCGTGACCGGGGACCTGATGGCTGACCTCAAGGAGGACGGGCAGAGGTTCATGGCGGCCGAAGGCGGCAAAGGCGGCCAGGGAAACGCGGCGTTCAAAAGCAGCACCAACCGGGCCCCGACCAAGTTCGGTCCTGGAATCGAAGGCCAATCCCGCAAACTCTTGCTTGAACTCAAGCTCGTGGCCGATTGCGGCCTGGTGGGCTTTCCGAATGCCGGAAAAAGCTCGATCATCCGGAAACTTTCCTCAGCCACTCCCAAGGTGGCCGATTACCCCTTTACCACCTTGAAACCGGCCCTGGGCATCGTCGAGGTGTCTCCCGGAAAGAGTTTCGTGTTGGTGGACATTCCCGGTCTTATCGAAGGCGCCGCGGAAGGCAAGGGTCTCGGTCATCAATTCCTGCGCCACGTGGAACGCAGCGCCTGCCTGGCCTACGTCATCGACAGTAACGCCGAGGATCCGTACGGCCAATACAAGATCCTGAGGCACGAGATGGAAAAATTCCATCCCCTGCTTCTGACCAAGCCCAAGCTGATCGTCTTGAACAAAATCGATCTGGGTGACGTCAAGTTGGACAAGCGTTGGAAGAAGGAGGGCTGCCAGATCGTTAAGACCTCGGCCATCACCGGAGCCGGGCTTCCGGATCTCAAAGGCGAAATCCGCGCCCTCATCGGTGACAGGGGTATACGGCAAAAGGGTTGGTGAGCTGCGGATATTTTTCAGGAGAAGTGAACTCCGTTCAGCAGCGCAGCCGTCTTTTCGCAGCCACGGTTCCGTAGTCCACCCGAAGGCCCGCCAGGCTGTCCGCATTCGCAAAAACATAGTGCACTGAATCACGAAAGAGCCCTTGAGAAGGCTCTTTTCCATTTTGGCGCGCAGTGGATGTGCCGGGTGGGCAAAAAAAAGGACCTCCAGAGAGGCCCTTCCCTTAGACGGTCCAGGTCCAGCCCAGCCGCCCTATGACATTCAAATAATCAGTTTTCGTCGTAGGTACGTTCGACTTCTTCACGGTCCTTCTTCTCGACGATTTCATTGTTGAAATTGCGGTCGATAGGAAGCGCGTTTAGATCGGGATTGGTATTGTCCAAGATGTACACGGCGGAAGGATTGTCCAACCAGCCCACGACCTCGACGTCCTTCAGGTTATGCGCCCCGCCGCTGGAGATTTTCACTTTTTCGAGGGTGCCATTGTCGACCCAGCCCTTGATGGCGCCAGCCGTCTTGACCAGGGAGCGGGCTTTGCCCTGCTTCAGGATGGAAACTTCGTCGCCGGTGCCGATATCCGCGACTTTGTCGCTTTCATCGGACGCTTCGGACTTGTATATCGCGGCTCCGCCGGACTTGATACGGGTGACGCTCTCCGATTTGGAGGCTGCAAACGAGAACGTGGCTAATGCCAGGAACAGGAAAGTGATAATCTTCTTCATAAGTCCTTCCTTAAAAACCGGTGGGGAACCGTGTCCAATGCATAGCAATATATAGTCAGACGCCGAAATCCACAAGGGACCCTGGGAAAATTATACAAGGAATTTGTGGGAAAACGTAACTAATGCGAAGATCCCATGGGGCTATGCTGTGGCGGGGTTAGGGGTTAGGGATGGGACCCCGGGGATTTGGGACCTCAGGGAAGCGGCGGCGAATGCTCCGCCGCGAGCCCGAGCCGCCCAACTCCCATGCATTAGCCCCACCCTAACCCCTTATGGAATAAGGACTCGCAGCCCCCCAAGGTCAACGAACCGTAATTTCACCCATTCTGTGAATGTTACCCAACCTCCTTATTGCATCAAAAAACAACGAAACGGTATAATGGACCCGAAACGCATCTCATTTGAAAGCCTGAGGTTTTATGGAAATCTTGATGAAAATTGCCAAATTCATCGATGAAGGCGGTGCCGTCGAATACCTGATCTTGGGCCTTTTGGGGTTGGGTTTCTCGGTGATCTTCGAGCGGGTCTGGTTCTTATTCATCAAGTGTCGAATCAACTCCAAAAAGCTCTTGGCGGACACCACGGCCCTGATCCGCAAGGAGAAAATAGCCGACGCCCGTAAGCTCTGCGCCCAGACAGGGACGCCCTTGGGCCTGATTCTGGAAGCAGGTATATGGAAGTACGAGCAGTCCGCCACAGCCGAAGAAATCAAGGACGCCCTGGAAGAGGTCGCCCTTCGCGAAGTCCCCCGCTTGCAGAAGCGGACCCTGTATCTGGGACTGCTCGCCAATCTCTGCACCCTGGTGGGGCTTCTGGGAACCATCTTCGGATTGCAGGAAGCCTTCGCCGCCCTGGAGTCGGCGGATCCATCCCAGAAAAGCAAGTTGCTGGCCCGGGGCATCACCCTGGCGTTGAACGCGACCGCCCTGGGTCTCATTTCGGCCATGATCTGTATGGCGGCGTTCACTTGGCTGGGCTCCAAGTCCAACCAATTGCTGGAGCAGATCGACGAAACCGTCCTCCGCCTGGTCAACTTTCTCAACGCCCAACGCAAGACCAATCCGGACCGTAAACCCACCGCAGGCCCGGGTCCCCAGGGATGAGCGGATCGAGGGGCAATTCGCGCGGTATCACGTCCCGGGGAGGTTCCCAGCACGGGGAGCCGATCGAGCCGGACATGACTCCGATGATGAACATGCTCATCATCCTCATCTCCTTTCTGGTGACCATGGTGGTCTTCACGCAATTGGCGGTGATCAAATTCAACTTGCCTCCGGCCCAAGGCGGCGGCGGCGAGGAGGTGAAGACGCCGGTGGATTCGGTGGAGAAGGGCCCGGACGTGGACATCACGGTGGTGATCACCGAGAACGGTTTCCAAATTATCGGCGAGGGCCGCAAACTGGATCCGATTCCCAAGGGAACCAAGGGGTTCGACTTTCCCCAACTGGGCCGCTTCATGGTGAAACTCAAGGAGACCTACCCAACCTCGGAAAACGTGGTGCTGTTGATCGATTCCAATATCGTGTACCAGGATATCATCACCGCCATGGATGTGATGCGCGAGACGAAGTTCCCCAACATTCTGCTTTCCGGCGGGGTGTACCAATGAAGTTCGGCCGCAGCCGACGCAAGCCGGTAACCGATTTCGTCAAGCCGCAGATGACGTCCCTGGTGGACGTGTTGACGATTCTGGTTTTCTTCCTGCTGAAGAATTTCTCATCCGAGGGCGATATCGTCACCCAAACAAAGAACCTGGAACTGCCCATGAGCTCCTCCAAGACGAAGCCCGAGATCACCCTCAACATTTCCATCAGCCAGAAGCATATCCTGGTGGAGGGAGCGCCGGTGGCGTTGGTGAGCGAGGAGCAGGAGCGGACCGGGAACGACATTCCGGGCCTGGCTCGGTTCCTGGAGGACAAGCGCAAACAGACGGAGGAGATTTCAGAATTCGACAAGAGCGTTGACTTCAATGGCAAGCTGACGATCCAGGGCGATCACATGATCCCCTATTGGCTATTGCAGAAGGTGCTCGCGACCTGCGGCGACAACGGATACAGCAGCTTTTCGCTGGCGGTGATAAAAAAAGATGCCGACTGAAGCACCGAAAACAAAACCGGGGCCCAAGCCCTCTCCGGAAGAACGCGGATCCGGGTACAAGGGCGGGATCTTCGATCATATCGACATTCCCACCATCACCAGCTTCACAGCGTGCCTGCTGTTGTTCATTCTCATGCTAGTGGGCATCCGCTCCATAGACTACAGCAGCCTGAACAAGCCCTCGTTGGAGGACCTGTCCGATCGGGTATCCAAAATCATCATGCCCCTAAAGCCCCCCGGAAAGGCGCCGCCCAAGCCGGAGGGAGAAAAGGCCGGACCGGCCAAGGTACGCAGAACCCCTACAGGAACCGGTTCGGATGCATCGGCCCTTGGCCGCATCAATCGTTCGCGACGCACCGTCACCGAGCAGATAGGCCAGGTCCAGGAACGCATCACCAAGGCGGCCGTCCTTTCCATTCTTTCCGGAAAAGGGCCCGGAACCGTCGGCAGGTCGGTCGGTCGCGCGCCCAAGGATGGGGACGGGTTCGCCGGCTTCGGCGATCTGGACGCGAAGCTGGGAAACATCGAGGGACTCACCCAATTCGACGGGAAGAAAGGCGACTTCAACCGCGATGGGGCGTCACCCTCGGAAATGAAGGGCGACCCCGTGGCCGCCACGACCGGGATCGAAAAGATGGTGAAGGGGTTCGAGAACGCCAAGAGCGCGGTCATGAGCAAAATGGGGGTCGCGGAAACCGAACAGACCTTGGCCATGGATCGTTCCCCCAGGTTCACCGGCCATCGCAGCCCGTCCGAGGTGGCGACCTACATCAATAAAAAACAATCCATGGTGAGCATGCTCTACGAAGAAAGGCTGAAATCCAATCCCACCCTGGAAGGAAAGGTGACCGTAGTTATGGTTATCGAAGAAGACGGCACCGTATCTTCAACGTCGATATTGCGTTCGGAGTCTACCTTGGACGATCCGGATTTCACGGCGGAGCTGCTGCGCCGCATCAAACGCTGGGTTTTCCCGCCGTCGGGAGGCGGTCCCGTGGAAATGAAATCGCCCTTTGTTTTCAGACCGGCCTAGCGCGACGGAATCCATAGGGTATAATCGGGATGACGGCAACGTGGAATGCAAAATGAATAATCGAAAAAATAGCGTACAGAATGTAAGCGGTTGCGCCGTCAGGTGCATCCGGTTTTTCATTTTGCTTTTGGCCTTTTCAATTTCGGCGTCCCACCTTGAGGCCGCGGTCATCAAAGCCGGCATGATGCTGAACATCGTCGTCAAAAACGACAAGGATCTCTCCCAGATCGTGCGGGTCAACGACAACGGAACCATCGACTATCCCCTATACCAGGACGTTTCCGTGGTCGACAAAACCACGAGCGAGCTGCAGGACATCCTCACCTACAAGCTTGCCAAGGTGGTGGAATCGCCCATGGTACTCGTAAGCGTGATGACCGAGAATCCCATCACCCTATACATATTGGGACAGGTGAAAAAGCCCGGACTGCTGATGGTCCCTCCCAAAGCCAGCCTGCAGGAGGTGCTGCTCGCCGCCGGCGGAAGCATGGAAACGGCGGACCTGAGCCGGATCAAGATCGTGCGCAAGAACCAGGGGGACGAAAACGCCAGCTACTACGACCTGGGGAAGTTCCTCAGCACCGGCGACCTGAGTCTGCTCCCTCCCCTGTTCGACGGGGATCGCATCATCCTGCTGTCTTCGAAGAAATCCAAGTTCGTCAAAATCCTGGGGTCCGTGAACAAGCCGGGGTTCTATCCCGTTGGCGAAGCCACCTCGGTGTTCGACATGCTCTACCTCGCGGGCGGCCCCTCGGCTGAAGCCAATATGTCCAAGGTCCGTATCGTCAGTAGCCCGGGCGGCCAGAAGGCCGACTTTCTTCTGGACGTCCAGAAGTTCATCGACAACGGCAAGACCGAAGACCTGCCGCTCCTCGGCGAAGGGGACATGATGATCGTGTACGGCAAAACCATCACCTGGACCAAAACCCTGGAAATGACCCGCGATATCGTTGCACTCCTGACGGCCTGGTTCGTAATCTCCTCGGTGCTCAAATAATGAACGAACCGGTCAAGGGACAGCGTGAACTCGCCTTCGGCGATTACTTCCGGATCCTATTCAAGGGCCGGTACATCCTGCTTTTCTCAGTCGTATCGTTCCTGGGGCCCACTTGGTGGTTTATCAAGCGCCTTCCGGACTTTTATATTACCTCGGCCCAACTGGTAATGGACGAAAAGCCCATAAACTCCGCCTCGGTGCTGATGGGCGACAATCAGGCAGGGCAGAAGTCGATCGGATTCTATCGGACCATCTTCCAGAGCCGGGCGTTTCTGGACCGCATTGTGCACGCCACCGCGGGCGACCTGGCCAAGGCGGGAATAACCGTCAAGCAGCGGGACTACATCAGCTCGAACCTGGGCGTGAACGAAGGCGCGGTGGAATCGTTCGTCAGCATTTCCAGCAAGACGAATTCGCCCGATCTCAGCTATGCCCTGGTCAAGGTCGCCACGGACAGCCTCATCGTCTTCTGCCGGAAAGTGGAGAACGAGGAGGCCAACAAGGCCATCGACGCCATCAAGGAACAGATCGACGTTTGCATCAAAAAGCGCGACGAGCTCCAGATCGAGCGGAACAAGAAATCCGACATCTCCAAGTTGCAGAGCATTGGCGACGCGGCCGGACTTGCGGCCCTGGAGAAAAATTATCAGGATGAATTGGTGAAATTTGAATTGGACAAAGCCAACCTGGAGGCCAAGCGCAGCTATTTCAGGTCTCTGGACAATACCATCAACAGCCCCGCCTCGGGTGGCGGGAACGAGAAGACGGTGGATTCCCTGCGCGCCCAGATGAAAGTCCTGGATAAGGAAAAGGAGAAGATGATGCGCCTGGGCATCACCCTGACTCCCGACAGCAAACTGAGCCAGGACATGGTCTCCATCGAAGGCAGACTGGTAAAGCTCACCAAGGGAAACAACGTCCAGCAGGACATCGGCCTTTTGAACCAATGGCAGGCGATCCGCAAGGAGATCATATCTTCCGAGTCCGAACAGAACATGAAGCGAGCGCGGCTGGACGCATTCAAGCGCGCCATCATCAATTACCGCGAAGGCCATCCCAAGCTGGGTCAGGAGGAATTTGAGCTCACCCAGATCGACAACCTGCTTACCCGGTACATCTCCACCCACCAGCGCCTTTCGGAGCGCCTCGAAGACGCAGTTATCCACATGGAATCCAAGTCCGGCGGCCTCAAGCTGGTGGACGCGGCCCAGGTCCCAACGGAGCCCATCCCCCGCCGGGATATCATCTTCTACGCTGTGTCCCTGGTGGTCGGCCTGGCTCTCGGAATCGGCCTGAGTATCCTACGGGAATTTCTGGACGACACGGTCAAGTCGCCGGACGATGTGGAGAAGCAATTGGCGCTGACCCTCCTGGGAACCATTCCCCACATCAATCCCAAGAAGTCGGACCTGGAGGTCAAGCGGACCTTCACCAAAGGCAGGAAGCAGCAGATCCGTAACAAGTATCCCAGTCTGATGATGGGCGCACAGAACGAGGAAAGCGTGGTCGCGGAAGCCTACCGCTCTCTGCGAACGAATATTGTGTTCTCCAGCCCCGACAAGGCCATCCAGACCCTGATCATCACAAGCAGCGGGCCAGGCGAAGGCAAATCCCTGACCATGGCCAATACCGCGCTTTCCTTCGCCCAGCAAGGGGAGCCCACCCTGGTCATCGACACCGATTTGCGCCGTCCCGTCAACCATCACCTTTTCGGGTTCGACCGCGGACCCGGTTTCGGCGAATTGTTCGCGGGAACCAACACCATCGACGAGGTTTGCCGCGAGATTCCCGGCACCAATCTGAAGGTCATGACCGCCGGCGCGTACATGCCCAATCCTGCCGAACTGTTGGGCTCAAAGAAGATGGATCACTTCTTGGACGAGCTGAAGAAGCGCTACCGGTACATCCTGTTCGACACCCCTCCCGTCATCGCCGTGACCGACGCAGCCATCCTGGCCACCAAGGTCGACGGCGTGGTGCTCGTGATCCGCGCCAACAAGACCAGCCTTACCGTGAGTTTGAGGACCCTGCAGGCGTTACGTAACGTGAATGCGCGCGTGCTGGGATGCATTCTCAACGACATCGACATCACCAAGGGTTCCAGCTCCTACGGGTATTACAAACATTACTACCATAATTATCTCGCCAAGAAGGATTGAGGCCAGCCCCTCCCCATGTCCTCGACCCTAGGCAAAGTAGCCCGGAACATCGTCCATTTCCTGTGCTCCAACGCGGTGTCGTTCGTGCTGGGGATGGCCGCTTCCATCGTGATGGCCCGCTCCCTGGGGCCCAACGATTTGGGCATCTTCCACCAGGTGCAATGGTTCGCTGGAACCGTATCGGTGGTCATCTCCATGGGGTTTATCACTTCCATCACCAAGTTCACGGCCCAGTTCCGGGCGGAGGGACGGAACGAAGACGTTCTGTCCGCGGTCCGGTTCATTTTCTACGTGGAATTCACCATCGCCATCGTCACGACCATCGGACTGATGATCATGGCAACCAGCATCGCGGATCACTATTTCTCGAACAAACAGACCTTCATCTTCATGCTCGCCTTCCTTGCCATCACGCCAGGCATTCAGACGGCGATCTTCTCGGCGACATTGGAAGGCGCCCAGGTGTTCCGTTACCAGACTCTGCACTCCTTCACCGTCACTCCCTTGGCCTTGATTCTGAAGATCTATGCGATGATGAACGGCTGGGGGCTGGTATCCCTGTTCTGGATCAACCTACTTTTCTCGGTGGTCAACCTCGTCTTTTTCTACCTGGCCGCGCGCAATGAAGGCCTGCTCAAAGGCTGGTTCCGGTTCCGCCCCAACGACGGCAAGTGGAAAAAGGAAATCCTGGATTACAACCGATCGGGGGTGGGTATCCATTTCGTCGACCTAGTGGTGTGGTCCCGGTCCGAGAACTATTTCCTGGGCCGCTATTGCGCCGCCCCCCAGATCGCCTATTACAACCTGGCCCATAATCTGATCGTGAAACTGACGGGCACCCTGCCCAACCTGATGTGGCGCATGCTGCTCCCGCTTTCTTCCGAGCAGCACGGCCGCAACGAGATGGAAAAGCTGAAGAAGACGTACCATCATGCCTTGCGTTATTCGGCCTTCATCATCTTCCCCACCGTGGCCATCTGCTTCCTGGCGGCCTACGAGTTGATCGTCATTTTCTATGGACATGCGTATTTGGAAGCCAAGGATTGTTTCCAGATCCTTTGCGGCGGCGCCCTGCTTTCCTCCCTGGCCCAGCCCGGTTCCGCGGTCATCTACGCCAGCAACCGCCAGAGTTTCATTCTCAAGTACGGGGCCGTCCTCGCCGTGCTCAACATCGCCCTTTGCTTCTGGCTTGTGCCCAAGTACGGCGCGCGCGGGGCGGCCATCTGCTATTCCTTCACCACCTCCCTCGGCGTGATTGGCGGATTCATTTATACGTCGCGCAACATGGATTTGAGCATCCCCTGGTCGGCTTGGGGCAAATGCACCGTCGCGACCGGGGTCATGTCCATCATCATGACCTGGCTTTTGACAATCAACCACCCCGCCTTTGCGATGTTCCGGCCCATGCAGGATCTCCTGATGGAATGGACCAGCCGGGATGTAGACCTTCTCCTGGGTCCGCGCGCTGTAAGGCTGGGGTTCGCGTGCACCGTTTCAGGCCTGGTCTATCTGGTGTTGAGCCTGGCCATGTTCAAGCCCAAGGCGGACGATCGCCGGATCCTGGAGGCCATGTCGCGTTTTCTTCCCCGCCCCGTCACCTGGGTGCTCGCGCGCAAACTGACCGCCGAAGAAGGAAGGCCCTGATGGCGCTTTCCGGACTGTGAAATGGAAGTCATCTTCATCGACTCTGAACCTCAGGACGCGGCAGGCGGCGGCATCCGCACCTATATCCGCCTTGCGATGCGGACCTGCCGGGAAGCCGGCCATTCTGCGCGCGTCTACACTCACAATCCCAATGCCTATCCTGGCGAAAATGTAACGCCGATCGGCCGTCGACCCTGGTTGCGCCGGCCGGTCTGCGGGGTGGCCTACCGGCTGCTTTACCATGAGAACGTCCTGTGGGAACACGCCTACTGGCTGAACTCAGAATTGGAGGCAGGGGACGCTCCCGGAAGAGTTTATGAGTTCTGCGATTTTCAGGGGTATGGATTCTTCGCCTTGCGGAACAAGGTCCTGCGAGGAAGGACCATGGTTAGGGTGCATACGCCCAGTTTCCTGGTACCAGCGCCGGCGGGAAGGTGCAGGGAGCGTCTGTCCGCGCGCCTCGGGGCCTGGCGCGAAAAGGATTGCCTACGGCGCGCCAAGCATATCACCGTTCCTTCGGCCGAGTTCGTGAAGGAGAAGCTGCCTTGGCTACGGAATTGGGCGCATGTGCCCAATCCCATGCCTCCGGAAACGGATGCCGAGGAAATCGCATCCCGGTATGCCTCCGCTTCGCTTCCCAATGCATTCGATCCGTCCCGGCAACCGGCCGGGGATTCCGCTGCCACGATTCCGGAGCGCTTCAGCGGCGACGGATCAGGCTGGTCCCCGGCTCCCGAGGACCCCGCGGAAATGGCGGAGCGGAATGCTCCACGCCCCACCCGAATTCTTCCCGACCGCTTTCTCTACCTGGGAAGGCTGGAGGAACGGAAAGGCGTGCTGGTGCTGGTCCGGGCCTTCGCCCGCCTTGCCGCCGAACGGCCTTATGCTTACCTGACCTTGGCGGGAGGAACTACCACCGGTCCTTATGCCGCCGCCATCCGTTACCTGGTCGAATCCCAACCGGCGCATATTCGCGCCCGCATCCTGTTCGAAGGCCCTTGCCCTCCGGAAAAGCGCGGCGAACTGTTCGCGCGGTTCACCGCCCTGGTCGCGCCGTCCCTGTGGGAGAACAGCCCCTATGTGTATTTCGAAGGCATGGCGGCGGGACTCTCCTGCATCGGCTCGGCGACGGGGGAAATGAAGGCGGTGGCGGCCGTGACCGGAGCGCTGACGGCCAGGCCCGGAGACGAAAACGATTGGCTTAGGGCTTTGCGGGCCCATTGTTTGGGATCGGATCGCGGAGCCTTGCCCGCCCAGACGGCCTACCTGCGGGAAAGCCGCAGAACCATTCCGGGCTTACTCCTGGCGGCCTGGAGCCGGGTGGCTTCGGAGCCCAAGGCGGGGGGCGCGTGAAGATCGGCATCCTGTCCCGGGAATTCCCTCCCCTTACCCACGTGGGCGGCATCGCCACCTATTCCGCTGCGGCCGCCGATCTGCTGGCGCGCAACGGCCACGAAGTGCATGTGGTCTGCAATGGACCCAAAACGGAAATCGTGTCGCGCCGTGGAGTAACCGTGCACCGGGTCGCGATGCTCGACCACCACTTTTCCGGTGGAAAGTTGTTCTACCCATATCGCAGTTGGTACCGCCGCGTCCTTCCTCACTACCTGGATGCTTTGACCTGGGCGCGCACTGCGGCCCGTTACCTGGAGACGGCCCTGGATCCATCCGGGTTCGACGCCTGGGAATACCCGGAAACCTCCGGGGAGGGCGCATTCTTTCCGCATTCCCGGGGTGCCAAAAAGCCGCGGCTCGTCTGCCGGGTGCATACATCATGGATGGACGCCTATGCGGACAATCTCCTGGAGCGCCGCCTGCTTCTGGGCCTGCAACGGCGCGCGTGCCTGAGATCGGACCTGCTGGTCTCTCCCAGCGAGTTCATGGCGGGCGATTACGTCCGCAAGACTTTGAAGGTGGGCCGCGAGGTCAAGGTGAACCGCAATCCGCTCCTGCTTTGGAACCAGCCCATCGATTGGAGCGCCAAGCGCGCGACCAACCTGCTCTGCGTGGGCCGGGTGGAACATCGCAAAGGGCTTCAAGTCCTGTTGAAGGCTTTGGATGAACTCGGACCCGAGGCCGCCGGCGTCACCTTGAGAGTGGTGGGCCACATGTATCCTCCAACCCGTGAATTGGACGTGAAATGCATCGATTTCTTCGAGTCCCACCGTTCCCGGAAAACCCAATCCCGCGGGCGCGGTTTCGAGCTGGAATACGCGGGTCCCTGTGAACATTCCCTGATGTACAGGCATTATGATTGGGCCGGGGTGCTGATTATGCCATCCTTGATGGAGAACTATCCGTACGCGGCCCTGGAAGGGCTTTCACGGGGATGTTACCTGTTGGGCAGCGATGTGGGCGGCATCCCGGAGATCATCGATCGACCCTCCAGGGGAATGCTGTTTCCGGCGGAAAATAGCGCATTCTTAGCGCAAAAAATAAGAGAATGTATCCATCGGATTCCTGTGAATCCGGGGGGTATCGAGATCCCGGAAAACATGCGCGAGGTAGCGGCCGAAATCGGAACGGAATTCGCTCCGGAGGCCTGCGCCCTGCGATTGCTGGAAACATATGGGCCAAACTTCTTGGAAGGGAATCGTAGATAGTGCTTACCGCGCCATAAAGCGCCTGGTGGACATCGTCGGCTCACTGGCCGGACTCATGCTTCTTTTCTGCGCCTTCCCCATGCTGGTCCTTCTTATCAAGATCGATTCCCACGGCCCCATCTTTTTTGTCCAGACCCGCGTCGGGCAATACGGACATCGTTTCAAATTCATCAAGTTCCGCACCATGAAGGTGGGCGCGCACCTGCGGCAATGGGAGGTCGACGATCTGAACGAGTCCGGCGGCATCACCTTCAAACTGCACAACGATCCGCGCATCACGCGCATCGGCCGGCTCCTCCGGCGCACCAGTCTCGACGAAATGCCTCAGTTCTGGAACGTGCTGCACGGCGATATGTCTCTGGTGGGACCGCGGCCGCCCCTCCTTCGCGAAGTGAGCCAATACAACGACATCCAGAAGGTACGCATGACGGTGCCTCAAGGGATGACCGGACTATGGCAGGTGCGGGGCCGTTCCAACCTCAAATTCGACGACATGGTTGATCTGGACGTGTACTACGCTCTGCACGCCACCCTGGCGATCGACATCAAGATCATCCTGGCGACTTTTCCGACCGTGTTCCTGGGCCGGGGAGCGGTGTGAACGCGCCTCAGATCTCGCTTGCAATGACCACCTACAATCAAGCGCCGCTGTTGCAGCGGTTTCTGGGCAACTACCTGCGCGAAGGCGCATCCCTGGTTCCACTAATGGTGGTCGACGACGGCTCGAGCGATGAGACGCCTGCGGTATTGCGCGAAGCCGCAGCCGGCCATCCTTCCATCACCGTGCATAGTCTGCCGCACCTTTCCATCGCTCATGCCCGCAACCATGCCCTGCGCTTCTCACCGACGACTTGGCTCGCCTTTTCCGACACCGATTGCATCCTGGATAGAAGGTATTTCGAAACTCTCTCAGCCCTTCCCGACCGGTTTTCTGATTCGGTGGCGGTTGAAGGGGCCGTTCGCCCCACTCCGGGCCCCAAATTGCCTTTCACGCACTCCATGTTCAACCCCGCCGGAGGCACCTACGCCACCGCCAACATGGCGTTCAAGGTGAAGGACATCTTGGCCCTCGGCGGCTTCGACGAAGACTTCATGAACTACAGGGAAGATACGGACCTGGCCCTCACCATCATTGACCGCCTCGGCCCCATACCGTTCTGTCCCGACCTGGTGGTGGAACATCCGCACATTCCGCGCATCTTTTCCAAGGCCCTGCGAGCCGCCTATGGTACCCAGGATCGCCTGGTCCGGGCGGAGATGCGGCTTTACCAAAAGCACCCTGCCAGTTACGGGCGCGTGCGTCACTACCGCGATGCGCGCGGCACCCTTTTCGCCTGGTGCCGCACATACTCCGCGCTGTATCTCAAGGAATGCCTGCGCTACCTGTTCCGGACGCCGGGACTGACGGGATCACAGCGCCTGCGAGGCTTGGTCCCTGCCGGACAGGCCATGACGGTTGCGTTCCTCGAACAGGTCTGCATTGGCTCTATCTGCGCGGGGAGATTGGGCGAGATCGCGAGGTTGAAATCCCCGTGAAAGTCCTGATCCTCTGGTCCGGAGCCGTGGTACCCTCCTACCGCCAGTTCTTCTTGGAACTGGCGAAACGCATGCGCGTGCGGGTATTGTCCCCGCGCCGCTGGACCCATGGATCGAAAACCTTCGCGGGAAGCGGGAACCGGGACGCGCGGGGATCGGACCACTCCGCCCAGTCCCATTCCCGTGACCGCGAAACGGCGGCGCGGAACGACCCTGGGGCGGAGCCGGAATCCGGCGGTTTGGAAACCGGTTGCGAAATCGTGCCCGTGAGTTATCTGCCGGAGCGGAGTTCCAGGTATTGGGTGCCAGCCCTCGCCTTCCATCTTTGGGCATTCCGCCCGCGTTACCTCTACATCATGGACGAAATGGACCGACCCAGCCTCGCCTGGCACTCGCTGATGGCCAGACTCATCTGGCCGCCCGTCCGTATCGTGAGCTATACCTTGCAGAACCTGCCCCGGCCCAGCTACCATCGTTGGCATCACCGCCTGGCCACCTGGGTCAACCAGGCCTTGGTGTCCCGCTGCATCGCCGCCTCCCGGGAAGCCGACGAGGTCCTCAAATCCCACGGCTTCCGAAAGCCCTCGCGGGTCATTCCCCTATGGGGATCCGAATCCTGTTACTATCCCGGGGAGGTGAAAGCTAAAGAGACTTTCAGGGACAAGCTGGGTGTGGCGAATGATGAAACGGTCATCGCCTATGCGGGCGGCATGGTGGAAGCCAAGGGCCTGTTGCTTTTGAAGCGGGTTTTGCCGCGCTTCCCAAAGTTGCGTGTTGTGAGCGCGGGAAACGGACCCTTGGAGAAATCTCTTCCGGAATCCCTCGAAGGCCGCTGGATCCATCTGGGAGCCCTGGAAGGCGACGACTTGAGGAGCCTATTCCAAGCGGCCGGTTACATCATCCTTCCCTCCATGACCATGGGCCATTGGAAGGAACAGATCGGCCGATCCCTGATTGAAGGCATCCTGTGCGGTTGCATCGCCCTAGGCAGCGATTCCGGCCACATCCCCGAACTGACCTTGTTTCCGGAAACCACATTTAGGCAAGGGGACGCGGAATCCCTCGCGGCCATGTTGGAAGGCTTGCCGCTTCCCGAAGCCAAGGCACAGGAAATCCGGGAGGCTCAGGACCGGAATGTCAGGGAACGTTTCACCGCCAGCGCGGTGGCTCGCGCTACATGGTCCTTCTTGCAGGAGTCCGAGACATGAAGATCCTGTTCCTGCATCGGGATCTCCCCCCTGATACCTATGCAGGAGTGGCCATCCAGGTCCACCGTCTCGCCAATGCATTGTCCGACCTGGGCCATGAGGTCTCGGTATACAGCCATTCGGCGCAACCGGCGGACGCACGCTACCGGGTGGTCGCCATCGACCTCCCCGGCCTGCGGAAGGCGCTGCGGTTCGCGCCCTTCCTCAAGCGCCTTTGGTATCCCCTCTGGTACCGGAGTCTCGACATGACCGGCTACGACGCCGTCCATGTGCACGGCGACGGCGGATTCCTCAAATACCGGGGGAATTACGTGCGGACCTTCTACGGCACCGCAGCCCTGGAATACCGCCACGCCCGCAACCTGAAAGGCAAGATCGCCCAAGGCCTTTCCTACTGGATGGAAAAGCGCGAAGCCCGGCGCTGCCGCCTTACGGTGGGGATATCCCCCCATGTGGCCGCCCACCTTCCCGGAGTGGACCGAGTCATCCCTTGCATGCTGCCCTGCCTGCCGGATCCGGTCGCTTCCGAAAAGACCGCCTACCCGAGCCTGGTCTATCTCGGATCGCGCCGCTCCCGCAAGCGCGGAGACGATGCCCTGAGCCTTTTTCTGAAATTAAGAATTCCTTTTCCGCAACTGCGCCTGAGCTATGTGGGCCCCGCGCGCGAAGTCGAGGAACTGAAGGCCCGTCCTGAATTTGCCGGGGTCGATTTCCGATCGCGGATATCCCAGGATGAACTCGCTAAGCTTTACCGGGAGACCTGGGTCTATCTCTGCCTTTCCAGCTACGAGGGCTTCGGGGTTGGCATCATCGAAGCCATGTCCTTTTCCTGTCTGGTGGTGACGGCTCCCCATGCGGGCAGCGAATACCTGGTCCGGGACGGCGACACCGGCATCGTAGCGCCCCCTGAAATGGCCGAAGCCCTGGTGGGCCGGATCCTCAAGGACGAGGCATCACGCCGCGAAATGGTCCGCAGAGCCCGCGAGTTCTCCCGCCGGTTCACGCCTCCCACCGTGGCCTCCTCCTATCTCGACCTTTACCGCATGGCCCAGGCCCGAACGGCGGGCCCCCAATGAAGACCGTATTCTATAAATACCTGATCTTCCCCATCCTGATGCTGGCAGGCTTCGGATTCGTCTACCGCCTGATGCACATCCCTACGCGCATGGAAACCGCGATTTTCTGCATCGCCTTCTTCCTCATCCCCACCCTCAAGTTCCCGAAATTAGGCGTCTATTACCTGTTCTGCCTTCCGCTCTTCATCCCCGTGTTCCGCCGGATGTACTACCTGATAAGCGAACGGCCGACCCTCGATTACCTGATGCTCATTTCGGACGGGGTGATGGGCGGCCTCATCATGGCACTGATACTCTTATGGATCTTGAACAAGGAGCGTTCCAGGGATGTTTTTTCGACGCTCATCGTGATCTACACCTTGCTCCTTTTCATAAAGGTTTTCGTGGGGAACCAATCGAGCCTCCAGGAAGGCTTGTACGGCTTCAAGTTCAACGGCCTGTACGTGTTCTTCTTCTTCGCCGGCAGTTACATCCTCACTTCCTACCGGGAGACGCGGGCGATTTTGGGCTACGCATCCTGGCTGCTTTTCATCACTGCCCTCTACGGCATCAAGCAAATCCTGTTCGGCTTCACCGCCTTCGAACAGAAATGGCTCGACGCCATCTCATTCACTACCCTGCGCATCGACGGGGTGATCCGTCCCTTTTCGACCTACGTTTCCCCCGCAGCCATGTCCGACGGCATGACCCTTCTTTTCATTCTCGGATTGTTCTGGATCTTCGTCAGGGGACGCCACACCGCCCCCTTCGGCCTGCTGCTTACCCTCTCTTCCATCGCGCCCATCCTGATCGCCACAGTGCGCACCAACTGGCTGGCCTGCGGCGCCGGCATTTTCTTCTACGGAGTCTTCCTCCGGCTGAAAAACACCTGGATGAGGTGGGGCCTCATCGTTTGCATAGTCGGCGGCATCGGCGGCATCGACGCCATGTCCGCCAAGGGCGGCGGCGGTGGAGGAAGCGGAGGCGGCAGCTTCGCGCAGAACGCGGCCATCTCGGCCGCGGTCAACCAGAAAAATCCGAACCTGACCGAAACCATGATCAAAAACCGCACCGCCGCGCTGGCGAATCCTCTCCAGGAGTACAGCGTGCAAAAGCGCATGGAGATCTGGGCCGGCATCATATACACGTCCCTCCACTTCCCCCTGGGCAAGGGCCAAGGCACGACCGGTTACGCGCATAGCTATTATTTCCTGACCCTGGGGGAGATCGGCTATCCGGGCCTGATTTGCTTCCTGGCCATCGTGTTCGTGGGATTCTATCGGGGCATGAAGGTGATTTCCAATTCTAAGCACAAGGATACGGCGGAGTTGGTGCGCCTGCTGGTCACCATCGTCTTCATGCTTTCCATACTCAACCTTACCGGTACGCATCTGCATACGCCCCCGGGAGACATCTTCTTCTGGTTCAGCATGGGTTGCATCTCCCGCTTCTACCGGCAATGGCGGGAAGAGGACGACCTGGAAAAGGCGGCGAAGGCGGCCCTGGAAGGGTCCGAGACCGAATCCCGCGTGGCGCGGAACAAGGGCGTGCGCAATATCGGCCCTCAACCCCTGAGCGGTTTCCGTGGTTAGGAAGGTGACCGTCATCGGACACCCGCTGGCTGCGGAAGAGAACCGGCTCGCATTCGCGGGCTGGACGACCCTTCACGTGGATCTAATCCTTCCAAAGATCTGGAAGGCGCGCTCTCTGGGCCACGTTTACCGAGCTCCGGCGGTTCCGCGCGATGGGCAGCCGGCCATGCATGCGCTATCCACCATCGCCACCGGACGCAATTCCCTGTTCCTCTGGGTGGGACTCGGGCGTCTGTTGCGCAGTCTGAAGCCGGACGTAATCTATTGTTGGGAGGAACCCTGGTGTCTGTCGACATGGCAGGTGGGACGGGTGGCGCATGAATTGGGAATCCCCCTGATTTTCTACAGCGCCGAGAACCGTCCCAAACGACTTCCCTGGCCGTTTCGGATCGTCCTGCGGTCGGTGTTCGCGACCGCGCGGGCCTGCATCGCCCCCACGGAAGAGATTTCGGAACGCATCCGCGCATGGGGATTCGCGGGAAGGATCTTCACCATCCCGCTCTGGGTACGCCTGCGTCGGCCTCTCAAGGCCGACGCCTCCGGACGCTGTCTGGCCTTCGTCGGCAGGCTGATCCCCCTTAAGCGAGTGGACCTCTTGATCGAAAGCCTGGCACACCTGCCCGGATACGAACTGCGCATCATCGGCGACGGACCCGAACGCACGCGCCT
The DNA here is from genome assembly GCA_030854955.1 of Fibrobacterota bacterium. Taxonomy (GTDB): domain Bacteria; phylum Fibrobacterota; class Fibrobacteria; order UBA11236; family UBA11236; genus Chersky-265. The sequence continues at coordinate 12,270 of JALYSE010000004.1, read as the reverse complement.
GACCGATCTGGCCAAAGGCCTGGGTCTCGCATCGCGGGTCCACTTCCGGGGCCATATCGACAACGGCTCCTTGGAAGCCGGCCTGGAAGGAGCGTCCCTGGTGGTGGTGCCCACGGCCGAGAATCTCCGGCAGGCCGAACAATTCGGAAAGGCCGCGCTGGAAGGAGTAACCTGTGGGTTACCCGTGCTGGCGAGCCGGACGGGAAACCTCGCCGCCCTCGCGGGGGAGTTCCCCACCCTTTCCGTCTTGGACCTGGACACACCGGCCCAATTGGCCCAGGCCGTCTCGGCGGTATTCCGGGACTATCCCGGCGAAGCCGCATTGGCTGGCTCCAGAAGGCAGGCGGAGGACTCCTACGGGCCTTCCGCCGCGGCGCGCCGCTTGGAAGCGGCATTCTCGGAACTGGCAGCAGGAGGCCGGACTTGACCCGCAGCAATGCGTTTGTCCGCACCCTGGAGCACGGCGCCATGCGGATGGCCCTTTCCCTCATCCGCGCCCGCGAAGGGAACCGCCCCAAAGCCGCGGAGCCGACGGGACGCCAACGCGTGCTCATCTGCAAATGGTGCTGCCTGGGAGACGCGATCGTTTCCCTTTACGCGATCCGGGAATTCAAACGGCGCCATCCCGATATCGTCATCGATATGCTGGTTTCGTCCCGCATCGCGGAGGTCTACCGCCGCGCTCCGGAAATCCGCGGCGTCCACGTGCTTCCGGTCACCGGCCGGCGCCTGGTCCTTGAGCTTCTCAATCCCCGCCTGTGGACGCGCCTGGCTGGAATGCTAAGGCAACTGCGCCGCAACCGATACGTCCAATTCATCGATCTGGAACTCTACCGGGGGACCGGACCCATCCTGAAAAGACTGATCGGCATCCCCTTTTCCCGGGGATTTCAGGTGGAAGGCGCGTTGCCCAAGCACCATGATTTCGAAGTACCCCTCCCCCGAACCATGCCGGAGTGGCAATGCTTCTACCGGGTGTTGGGAATGGAAATTCCTGGAAACCTTCCTGAGCCCTTGTATGACCGGAAACCCTATCCCGAACGGTCAGGCGTACCCGGCAAACGGATCGGGGTTGTTTTCGGATCCTCTTTCAATTGGCCGCAGAAGAAGTGGCCCTGGGAGCGTTACGCCGAACTCATTTCCCTGTTGTCCCGAGAAGGCCATGATTTTATTCTCCTGGGTACGCCGGATGAAAAGGAAGCAGGGGGGTGGATCGCGGCAAAGGCGCAAGGCAAAATCATCGATACCACCGGTCACCTGGATTACGAAGGCTTGCGGAAGGAAGTCGCCTCCTGCGACTTGGTGGTCGGCAACGATACGGGAACCATGCACCTGGCTGCCGCGTACGGCATCCCGACGGTCACCATATTCGGTCCCACGGATCCCAGGAAATGGAATCCCATCACGTCTAACCCGGTCTTCCTGGAAAACATTCCCTGCCGACCATGCTATTATCTGGGCTCCATGCCGTCCTGCGATCACTTCTCCTGCCTGCGCCAAATAGAACCGGCCTTGGTGGCCGAGCGCGTCCGGAAGGGTTTGGCGGCCGGGACCGGCGCCTTCGGGAAGGCCGAGATAAGTGCGAAAATCCCGCCCAAGCCGGCGGATTGAAAGGAATCCTTGGTGTGCGTTGCGAAGATCGGCGTTAAATTGGAATTTGATCGGATATTTTTCATACTTGGTTCAGGACTAGACGAACCTTAGCTCGTTCATTTCCATGGCAAAAAAGGGAAAAAAAGGATTCTCTCTTTCCAGGGGCATTGCCTTGCTGGTCGTGGGGATCGTTGCGTCCCTTTCCGTCGTATGGGTCCTGACCGCCAAATCCGTCTCCAAGCCCTTTTCGGAAACGGGGCTGGAAGCGGACCCGGTTTCGGGAGACGTCCTTTTCGAGGTCCCTCCCAAGGTTTCCCTCACGAATCTGTCGCAGGATCTCCATGCCAAGGGCCTCATCCCAAACGCCATCGTCTTCAAGACCTTCCTCCGGATTTCACGACAGGACAGGAAGATTCGGGCGGGTTATTTCTACGTCCGGCCTTCCAATTCGACCCTGGAAATGGTCTTCAAGCTGACCAGCGGCAAGATGGCCACCCAGGTGGTCACCATCCCGGAAGGCAAGGCCTCCTGGGAAATCTATTCCATCCTCAAGGCCCGGTTTCCCTTGGACAGTATCCGCTTCGATTCCCTGGTCAACTCCCCGGAATTCGCGAAGTCATGCATCTCCGGGGCCCCGTCCCTAGAGGGGTACCTCTTCCCCGACACCTACGTGTTACCCTGGAAGGTGACGGAACGGGACGTCCTGAAGGTGATGACGCGACGCTTCCTCGATATAATCGGGGAGTTCAATCTGGATTCCCCCATGTACCGGACATACGGCCAGAGGGGATGGCTCACCTTGGCCTCCATCGTGGAGAAGGAAGCCGCTGTGGCATCGGAGCAGGATCCCATCGCCGGCGTCTTCTATAACCGCCTGGTGCAGGGCTGGAGCCTGGGCGCGGATCCCACCGTCCGCTTTGCGGTGCGAAAACCCACTGGCCCCTTGTACGTCTCGGATCTGAATTCGGATTCGCCGTACAATACCCGCAAATTCACGGGACTGCCACCTGGGCCCATCTGCAGCCCCGGCCGCGGGGCCCTGCGCGCGGCGCTCAATCCCATGAAGACGGACAAGATGTACTTCGTGGCCAAGGACGACGGCTCCCGCGAGCATTTCTTCTCACTGGACAACTCCAACCACGTCCGGTTCAAGGATGTGGCCGCGTCCAACCGCGAAAAGCGCGGCGTGGACAAGCCTAAATCGGTCAGAAAAATCCCGAAGCAAAAAGCGAAATAGAATCCCCCGGATGGCCGGCCGGCCCGCGCTCCTGACGAGGACGGGAATCGGAATCCGTCCCATCTACATACTTAAAGCGGGAGATTGATCAGAGGGAGCGGGCCGCGCTATGAGAGCGGTCCCTCAAAGTGAGCGGTCGGCCATCAGTCGGCACACCTTTTTGAGGTGGAGCGATGCTTCCGTCTCCGGAAGGCTTTCCAGGAACGGCATGCAGGCGTTGATGCGGGTCAAGGCGATGTCCCGCGCCTTCTGAAACGCCATGCGGGATTCCAGCAGATTTTTGATCTGTTCCTGGCTGGCTTCCTGTCCTGCGGTTGAGAGCAAGGCCATCATTTCCTCACGCTCGGCCGGGTTGCAGGATTCGAAGAAGAGGATGAGGGGCAGGGTAAAGTACCCGTTCTTGAGATCCGAGAAGGTACGCTTGTCCAGGTTCTCGGCTCCGTAGCCGAAATCGAGCAGGTCGTCGATAATCTGGAAGGCCATGCCGAAATTGCGACCCAATTCATTGCCCGCCTTGACCATGGTTTCGTCGAACCCGGCGAGGATGGATCCACATTCGCCACAAGCCATGAGTAGGGCAGCGGTTTTGCCTTCGATGACGGCGAAATACTGCTCCAGGGTGAGGCCCGCGTTGCCGGCCCCTTCTACCTCCATCACCTCCGCCATGATGAGGCGGCTGGAGGCCTTGGAAAGACTCAGGGGTATGCGGTGATCGCGATCGCTCCAGACCATTTCCATGGATTTGGCCAGGGTATAGTCCCCGAGCAGCACGGCCATGCGGTTGCCCCAGCGTTTGTGGGCCGTTTTTTCATTGCGGCGCAAATCACTGTCGTCGATAATGTCGTCATGCACCAGGGAGGCCAGATGGATGAGTTCGATGGCGGCTGCCACCCGAACCGCGCGCTCCTGGTTCCCATTCCCGCCGGAAGAGGCGAGGAGGAAAAGGAAGGTGGAACGGATGCGCTTGCCCTTGCGAACGAGCAGAGAATTCAGCTGGCCGGAAAGTTTGCCTGGGGCATTGTCCGCCACCTCGAGCATGAGCTTGTGGACCTCGTCCAAACCGGTAGCGACGCAATCACGGGCGTCCTTGAGCACCTGCTCATAAGACACAACCGTGGTCGGGAATTCGCTCACTGGGTTCCTTTTCAGAGGTCCGTGCCGGGCGCTCCAAGATGGCCCCGGAATGGATGGGTTAATATACTTAAACACCCGGAAGATGTAAGGAATAGTGCCTATATTTGCCCTTCCTGGCGGTTTCGCCGACTTTTGGAGGCAGCAATTGGATTCCTATTGGTGGCTATGTTTCCGGACCACAACCGGGGATTTGGAATTGGATCAGGATGGCCTCTTTGAATCCGGCGCGACCGGCATTGAGGAGGTTGAGGAAAACTCACCACTCTCCCAAATTGGAGAACAAGTCGCCCCGACCGGCGTACCGTTCGCCCCGAACGGCGCGTTGCTGAAAAGTTTTTTCGGGACCCGGGTCGAGATGGAATTGGCCAGAACCCGGTTCGGGGATCGTAAGGAAATCTCCTTCGGGGAGGAAAAGGTTGAGGATTGGGATCGCAGTTGGCGGGATCGGCAGACGCCGGTGGACGTCACCCCTTCCCTGGTGGTACTGCCACCCTGGGTAGCTTCGCCCTCCGACGGGCGTCATGTCATCCGCCTGGAGGCGAAAATGGCGTTCGGCACCGGTTCCCACGAATCCACCCGCATCGCGGCCACCTTGCTGGAAAGGGTCGACGTAAAGGGAGCTTCCGTCTTGGACATCGGCACGGGCACCGGCATCCTGGCCCTCTACGCGGCGCAATTGGGCGCGGCTTCGGTACTGGCCCTGGATATCGACCCGGTGGTCGGCCCCTGTCTCAATGAAAACCTAATTCTGAACCCGCCGCCCGCACCTTGCAGCTTTCGCACCCTCATCGGCGAGATCGACGCCCTGGATGTGGAAGCCCGTTTCGGAGTGGTCATCTGCAACATGATACGCACCGAATTGTGGCCGTTCCGGGAACAATTGCGGAGCCGTTTGGCCCGGATCGTTTCGGAAGGCCGTGCGGGCGTGTTCCTGGTTTCCGGCCAGCGCCTGGAAGACAAATTGCACTTTCTTGCTTGGAAGGAAGGTTCGCCGTTCCAAATCGTCCAGGAGGTGGAGATGGACGGATGGTGGGGTTTCGGGGCCTCGATGGAATAGCCCTTGGGGGAATATCTCCTGGGTTTTGTGCTAAATTCTCCTTCATGTCAGACTCCAAAGCAATGATTCCGGCCACCACAACCAAGACCTTCAAGAACAACTCATTCCTGGATGCCGCCACGGGCAAGCCCACGGCGAAGCCGCCGGTCTGGATCATGCGCCAAGCAGGGAGGTACCTTGCGGATTACCGCCGGGTGCGAAGCCTGTTCCCTTCCTTCATGGATTTCTGTCGCTCCCCGGAACACGTGGCCGAAGTCACCATCCAGCCCGTCGATCAGATCGGCGTGGACGCGGCCATCCTTTTCTCGGACATCCTGGTGCTGCTGCCGCCCATGGGTCTGCAATTGGAGTTCAAGGAAAACAAGGGCCCGGTAATCGCGAATCCCCTCAGAGACGACGCGGTCATTAATGCGTTACCCGATGGCGATCTCAATTCCGAACTCGGCTACGTATTCGAAGGCATCCGCCTGGTGAAGCGGCAACTCGGGGACCGAGTCCCCCTTATCGGCTTCGCGGGCGGACCGTTCACGGTAGCCTCGTACATGGTGGAGGGGGGGTCGTCGAAGGAACTGGCGCGCCTCAAATCCCTAATGTTCTCGCGCCCCGAGGTCTTCACCAACTTGATGGGCAAATTAGCGTCAGTCACTACCGCCTATCTCTGCGAGCAGGTGCGCCAAGGCGCCGACGTCATTACCATCATGGATTCCTGGGCCGGTTATCTGGGTCCGGACGACTACCGGAATCTGGTCTTTCCGCATACGAAGAAGATCGTCGCGACCCTGAAGGAAAAATTCCCAGATACCCCCGTGGTCCATTACGCGAATGGAGCGCCGCACCTGCTGCCCCATTTCACCGCCTTGGGCGCCGACGTGATCGGCCTGGACTGGCGCGTAAACCTGGGCGATGTCCTCAAGGCTTATCCCGGCCAGGTGTTCCAAGGCAACCTGGATCCGTGCGCACTCTACGCTCCTCCGGCGGTAATCTCCGCCAAGGTCAAGGCCCTCAAGGCCCAGGTAGGCGGCCGCCCACATGTGTACAATCTCGGCCACGGAATCCTTCCGGACATCTCGCCGGACCATGCCCGCGCCTTCGTGGATGCGGTCCACGAGGATTGAAAGGCCGCATGGCGGAACTCCAGGAATCATTCCGCCAAGCGTCCTATCGGATCAACATGGCGTCGCCGTAGCTGAAAAGCCGGAACCCCTCTGAGAAAGCCTCTTCATAGGCGCGTTTGGCCCGATCGGTTCCCAGCAGGCTGCATACCAGCATGAACAAGGTAGACCGGGGCCAATGGAAATTGGTGAGCAGGCCATCCACGCCCTTCCAGGCGTACCCGGGATAGATGAAGATGCGGGTCTCCCCCGCTCCCGGAATGAAAACATCGGAACCTAGTCCCAACGCGCGGGTCTCCAGAACACGTGCGACTGTAGTGCCCACGGCCCAAACCTTTCCGCCCCTGCGCTTGACCGCGTTCAATGCCTCCGCCGTCTCTGCGGGCAGCGAATAGCTTTCGGAGTGCATGGCGTGGCCCTCTAGGCTTTCCGCCTGCACGGGCTTGAAGGTGCCTGCGCCTATGTGCAAGGTGACCTTCCGGATCTCGACTCCCTTGGCCCGGATGGCCTCGAGCATGGCTTCGCTTAAGTGGAGGCTGGCGGTGGGTGCGGCGACCGAGCCGAAGTTCTCGGCGAATACGCTCTGATAGGACCCGGCATCCCCTTCGTCGGCTTCCCGCCTGATATAAGGTGGCAAGGGTATCCGGCCAGTTACCTCCAGCTCGCGCAGAAACTCGTCCGGGGCCAGGTCGAAATCCAGCATGCGAGTGCCGTCCTCTCGTACCTCCGCGACGGTGGCGGTGAGCCTGGGGGAAAAGGCGATGCGGTCGCCGGCACGGAAACGCCTGCCCGGTTTCACCATGGCCTCCCATCGGGATCCGACGGCCGCGAGGCCTTGCGGACCCAAGGTACCGGAAGGGGCGAGCAGGAGGGCTTCGATACGGCCCCCAGAAGCGCTTTGCCCGATAAGGCGCGCCCTGAGTACCTTGGTGTCGTTCAAGACCAGAACGTCTCCGGGATTGAGGAATTCCACTAAATCACGAGTATGGGAGAAAACCGGTCCAGAATCTGGCCGGCGGTTGGCTTCGGCCTGGGACGGTCCCGATCGTTCCATCACCATCATACGGGATTCGCCCCGGGGAAGCGGGTGGTAGGCTATCAGGTTCTCCGGGAACCCGAAATCGTAATCGGCCGTGCGCATGATCGGTCGGAATATAAAACTTTTCGGAGGCCCCGAAATCGGATAATGGGGTGAACGGGATCCCTCCGTAATTTACGGCCGGAATCCGGTGCGTGCCATCGTAGCCATGCTGCGGGTGATACGCAATGAGGGATTTATCCTGCTGAACATTGGCTTGCGAAAATCGCTGACCTGAAGGCCGGATTCAAAGCGCTTTTGCGCGCTTGCGGGATGCGGGAGGCGCCGGTTTAGATCCGATCCGTTCGCCTTTGAGGCTACGGTAGGCTTCGCCCGCAGCAAGCGCCACGGTCTCATCAGGATCGGACAGCAGACGCTTCGCATCCTCCAGGGCCGCACGGCTTCCGAGCTTGACCAAGGCGATTAGGGCTTCCCGACGGATGCGTGGATCCGCATCGGCGCAGAGGGCGCGCAAGGGCGTCGTATAGGTCGTATCCTTGCTGTAGGCCATGATCATGACGGCATGGACCCTCAGCGGACCGGCGGCGGAATCGGAGGCGGTGCGTTTGACGACCACGGCGCCTTCGGGCCCCATCGCCACGACCTTGGCCATCAATTCGCGGATCTCTCTGGGATCGGCCAAATCGGATCCTGATTTCTCAGCGATGGATCTGAGATAGAACGATGCCTGCTGAGGGCCTTTGACAGGCGGATCCAGCGAGGCGATGGGCTGGTACCATTCCGCCAATTCCGAAGGAACATTTTCTTCCAATGGGGCGGTCTCGGTTGCCTGATCCCGGGACTCCATTTCGGCAAGCCTGCGCTTCACGTTGTTCATCTCTTCCAACTGGCCTTCCAATCGCTTATTCTTCACTTCCAGGATGGCAACCCGTTCGGGAAGGGTGCGCTTCTCGCGATGGGGCACCCAGCCCAGGACCTGCAGGGACACGGAAATGCCGGGGGAGTTGTAGCCGTTGGAAAGGGATCCGGAGGGGGTCATGAAGAACCCCCATTGGCCGCCTTGACGGATCCAGGATTGGAATTCGGTCATAGCCACGCTCAGACCGACCAGGTTGCGATAACGCCATTGCAGGGTGAGCACCTGGTGGAAGTCAGAGAACCGTTCGAACACTTCGTAACCCAAGTATGCGCCGGCACCCAGATCCTGCTCCACTCCGCAGTTGAGACTAACGAGTCCCTTGTTGGCATGAGTGAGGATGGAGAACCCCAGGTGCAGGCGCGATTTGCTGGCGAAGGATTTGGCTGCGGTCACGAAGCTCTCCGACTGTAGGTTCTCCAGGGTCTTTTTGTCGGTGACGCCGTAAAGGCCGCCTTCCTGGGAAGCAAACAGATTGCGCGCGCCAAATACGAGGTCTGGCCAGAAGAGGTCCTCGCGGACCAGCAGAGCCTTGAAGGAAACCGACAGGGCTCTGCCGTATTGGATTCCGAGTTCGGCTCGATTCTGGATGCCGAACAGGAGTTCAGAACTGTAATTCAGATTCTGCACCTGCGCAGCCAAAGCGTCGTCTGTACTCTCGCCGATAGCCGTGTCCACGGCGCCCAACTCCGAGCTGGTGAAATACTGGAACCGTCCCGCCAGGCGGTACTGGCCATGCAGGAGGACGTTCGCGGAAGGAATGGACAGGAAAATGGGGGAATGCTCCTGGCGGGGAATCGGAACGGACGCGGACATCGCGAGGGCCGGTAAGACCATCAGCAACAGGGCTACATCAATTCCTTTTCTTCCCATGCAATCGCGCCGCTTCGGAGGCGTCGAGCCGGCGATATGCGCCTTCGGGCAACTCGCCCAACTCCAAGGTTCCGAAACGTATCCGTTGTAAGTCTACCACCCGGTAACCCACCACTTCCAGCATACGCCGGATTTCCCGATTTTTACCTTCCTGAAGCACGATTTCGGTGTGGTCTCCCACGGCTTTTACCGATACGGCCACAGCGTTCTCCTCGAACCCGATGTCCACGCCGGCTAGGAGACTGTTGATGTCCTTACGGGCCAGGGGTTTCCGGGTCCAGACCCGGTAGGTGCGGGGCACCTCGCGGCTGGGGTGAAGTAAGGAATGGGTCAAACCGCCGTCGTTGGTGAGCAGGATCAGACCCCGGCTGTTGTAATCCAGCCGTCCGACGTAATGGAGTTTACGGAATCCGGAGGGAAGCAGCTTATAAATGGTGGGGCGATCGAAGGGGTCGCTGGCCGAACATAGATAGCCTTTGGGTTTATTGAGGATGACGTATTCGTGCTCGCTGGGAGGCTTGGCGGCCTTTCCAAGCACCTGGACCTTATCCTTTTCACCGATTTGGCGGGAGAGGTCAAATTCGATTTCCCCGTCCACTGAAACGGCGCCGCCGCGGATGAGATCTTCAACGGCCCGGCGACTGCCGAAACCACAAAGGGCGAGATAGCGATTGATGCGCATGGTTTAACTTCGGTTCCGGGGTGGCGGGGTTGAAAAAGGTGGTATCAGCGGATGGAAAGAGGAGTCATGGGCCGACAGCCTGGCGGCGGGCGCGTTCCTTGATGAACCAATCGATGATGACGCCGTAACGGATGCCCCGATCGGATACGAGGAACTCCGTGGCGGAAACGCCGTCCAGGAAAGCCTCCAGGATGCAGAGACCGGGCATCAGAATGTCCGAACGCTGTTTATCCATTCCAGGTAGCGCCTTCTTGCGGTCGTCGCTGAGTCCCGCGAGCAGGTCGATGGCGGCGGTAACGCGCGTACGGTCGAGCCGGAGGCCTTCGATGGCGTCGGAATCGAATGCGGCCAGTTTCAATTCGAGCATGGCCAAGGCCGTTACGGTGCCACCCACGACCACCAGATCGGTATTCCCGCGCCAGTCTTCGAACCCATTGAAAGCGGCGGCGGCGCGGGTGCGGCAGGCCGCCGCATCAAGTCCACAGGCTTCCAGGGTGTTTACGGCGCCGATGGGTATCGAGAATCCCCCGCCCTTGCGGGTGGCTTCCGTGCTGCCTCCGCCGATGTCAAGCACCGCCAGGTTGGGCGATGGATGCCGGTTGGCCACGGCCAGGTAACCCAGACGCGACTCTTCGGGGCCGGCGATGATGCGGGCCTCGCAGCCTAGGGTTTCCGAGACCTTGGCCAACAGGTCGGGTCCATTGGAGGCTATGCGGAAGGCTTCCGTGGCCACGGCCCCCACCAAGCGGGCATTGCAACCGCGGATGGCCGTGGTGAAGGTTTGCAGCGCGTCCGTAAGGGCCAGGAAGGATTCATCCGAGATGCGACCGGTGGCGGCCAGGTTGCGGCCGACCCGAGGCGATTCGGCCCGTTGGTAAACGGGCTGCAGGATCCCCTCACGCCGTTCACCAATGAGAAGGAGCGCAGAGTTAGTTCCGATATCGATGGAAGCGTAGAGTTCACTCACTCTGCGCGCTTCCCATGCCCAGGCTCCTGCCCAGAGCCATGCGCATATCCTCGGGCTTGGTCAGGAATTCCCGGGCTACCTTCACGGCAATGTCCACCGCTTCGTGACCGTATTTACGGACCCACCCCGCCACCAGTTCACCGGTTTCGGCGCCGAGGGGCTTGCCCTCTTTCAGTTCAAGGGCCATTCCCAGGGCGAGACGGATGCCCATGCCTGCATGGACCTTCTCTTCATCATCGGCCGCAGCCAGCAGGGCGTCCAAGCGCTCGATGTTTTTTCGCAAGTCCCGCGAGGGCTTGGGTAATTCCCTGCCCATCCGGTTCCCGCCCTCGTCGTTTCCGGTAACCTCATCGGAGTCCGGGTTTTCGAAGGGACCGGAGCCTTGCAGGGATCCGGGTTCAATGGAATCGGAATCCTCGTAGGCATCCTGATCTTCGAAGGGATCGGTGTCCGGGTTTACGCTCATAATACGACTCCGCGCGCGGGAGTACGGGACGGACCCACCACGCGGACCGGGTCCAGGGTGAAGTCGTCCTTGTAGATGGGCGTGCTGCGTAGGGCATCCGGATCCGCTTCGAGCAGTCCCGCGAAGGCCAGATAAGGGCTTATGGACGAGCCGCTCGGATGGGTCTTGGCGCGCACGCAAAGCTCATCATTCTCCATCCAGACCGCCTGGATTTCGTCCGCGAGATCGATGTCCTTCTCGCGGTTCTTCATATGGCGCTGATAGGTGCCCAATTCGAAACGCTTCAGGCCGCCCTGCAGGAACGACAGGCCGGCGGGATGCTTTCCGGAACGGTAGGTCACGTCGGAAACGTGGGGCATGCGGGATTTGGGTACTTCCCGGATCGAGACCACTTCCATGCCGACCGGCATCATGGCCGAGAGGCGAACGCAATGCTCCTGCAGATCCCCGACCAGGCGCTCACGCGTTTCGATCACAAGAAGCTCCTTGCGCGATTCCAGGCCTAGGGGCAGGGCGCCTGTGTTCTTGATGATGGGTCGGGGGCTGAAGCCGTCGGAATAGTTCAGCTTCAATTTCAGGCGGCGGAAGGCGCGCTCGAATAGGTCCAGGGTGTTCTGGTGGGCGATGTAACGGGATAGGCCCGACTTCTTGTAGATGAGATAATAGGAAAAGGTTCCAGACCGGCGGTTCTTCCGTTCCGCGGCCAAAGCCTTTATTTCCGCGGGTTCGCGGCTCTTGGCCAGGTATTTCTCCGGCATCGGGGAAAGCTTGGTGTCGAGGCCGTTGCCCGGAATGCCGCACTTCTGGCAGTCTCCCCATTTGCAATCCGGAACGGGTGCGCTATCCTCCTTGAGCATCTTCTTGTACTCGTTCTTGAGGAAACCCTTGTTCGCCCCGGCATGGATGAAGTCCCAGGGAAACACTTCATCAAGACCGCGCTCGCGGAAGATACGCTCCTGGGGATAGGCATTCTCCTCCCAGATCTTTTTCCAACCGTCGTAGTTGAAATGCTCGCCGAAGGATTCGAACACCATGCCGCGCTTGTAGGCCTGGTAGATCATCGCCCCCGCCTTGCGGTCGGCCCGGGAATAGAAGGCCTCGACGTGGGAGAGACCGTAGTCGGCCCAGGTGATGCGCACGCTCTTCACGTATTTGAACGCCTCGCGGACGAAGCGGATATGTTCATTGACCTTC
>JALYSE010000328.1:2256-3799 GCA_030854955.1 Fibrobacterota bacterium | reverse complement strand
GCCAACCCACTTGGGCCCAAGGCGCAGCCACGATGAAGAGTACCGATGCTGCGGTTCTTATGAAATCGAGCGCCGATTTTCCCATTTTGATTCCTTTCGAAAAACGAATGCAGCAACCCCAAAATGAGAATGCCGGACAAATTTAGAAGCTTCAATAAACCGGCCAAAGCGCGAAACCAAATCTACCCGGAGATGGGACGCTTGGCAAAGGAAATCCCGTAACCGGGCGAATATCCCTCCCGCATGAAGGGTGGGAGGGAAAAGGCATACCTGGTCTTGTCAGAGAACGATGCGCTTGGTCGACATGCTCCCGGCGATGCGGACTTTCAGCAGATAGATGCCCGGACGCACGGCGGCGGAAGCGAGGTTGAGGGCCCCCGTCTCCGACCGCCGCGTCCAGTAACCGGCGCGTTTTCCCGCCAGGTCAAACAATTCCACCGTGGCAAAGGCACCCGCGGCCAAGCCTGGGATCCTGATAATGAATCCGCCCTGGAACCGCTCCAGGATCCAATTTTTCGGGTCCGGCAAGGCACCGACCTTCGCGGCCAATCCGGTTGAAATGGGACCATTGGGAACCTGACCGACCTCATAGTTGGGAATCACGTCCTTGACGCTGGCGTTGGAAATGCGCGGCACCCCGTTCTGGGCGTAGTAATCCGCCAGGGAGGGAGATATTGAATCCTTGGGCAAGGCCAAGAGGCTGGCCCAAGCGTCCACGAAGCCGAATACCGGACCCAAGGGCAATTCCTTCTTCTCGGAGAAATTTCTGACCGCCGACGCCCACAGGACCGCGACGCCCGTATCCTGGGCGCTTTCGAAAACGGTTGATTTCACCTTGGCCTTGGCTAGCAGCTTGCCAGCGTTATCATACGCTTCCCACTCCAGGGTATCCGACCAGACCTGATCCGATTTTCCGTGGAACATCAGGCTGCCGCATCCCACCGCCAGGCCCCCATCGCATGCGACCGGAAAGTCGTAGGCGTTTCCTGCATTGCGTACGACCACGGCCAACCGGGAGGCGCTCCGGAGATTGAGGGCTTTGAGCACCTCCGGAGAAACCGTCGCGAAAAGATTCAGGTAATTGCCCGCCATCTGGCCGGAGGTGAAGGTGGACTTGATTGCGGCCTGACGAAGAGGCGCCACATGTTGGATGGCCATGCCCGGTGTGGATTGCATGTTCCCCCACTCGTCCCATCCTGCGCCTTGGTCGCCCAATTCATGGGTGGTCATCAAACGGGTCCGGGGCAAGGTCATTTCCGTGCGGATGTTTCCAGGCATGGCGAAAATGATTTTCGGCGTCCTGCCGCCGTTCGTTATTGTCACGGGCACCTGCAGCCTGGAGTCGGGAAACAAGGAGCTCACAGCGGCCTTGATGGGCATCTGCACGCCCTCAGGACCCACGACGGGAGGCAACTGGTAACGAAGGCGGAGATGGCGCGAAAATCCCAGGGTGACGGGATAAATCCTGAAGCGGTAGGTTCCATCCCCGGTTTTCTCAAGGATGATGGGATCAAGCGGGCGCGCTGGCGGAGTGGAGTTACGA
>JALYSE010000328.1:0-2246 GCA_030854955.1 Fibrobacterota bacterium | reverse complement strand
TAAAGGCTGTCGGCCGCGTTCCTATCGAGCAGTTTGCCTTGCAAGATTGTATTCCCATCCCAAAGCAGTGCCCCCGTGATGGCGGACCCGGGAGGCAAGGTGATATTGGCGACTATCTCCAGGCTCTTGGGATCGTTGCCGATGCTTACGCTGCCGACCACGCCGATTACCGCGTCTTCTTCAACGTCGAGAAAGGCGGGATGGACTCGTACCTTGAGGGAGGCGCTGGTCAACGCGCAGGTACCGGAGTTGTAGCCTCCCCCCTCGTTCTTGGTGTGGGTGGTCTGCCACATCACTTGCCCATGGCCGAAGACGGTCAAACCTAATATCACCGTAGCCAATCGTCCCAATTCCGTTCCTAGTATGCCTGCCCGCATGCGCTCTCCCTTGATTTTTTTCCCTTGATGGGGATGTTGGAGCGGTGTAATGCAAAAGGCATGCCGGGGGGAAATCCGCGTGATTTACGCTGAAATCCGGATTGCTTACCCATTTGCGGGAGGGGCGGGTCGGGACGGGATGGTTAATAAAGCGAAGCGGTGATCAACAATTGATCGGAGCGGAGGGGGGGAAGGTCCCTGTCAATCCAGAAGATGTCCGTGCATGACCAAGTGGTCCACCTTGAACATCTTCACGAAAATGGCGACCCTCATCCACATGCCGTTCCGTTCCTGGCGCCAGTATTTGGCCCGGGGATCCATGTCCACGTCTGGATGGATCTCATCCCGACGGGGCAGCGGGTGCATGATGACCCCGGTCGGCTTCATCAATTTCAGATGCTCGACGCCGAGCCTAAAAGCGGAAAGGTCTATTTTCTTGGACTCACCGTTCTGGTCATGCTCGTCCTGGATGCGTGTGATATAAATGGCGTCCAGTTGGGGCAGGACGGATTTGAGGTCCTGGGTCTCGATGTATTCCACACCATGCCCTTCCAGGCTTTTCTTTATGTCCTCGCCCATGGCGAAGGCTTCCGGAGCGATGAAGATGAGTCGCACATTTCGGTAATTCTTCATCAGATAGCACAAGGAACGTACCGTGCGGCCGCGCTTGAGGTCCCCCATCATGGCGATGGTCTTGCCGTCGATGCCGCCCGCGTCCTTGAAGCTGCGCTCCAGGGTATAGATGTCCAGCAAAGCCTGGGTGGGATGCTGATCCTTGCCGCTGCCGGCGTTGATGATGGGTACGCGGCGTTGGATGTGGTCGAAAAGAGACGCCGCATTTTCCGCCAGGCCTTCCTGGTTGGTCCGCATGACCACCACATCGACGTAGGATGAGAAGGTCCTGAGACTGTCCAGGAGGCTTTCGCCCTTCACTTCCGAGGAGGTGGAGGAATCCCGGATTTCGCTGGTCTGGATGCCCAGGATTTGGCAAGCATTGTTGAAGGACAGGAAGGTGCGCGTCGAGGGCTGGGTGAAATACAGCATGGCCCGCTTATGGGCCAACAATCCCCTTAGGTACAACAACCCTTCCTTGGTCTTTGCAAATTTGCGGATCGCGGTCGTCAGTTCGCATAATTCGTCCAGGATGGCCCGGTCGAATTGCTGGGTCCTGAGGATGTGGAAGAACTCGGGTTTGGGCTGTCTTTCCATAGTGCTCCGAAAGCCGCAAGGCGGAAGCATCGGTCCCGGAAAAGGGGCAGATACCGGAGCCCTGGGGCAGGTTCGGGGGGTAAAGATAACAAAACCCAGGAGGCATGCCGGGCCGCGCCTGTGACTGAAATCCGCAACAGGCATCGCCCGCCCGATTATCCGGCTACGTAGGTCCCCAGGTTGATCTTGGAGAAACCCTTTCCATCGTAGGTCAATTGAATGCGGGTTTCGGAATTCCCCTCCACTTCCACCGTTTCCAGGTGGACCGGACGGTCCCAAAGTGAATGGACGTGGCGCAGGGTCTGGCGGGCATATTCCTCTTCCAGGGTAAGGCCATCGTAGAAATGCCGCAGGTAGAGTTCGCGCTTGCCCCCGTAATCGCCATCGGTAACTTTGATGAGGGGAACCCCGGAATGGGCGAAGGAACGCACCACCAGGTTCTTGATGGTGGACCAGTAGGTCTCCTCCACCGTGAACTCCTCAACGTTGCCTTGTTGTTTGGAACCGTAGATGTAAAGCTCCGCCTCGTCCACGACCTGGCGGTTCATGAACTCGTCCAGGAAGAACCAATCCATATGGGTGCGGCGCACCTCGAAGATCTTTTCCATGCCCTTACCGGCTTTGGTGTCGATGTTCCACTTATCGGGGGATTCGCTGCGT
>JALYSE010000128.1 GCA_030854955.1 Fibrobacterota bacterium | reverse complement strand
TTTGCGCACGGCGGAAAGGGAATCCTGTTTGAACTTGTTACGCGCGGCGGCGGAATCCCTCACAGCCTTGTTGCGGGCGACGGTCGAATCGAGGATGGACTTCTTGCGCGCCGCCGTGGAATCCCGAACGAATTTATTGCGGATGTCAGCGGAATCCTTCATCGCTTTCGCTACGATGGCCATGGAATCTTGGACAACCTTTTTGCGGGCGGCGGTGGAATCACGGACGAATTTGTTGCGCGCGTCGGTGGATTCCTTCTTGGCTTAGGCGACGACCGCGGCTGAATCCCTTTTCGCCTTCAAGACGGCCGCAGCGGAATCTTTTGAGGAAAGCTTGGCGACGAGTTTTGTGGTATCCGTTGTCACGGAGATGCCCGATGGGGTGGGGGAGGCCTTGGCTTGAGCAATGACGGGAGCCGGAGCGGAGGCCGGGACCGCAGCGGCTACCGCAGCGGGTGGGGCGGACGGGGCTGGGGATGCGGCAACGGTATTTGCCGCTTCCGACATGGCGGGAAAGGCGGGGGACGCATGCAACGAAATCGCGAAGGAGGCGATAACCATATAAAATGCAGATCTGTTCATGCTTGGCTCCACGATAGGAAAAAAGATGGAATCGGGACTGCGCTCAGTATTGAGGCGTGCCGATTATTTTGGAATAGTAGTAACCGGTGTTGGCAGAGGCCGCGTTGTAGTTATGGGCGACATTCCTGAAGGCTTCCCGGCAATAATCGGCTTGGAAGGCAGGGACCAGGGCGGAGAGGCAGCCGGGCTCGAGGCCTTTGCTGGGGTAGAGGTGCTTGTAGCCATAATTGATCTGGGCGTCGAAAAAGGAGTTCAACAGGCTTTTTTCACGATAGGTCCAATTGACCCAGAATTCGTTATAGAGATCCCAGGTCACGTTGTTGTCAAAGATGAAGGACTTGAAGCCGAGCATGGCTTTGAGGCCTTGGAAGGCGGGCTGCCAGGTGGTGGCGGGGGCGCCACCATTGAAGAGGGAACAGCTGTTGGTAAGGAGCCAGCGATTGTAGCCGGCACCAATGTTGAGTTCCGCCGGCGAGACCTGGCCGAATCCCGCATTCAACCCAAGAAAAAGACTGGAGTTGAACCCATGTCCGCCATAATAGACGAAGTCGCAATAACCCCGGCTTCCATAACTGCTGCTCGTATTCGTGATGGCGGATTTTGTGACTTGGGTATTGCGGAGGTCAAGGGCCAAGCTTGGATTCGAAGACCCCATTCCCGCTGCCGCAACCGCGCTGGAGTAGCCCGGAATATTCGCATTCGCGGTCGTGAAGAAATTCTGTCCACCAGCGATCATGAAGCTGAGATTGAAAACGCCGCCTCCAGTCGAGCCATAGTCATCGATCGCGAAAGTGCCGATATCCATGGAAATGGGGAATGAGGAGACTGGGCCTGCAGCCAGCAGGCAAAGGGAAACCGAACCGAGGATTTTCTTGAGCATTCGAGCTCCCGATGGATTCTGTCCGTTAAGGGTTATCGGATCGAATCGATATGGGAGCAGTGGACTCAAATGAAAAGATTTGTTCTCCGACTTTAACCAGGAAGGTCTTAGAGTTGTAGGAGACCAAGGACATTTTCACTTCGTATGCTTCCAATCGATACTTTGACTTATTTCCGTCCGGATGGAGAACTTTCAACAGCCGGAATGGGAAAACGCCGAATGGAACCGGTCCGATTTGTAGGGTATCGCCAAAACCGGCCTTCCAAAAATAAGGCGAGCCGGGAATATAGAAACACCATTCGGTTTTCCCCTGCAAATAGGGGCCTGAATTGCGAATTGAGGAATCGACTACTCCCTTGATGAAATACTTGATCTCACTCATCAGGAATGGTTTGCCCGAAAATACCGAAAACGGCGAACTTATGAACTTTTTAAGTTTCAGGGAATAGGAGAATCCCAATAGCAGACACTCAAGCGTGTCCGATTCAATCCGTAGCGTGAACGATACCGTATCGGTCCCAGCTTCCTTTTGAAGACGGGTCAACTCCGTCAGCGGAAATGCGATGGAATCCGAGACCGGGTAATCCACGGTGAAGTAAGGGGTCGACTCCAGGGCGGGAATGACACCTCCCTTGAATACGGATATCCTGCCACCGAGGTTTACGGGATCGAGAATTTTCCTGAATCTCAATACCAGAACGGAATCGGCGCGGCCTGAAACTGCAATCGGTTGCGATCCCCCGTCTTCTTGTGGCCAGTTGGTGCTGGAAGTGGCACCGGCAAGAAGATTATTGTCTTCGATTACCGGGCCGCCAAGGTTCCTATCGGGACCATTCACTTTTTCCGGCTTCAAGCATCCCATCAGCAGAATTATCACCAAAGTGGAAAGGTGTTTCATTTTTCGTCCTTTCTTACTGGGTATTTGGAATGATCTGAAACACCACGGTGCATACCTTATCGGTCCCTTTGTCCTTGGCGATGATATCCTTCATCTCTTCCTGGAACTCCGAAAATTTTTTCCGGATTGCTTTCAGGCTCTCGGTCGAAACTGTGGTCACCTGAGTGCTGAAGGCCTTGAACTTGGTGATATCATTCTTGGCCAGGTCCGTCGTAAGCCCCTGGATCTGCCGATTGTATTCCAGAGCCACTTTACCCGAGAACCCACCGGATACGAGATGGTTCCGGGTCAAGGCATACCCCCGTTCGGACTTCTTCACGAGTTCCAATTCCATCAAGAGATCGATGGATTCTTGTACCTGCGATTCTGTCAATGGGGGATAGATCTCTAGGGCGATCTCCTTCGGCGTGGACTTCTTCTTGTCCAATCCAAAATAGCTGAACACCACCGCGTAGTACCATTTCGCGTAGTATTGATGCTGCTTTTCCGCGACCACCCAAGGCTTGGAATTGCGGAATCTGGAGAGCTTCTCGAACAAGAAATTCCTCTCTAAATCGGCATAAGCCTGATTGTGTTGGACGAGGAGTTCGAAATAATCATTCTCCTTAGCATTGAGGGCCAATGCGGCCGCGCAACGGATGCGCAGCTTGGGCCCCAGGTCCCTTGTCCCCTGGATGACGGTGTATAGGATGCCCGTCGAACCGAAGTATTTCTGAGAGAAAGCCCGCTTGGAAAATGACGCATTGCCCCGTTGTCTCCACTCCACGAAGTCGCTCAGGAAAACCCGATATTCCATGTACTGGAACAAGTCCGGTTTTCCGATTTCGGCTTTGGATATAAGAGAACTCGAATGGGCGTTCTGGTAATCGGATTTTTGGCCCGAGAGAGGGGATTCCGCTTCGATTTGTGAGCGCCTTTTGGCCTTTGGATGGGTAACCAAGCTCTCTTTTCCCATGCAAAAGCTCCCTATAGGGGAATAGATCGAAACCAAAGGTACAAACGTGGCCCTAAAATGGGCCGTATTTGCCGCTTAATCCGTCAATTCGGGAGTTGAGCCTGATTTTTTGGGGAGTTTACCTGCACCCCCAACTCATGCGTTTCAGACAATAGCCATGAAAAACCGGGTGTATTTTGCGTGGTCGAGGGGGTATTTTCCAAGGTATCAACAAAAGCGGCCGACATAGTTATGTCGGCCACAATATTCTCGGAGAATGCCTAACTCTGGAGTTTATTTCAAAGTCAAATCACTCGACCGTCCAAGTGCTCCCGGAGTTGTAGATCTTTTCCAGGCTCGGAGCGCTCTTCGCCTTGGCGGCATCGATTTGCCCTTTCATCGCATCGTAATACGAAGGACGTTCCACATTGCGGAACACACCAACGGGCACCGGGAACTCCGGATGCGACAGGCGGGACAGGTAGAACGCCAGGGCGCCTGAACCTTCCTTTTCGTCATGGACCAAGGCTTCCCCCTCGGCGGGGTTGAGTTTGGTTTTCATGGTCATCCTGTCGAGGACCAATCCCTTTTCCAGTTCCTTTCCGTAGCGCAAGGGTTCGCCATGCTTCAGGTAAAGCATGGTGTCATTACGCGTGGTGCGGCCGTAATAGGGGTCGTGGATCTTGTCGGCGAAGATGATGCAATTCTGGAGGACTTCCACCAGAGCAGCGCCTTTGTAAGCGGCGGCGGCGGCGAAGACCTCGCCCATGTGCTTCACGTCGTTGTCCGAGGTGCGTGCCACGAAGCCGGCTTCCGCGCCCAGGGCCATGCTCAGGGGCGACAGGGGTAGATCCACCGAGCCATAGGGGGTGGAGGGGCTGACGGTGCCCACGCCGGAGGTGGGGGAGTATTGTCCCTTGGTCAGGCCATAGATCCGGTTGTTGAACAGGATGATTTTCAAGTCCATGTTGCGACGCAGCGCATGGATGAAATGGTTGCCGCCGATGCTGAGCGCATCGCCGTCGCCGGTGATCACCCAGACCTGGAGGTCCGGATTGGTGAGCTTCACGCCGGTCGAGACGGCGGGAGCGCGGCCATGGATAGTGTGGAATCCGTATGTGTTCATGTAATACGGGAAACGGCTTGAGCAGCCGATGCCGGACACAAACACGAAGTTCTCCTTGGGAATACCGAGGGTCGGCAGGATTCCCTGCATGGTGGTGAGGATGGAATAGTCTCCGCAGCCCGGGCACCAACGGATGGCGGTGGGGGAGGCGAAATCTTTTCTTGTCAGCGGTTCAGCCGTGGTCGTGCTCATTTCTGGGTCTCCAAAATCCGATGCAGTTCCGATGCGAGATATGAAACTTTGAAGGGCTTTCCCCTCACTTGATTGATGCCCTGGATCTTGATGCCGAAGGTGCCGCCCAGGAGCATCCGGAGCTGGCCCATGTTCAGTTCGGGGACGATCACGCGTTCCGCCGAGTTTAGGAGCTCCCCCAGATTCTTCGGGAGCGGGTTCAGGTAATTCAAGTGCACATGTCCGAGCTTCATGCCCGCCTTATTGCATTCTTCAATGGCAGTGGAAACCGTTCCAAAGGTTCCTCCCCAGCTTATGACCAAGGCGTCGCCATCTTTGTGGCCCATAACTTCCGCCAAGGGGATGTCGTTGGCGATGCCGGCGATTTTGGCGTGGCGCTCGTTGGTCATTCCCTGATGATTCTCGGGATCGTAGGCCACCGCGCCGGTGTTACGCGCCTTTTCCAGGCCGCCGATGCGGTGTTCCATTCCCGGAGTGCCGGGAATGGCCCACTTGCGGGCGTTGGTGATCGGGTCACGGGCATAGGCCTGAAAGGCTTCGCCATTGGAGGTCGTCAGGTTGGTGGTCATCGGAGGAATCGACTCCGGATCAGGGATAAGCCAGGGTTCGGAACCGTTGGCGATGTAGCCGTCGGTAAGGAGAATCACCGGGGTCATATATTTGAGGGCGATACGGGCGGCTTCAACGGCCATCTGAAAGCAATCGCTCGGGGACTTGGCGGCCAGTACGGGCATGGGGCTATCGCCGCTCCGGCCGAACATGACCATCAGCAGATCCGATTGTTCCGTCTTCGTAGGGAGGCCGGTGGAAGGACCGCCGCGCTGCACGTCGATGATGATAAGGGGCAATTCGGTCATGACGCCAAGGCCCATGGCTTCCAGTTTGAGGCAGATTCCGGGGCCGGAGGTGGCGGTTACGCCGAGGCCGCCCGCGTAGGCGGATCCGATGGCCGATGCGATGGCCGCGATTTCGTCTTCGGCCTGGAAGGTGATGACGCCGAAATTCTTGTGCTTGGAAAGCCCGTGCAGGATGTCCGAGGCCGGGGTAATGGGATAACTGCCGTAGAAAAGCGGACGTCCGGACTTCTGGGACGCGGTAAGCAGGCCGAACACCGTGGCCTCGTTGCCGGAAATCTTCCGGTACTTGCCCTTGGGCAGAGCGGCCTTCTTGACGCGGTAGTGCGAGGTGAAGAGTTCCACCGTGTCTGCGAAGTTGTATCCCGCAGTCAGGGCTTTTTTGTTGGACTCGGCGATTTCTGGCCTATCCTTGTACTTGGTCTTAGGACCATATTTCTCGTCCAGCCACTTGAGGGTATGATTGAGAGGCCGGTCGTACAGCCAGTACATCATGCCCAGGGTGAAGAAGTTCTTGCAAAGTTCCGCCGATCGACCCTTGAGTCCGGTCTCTCTGACCGCATTGATGGTCAGTTCGGTGATATTGGCCTTGATGACCCGGTATCCGTCGAGGGAGCCATCCTCGAGGGGATTGGACTTCATCTCCGCCTTCTCGATGTCCTTTTCGCTGAATCCAGCCTCATCGACGAGGAGGATTCCGCCTTCTTCCAGGTCCCCGATATTGGCTTTGAGCGCCGCAGCATTCATCGCCACCAGCACGTTCAAATCGTCGCCCGGGGTCTTGATTTCCTGGGAGGAGAAGTGGATCTGGTAGGCGCTCACGCCGGCGACCGTTCCAGCGGGTGCGCGGATCTCGGCTGGGAAGTCCGGCATGGTGGCCAGATCATTCCCGAAAATTGCCGAAGCGTCCGTAAACTGGGTGCCCGTGATTTGCATTCCGTCGCCGGAATCTCCCGCGAATCGGATAGTCACGGAGTCTACATCAATATGGGATTTCTCGCTCGGATTGATCGGAATGTCATGAACGTTAGTCGACATAGGCGGACGGGGCTCCAGATGCGGGGGATTTTGTCATTGAGTCCGGGTGAAAGATAGCAAAATGCGGGTTTTTTCTCTCTGCAAATATCGGGAATCTGGGTCGCGGATCGCGTTTCGACGGGGTCTTTTCAGGGGTGAAAA
Source organism: Fibrobacterota bacterium (assembly GCA_030854955.1). Lineage (GTDB taxonomy): Bacteria > Fibrobacterota > Fibrobacteria > UBA11236 > UBA11236 > Chersky-265. The sequence continues at coordinate 6,364 of JALYSE010000128.1, read as the reverse complement.
GGAACATGACGAGAGCGTCCGGTCGCGAAGGAAAACCGGCGTTCCCCAGCAACTTTTATTTCTTCAGGGCTTCGACTTCACGCTTTAAACTGGCCGGTAACCACTTCATCATACCCCTATACCTGGGGGAATGCCATATGGCGAGTTGCCACTCCAGGGAATCCTGTTGCTTTTTGGAGGCGTAAATCTTGGCCAGGTTGCCTACCGAGCTCAGATATCCCAAGGGAAGATAGGCCGGAGTTGGGTAAATCCGGCCCAAATCCAGGTATTCCGAGGCCAGCTTTTGGTGGATGGCCAAGGCGGAATCAAGGTCACGTTTACGATACCGGAAATCCGCCCGCATCTGTCGGTAGGACCGGTTCCGGGGGAAACGCACCAGGAAAGCCTCGATGGGTTTCAATCCATCCTCGTAGCGGCTTGCGTCGTAGTACAACCAAAGCAGGGAGGTCCTTAGGATTTCCCGCAGGTAACGCGACCGGGGAATGGCGGCTTCGAGCCGTTTCAAGGGGGTCTGCTTGTCGGCAATGACGAAAGGAACCCAATCCACGCCTTTGAACATGGTGGCTTTGTAATAATCGTAGAGCGCCAGGGCGGCTTCCGCTTCCGCGAGGTGTGCAAGGGGGCGGAGCAGGCCGACCGCTTTCCGTCCCAAACGGGCGGCGCGGATGCGTCCGCCCGTGACGCTGGCTACGTAGCTAAGTTGGAGACCGGAAAGGCCGCGGTAAAGGGGAAAGTTGGCGTCGCTTCGGAAAATTGAACCGGAGGAGTCTGCAGCGCGATCCACCCTTTCCCACAGGGCCTCGGCGGCGAAAAGGGCGGAGGTATCGCCCAGGTCGTCGAAGCGATTGACTCCCACCAGGCCGCGGAAATAAGCGCGGGCCGGACAATCGGGCAAGGCCGAAAGGATACTGTCCGCTGAAGCATAATCACCGCGATAGAGGCATTCAAGTGCGAGGAGGATGACTCCATCGTGGCCGGGTTCGAACAATGTGCCGGTAGGAACAGGAGTGGGACTGGGGGAGAAGGAAGGGATTTGGCCGGCTTGAAGGGCCTGTTCCGGCGCGGGCAAGGTTGCTTTTTCCTTAATCGGGGTAACTGGGGCCGGAGGCTTGGAAACGGCTTCGGCCGCAGGAAGACAAATCGGGACAAGCAAAGCGGCGATAAGAAATGCCTTTGCAAGAGCGACCGATACTGTAGATTTGAGATGGAAAAGTATAGGGCCGGGGTTGCATACTATTGTAAATTTGAAAGACATCGTGGGTGAAAGTACAAAAAACCGGTTTGGAGCCAGAATCATCGGTATCGTCACCGCTTCCAACCGTTACGATCCCGCTCTTTGGGACGCGCTTGCGGAGTGCGATGCGGCGGAATTCAGGGCCGATGGATTCGAACCCTCTAGAATCTCCGAAGAAGCTTTCGCTTTCCGGCGTGATTGCGCCGAGCGGTTCGGCAATCCCCTCGAGACCTTTTTGACCCTCCGTCTAAAACGCGATGGCGGCGCTTGGCCGGATGCGGAAGCCTCCCGGCGCAAAGAGGTCTGGCAATCCCTGGGCCTGGCTGGGAAAGAGCCCGCTTGCGATTGGATTGATGTGGAAATGGAGGAGATCGATTTCCTCTCTCCTCAGGTCAAGTCGCTTTTACGGCCGGAGGGCCCCAAGCTGCTGCTTTCACACCATGATTTCGGGAAAAGCCGGACCCGGGCGGAACTTAAGGTCATGGTTCGGAAAATGCACTCGCACCGGCCCGATGGGATGAAGTTCGCTCTCACCTGCGGGGATAGGACCGAGTTGCAGGAACTGCTGGTCTTTGCGCAGGATTTGGCGAAAGCCACGCCGAACGGGGCCTTGCTTTCGATGGGCCGCGAAGGCAGAACCAGCCGCGTGCTGACGCCCATGCTGGGCTGCCCATTTACGTATGGATACCTGACGGGCGGCGCGGTTGCACCCGGCCAGCTTTCCGCACGGGACTTGAACGCGTTCTTCCGCGGGCTGACCGGGAACGAGGCGGAAGGCAGGACGGAATCGGATTTGGTGGACTGGGCCGAGGCCCGCATTGAAGGGGATACGCTTGCGGATTAAGCTTTTGCCGGCCGGATTGCTTCTGGCCGCCCTTGTGGCGGGTTTGCCCTCGCAGGGCCACGGACAGGCCTTCGGCCAGAACAAAGTACAATACCACCAATTTCTTTGGTCCTATTACCGGACCCAGCATTTCGACATCTACTTTCCCCAGGGAGCTGATCTCATCGCCGGCTTCGCGGCCCGCCACGTGGAAACGATGTACAAGAGCGTGTCCGGCACCGTCGGCCATAAGCTTGGGGCGCGCGTTCCGATCATCCTCCATAATTCGCATGCCGAGTTCGAGCAGACGAACGTTATCCGCCTGCCATTGCATGAAGGCATCGGCGGCTTCACCGAAATATTCAAGAACCGCATCGTGCTGCCCTTCGAAGGCAGCTATACGGACTTTTACCACGTTCTCAAGCATGAGATGGTCCATGCGGTCACCTTCGATATGCTCTTTGGAAATAATGCGGCATCAATGGTGTCCCAACAAGGGGCGCAGTTTCCCTTGTGGGTGAGCGAAGGCCTCGCGGAATTCGCCTCCCTGGGGTGGGATCTTTCCTCGGAATTCTTCATGTTGGACGCCACCACTTTCGGCTATGTGGCGTCTCCCACCGTGGATTTCGGCGGATTCCTGGCCTATAAAGGCGGTCAGCTATTCCTCCATTTCGTGGAAACCACCTACGGTAAAGGGACGGTGACTAAGCTGATCCAGGCCCTGAACAAGGTCCATGACCTGCCACAGGCGTTCAAGCAGGTCACCCGGACGTCCCTGGAGGAAGCGGGTGAGATCTGGCTTCGGGAACTGCGGTTCATCTATTGGCCGGAGCTGGGACAGCGCAAATACGGCAAGACCGTGGCGCGCCAGTTAACCGATCACGGCAAGGACCTTTCCTTTTACAATCTCCAGCCTTCCATTTCCCCCAACGGCGAAGAGATTGCCTTCTTCAGCGATCGCGAGTCCTGGGAGGCCATCTTCATCCTCAACATCAAGAGCGAAAAAGTGACTCGCTCGGTCATCCAGGGAGGCAAGGGGGAGAAGCACGAGAGTTTCCATTCCTTCAAGTCCGGCATCACCTGGAGCCCAGACAGCAAGCAGATCGCCATCGTCAGCAAAAAGCACGGCAAGGACGTCATCCACATCATCGGAGCCACGCGCAAGAGCAAGGGCCGTATCGCCAAGGAAATCTCCCCGGACGTGCAGGCCATCCTTTCGCCCAACTGGTCGCGGGACGGTCGCTACCTCACATTCAGCGGCATGAAGGACGGCCTTACGGACATCTATGTCTGGGACCTGGAGAAAAGTACGCTCAAACGCCTCACCCACGATATGGCGCACGATGACCACCCCGTCTTCTCCCCTTCCGGCAAATGGATCGCCTTCGAATCGGACCGCCGCAATAACCAGGTATCCCTGGCGTCCGCCAATCCCCTCAACGAGTTCGACAGTCTTCTCGGGTTCAAGGATATCTACAAGATCCGCGCCGGCGGCGACAGCCTTATGAAGGTGGCCGGCGGTGCTTTCGACGAGAAGCAGCCTTCCTATGGATCTGCGGACTCCATGCTTATCTTCATTTCCAACCGTTCCGGCATCGACAATATCTACGTCAGCCAGGATTCCGGCGGAGCCACCCGCGAGAAGCCCCTGACCAACCTGCTCTCCGGCTGCTTCACGCCTTCCTGGTCCTGGGATGGCAAGAAACTGGCCTTCTCCCTGTTCGAGGAGGGTGGATGGGACATTTTCCTCATGAAGGATCCCTTGGCCAAGGCCATCGACGGGGAATTGCCCAAGACCCGTTTCATCAAGTCCCTGGAAGACACCTCCCTGGGATTCTTCCGCCCACTCAACTGGGCCAACCTCTCGAGCTACAACGCGGACAGCCTAAAGTTGGATTCGACCGCTAGGGCGGACTCGATCAAAAAGGTGGTTGCGAAAAAGGATTCCACCGAAAAGGTTCGCAAGGCGAAAGCCTCGGCTGAGGTGGCAGGTAAGGTGAGCGCGGCCATCAGCAGGGATTCGTTGGTGGCCTTGGGCGGAAAGGTCACCCCGGATACCGCTGCCATCAACAAGGCCCGCAGGGATTCCGTGCAGGCTGCGACCGCCAAGGCGGCGGTGGCCGCGAAAACGGATTCGGAGTTGCCGCTCGATTCGGCCGGAAAGGACAGCGCGCTTGCGGACAAGGCTTCTCCGGGAAATGTAAAAGCGGACACCTTGAAGAAGGCGGCTTCGGACGATTCATCCAGGATTGCGGATGCGGAAAGGGAATCCGACGGCAAAGGGAAAAAGAAGAAAAAATCCAAATCACCATTTCTGACGGACAGTTCCACCTATATCGCCGAGGACGGAAGATTCCGCAAGAACAGATACAGCCCGGTGTGGAGCCTGGACAACGCAAACGCGGCCTTGGGAATAGACAACCAATACGGATATGGGGGCCTGGCATACATCACCCTCAGCGATTTGATGGGGGACCAGGAGGTCTCCTTCGCCCTGAGCATCAACGGAAGTTGGGAGAATACCAATGGAGCAGTGTCCTACAGTTATATGGCTTTGAAGACGGATTTCTCGTTGATGGGCTATCATCAGGCCCAGCTTTCCCGGGACGGACTGTTTCAGGATACCAGTTCCGTCTTCGACCGCGACAGCGTCTTCCTCGATCGCCAATGGGGTTTTGGCGGCACGGCGACCTATCCCTTTTCCGTTTTCACCCGCCTGGATTTCGAGGCCCGCACGATGTTCACCTCGCGGACCCATCAAACCAATGATGGCGGCAAATTCTCCCCCGATAAAAACTACAATGCCATCACCATCAACGCCCTGTTCCCCACCATACGCTGGGTGCATGACAATTCCCTTTGGGGCATAGTGGGCCCCGTGAACGGCGAACGGATTCATGCTTCCTTGACCGCGGTACCCCCGGCCTTCCAGGACAAATACTCATTCGTGGTGTTGGACGCCGACATGAGGAAGTATTGGGAATACTTTAAGAAGTACACCCTAGCCTTGCGCATCTCCGGAGGTGTATCTGAGGCCTTGGGCCGTCGGGAAAATCCCCATCAATTCTGGGTTGGGGGCGAAGATTTCACTTTTAATGCCCATGCGAACTCTGCGAATCTACCCAAAAAGTTGGAAGAGTTTTACTTTTCCCAATTCGATTTTCCACTGCGCGGGTTCGATTATTACGAATTCAAAGGCACTAGGAAGTTCGTATCAAACATCGAGTTCCGTTATCCCTTTATCAGGGAGTTCTCAATAGTCTGGCCCATACCTATCGCTCTTAGATATGTCATGGGCAACGTTTTCGCGGATTATGGCGGAGCCTGGTCGAGCGGAAATGCGTTTGACGAAATGGGCCTGGGACTCGGGTATGGCCTGCGGATGAACCTGGGGATATTCGTTCTCAAGTACACTCGGGCTTACGCAATTGACGGAGTAGGGACCCATACGAATCCCCAGCGGGATTATTGGTCCCTGGGAGCAGAATTTTAGAATTGTAGGATTTCACCGCGGCTATACGAATCGCGGCGGACCCTGCACCAACGGCTTGGGGCGGACGTCCAAAAAAAGGCGTCCCCGCCCGGGCAGAGGAAACGGATCATGAGGCTTTCGGAACGGTTCACGGAAAAATGCATTATCATCGATTCTCAGAAGCCGAACAAGCGGGAGATCATCGAGGAAATGGTGACCCTGCTCTGCCAGGCCTACCAGATTGAAAATCGCGACGGAATCCTGAAGGCCGTGCTGGGCCGGGAGGAAAAGATGTCAACCGGCATCGGCTGCGGGCTCGCCGTTCCCCATGGAAAAGTCGACTTTCTCGACAAGATGTGCGTGGTGGCCTGTTCCGTAAAACGCGGGATTGACTTTGAAGCCATCGACAAGGAATCGGTCTACCTGCTGTTTCTGATCGTTTCGCCTTCGAACACTACCGGTCCGCACATCCGCGCCTTGTCCGCCATTTCCCGCATCATGGCGGACGCGGACATCCGCAAGAGCCTAATCGCGTCCATTAGCCCCGTGGAATTCTACGCCAACCTCAAGATCGGCGAAGAGAAGTACACGTAGTCCGTTCGGCCCGCCCTGGGTCGCCGTGCGCGCCGAGTCAGGACAGCTTGATTTCGGCCATCAAGCCCGCCAGTTTCCCCAAACCGTCCTTCCAGCTGAAGTGGCTGCGCACCCATTCCGGACCCGCGGCGCTCATGGCGCGCAATTCTTCGGGGGAAGCGAGCATAGCTGCGAGCTTTTCTCTCAAGTCGTCACGGTCTCCGGCGCGGAAGAGAACCCCGGTCCGGCCTTCCTGCACGGC
>JALYSE010000127.1 GCA_030854955.1 Fibrobacterota bacterium | reverse complement strand
CGCACCCATGCTGCCGCAGCGCCTTTCCTCCGACCTGTGCAGCCTTCTGGAAGGCCGGGAACGGCTGTCATTCAGTTGCATGATGGAAGTATCGCCGGAAGGCGAGCTAAAGGGTTTCGAATTCGTAGAATCGTTCATCAGGGTGGAACGGTTCTATTCCTACGAGGAGGCGCAAGGCGCCAAGGAAGAGGGCGACGCTTTCCTCAAGGAGCTGGACGAGTTCACTACCGTGCTTTTGGCCAAGCGCCGCAAGGACGGATTCATCGATTTCCAGTTTCCGGAACCGAAAGTCGAGTTGGAAAACGGCGTGCCGGTGAGGATCTACCCGGCCAAGCGGCTCGCTTCCCATTCCTGGATCGAGGAGTGCATGCTGCTGGCGAACCAGGCCACGGCGCATTTTCTGACCAAACATAAGCTGCCCGGCCTGTTCCGCGTGCATGAGCAGCCAGATCTGGACGTGGTATCCGAGCTGTGGGCCTCCCAAGGCATGGTGGCCAAGGATAGGGGCATGGCCGAAGCCTTCAAGGAGCTTGACCAGACCCGGGGCAACATCAATCCCGCCATTCAGAATTTCTTCATCCGTCTATTGAGCCAAGAGCGTGGGGTCCTGCCGGCCGCGGTCCAACGCAAGATTCTGCAGAGCATGAAGAAGGCGCAATATTCCGTGGAGCCCTCCGGCCACTTCGCTCTGGGTTGGCTCTACTACGCCCATTTCACCTCGCCCATCCGCCGTTACGCGGATTTGTGGACGCACCGCGTCATCAAGGCGCACGTGCGTGGAGAACGGGTGCCCAAAAACATGAAGATCATCGCGAAAGACGTAGCAGAACGCATCTCGGAGCGGGAAATCGCGGTGATGAAGGTCGAGCGCAAGGGCATGAAAACGGCGACCGCATGGGTGTTGCGAGGGCATATCGGCGAGGAGTTCATCGGCGAGGTGAGCGGCCTGGAGAATTTCGGCATCTTCGTATCCATTCAGAACCCCTTCGGCGAAGGGCTCATCCCCATCCGGAGCATGCGGGACGATTACTACGAAAAGGACGAGCTTACCGGGCACCTGGTAGGCAAGCGCACGCGCCAACGTTTTGAACTGGGGGACAAGCTCCGGGTGAGGCTGGATCGATCTGATCCCTTCACCTCCCAGGTCGATTTCGATTTTCTCGGCCGTCCCTGATGAGCCTGAGCAATGCCCTCAGTTACCTGACGGTCTTGCCCATTCCGTTCAAGAAGCACATACCCCTCAACCGGTCCGTGCATTTCTTCCCTTTGGTGGGGGCGGGAATGGGCAGCCTATTGGTGCTGGCATTCCTGGTATTCAAGGCTTTGTTGCCGGATTACCTGGCATGCGTGGCCGCTGTGGCTGTGCTGGAAGCCATGACTGGCGGCATCCATCTCCGCGCCGTGGCGGAGCTCATGGACGGGCGACGAACCTTCCCCGGCTCCGGTTTCGCGCCCAAGCCCGAATACAAGTGGAAGGGCATGGCGTCCGTCGCTCTGCTTTTTTTCCTCAAGGTGAACGGTCTTGCCCATATGCGCCCGGAATGGCAGCCCTTCGCGGTGCTGCTGACCCCCATCCTCGGCCGCAGTTCCCAGGCCCTGGGGATCATCTTCAGCCGACATCGCCTCGACAGCGCTACAGGACCCTTGGATCCCGCGGTGAAGCGCCGGCAGAAGCGAGCCCTTTTCCTGACCGCGGCTCTGCTGTGTTCAATGTTGCTCTTTCCCTGGAAGACGGCGGCCTTGCTGACCGGTGAATATTTCTTGCTCATGGTCGTGGCCTACCGGTTCCTCAACCGCCGCATGGAAGGCCTTACGGTGCAAACCCTGGGGACGGTGGCGGAGCTGGCCGAGGTGGGATTCCTGGGGACCTGCTCGGCATTGAGCTAGGCTCGTTGCTTCGGAGTTCGCTTCGCGAACTCCACGCTCCTCGCAAGCTGATAATTCAGGCTCGTTGCTTCGGAGTTCGCTTTGCGAACTCCACGCTCCTCGCAAGTAGTTGATTCAGGCTCGTCGCTGCTCAAGTAGCTTGCGCGCTATATCTGATCGTAAATCTTCAACTGGCTCCAGAAGGAGCCGCAGGTTTCCCGGAACTTGTCGTGGATGGGATGGATTTGGTAGGCTTCATGGGCTTCCATGTCCTTCAACGCGACCACAAGGCCGTAGGAATAGCTGCGGTCGATGACCGGGCGGTCCGTGGACGCGGGTTTTCCAAGCCAGAGATGCTGAACCGAAGGGATTTTGGCCATCGCGCCGCAAAGCTCCTCGAATGTGCTCACCTGTGCTGGGGTGATGTCGGGCTTGAGCCAGAAATAGACGGCATGTACGAGCATGGTTTCTCCTATCAGAGCGTGTTGTTGTGGAAGTTGCGGTAGAAATCCCAGAAGGCCTGGGCGGAACGGTCGTAGGTGAAGAGCATGGCCCTTTGCCGCGCCCGTTCCTTGAAGGATGAAAGTTTCTCCGGATCGCGGGCGAGGGTCAGGATTTTCTCCGCCAGGTCGCCCTGTTGCTTAGAGTCGAAGATCAGGCCGCACTCCCCGTCGACGATGATCTCCTGCGGCCCGCCTTGGTTGGAGGTGACGCAGGGCACGCCCGATGCCAGTGCTTCCACCACGCTGTTCCCGAAGGTATCCGTGAGGCTGGGAAACACCATGATGTCGGCCGAGGCGAAAACTCCCGACAGGGTGTCCCCATGGATTATACCGGTAAAATGGACGTCGCCCTTCCCGATAAGCCTGTCCTTCAGACCTTGCAGGTAGGGGCCGTCCCCGACGATGGTCAGGCTGATTCCCGGAATCGCCTTCGCAAGGATGGGAAAATCGTCCGCGAGTTGGTCGAGATTCTTCTCCCTGGACACGCGACCCACGTAAAGGAGTTTGACTCCTGTCTCCGGAAGCCCGAGCCGGCCCCAGGCTCCGCCGGAGGCCTTGTCCGGATGGAAGTTCGCGAAATCGACCCCGCGGGGCAGCTTGAAGATTCGTTCCGGCTTTACCCCCATCTGGCGGACCTTCTCGCGGTAGGCTTCCGAAGGCACGACCACCGGTCCCATCCACCGAGTCATAAGGGTGGTCCAGGTGTTGATGATCCATACCCCAAGGCGGTTCTTAACGAGCAGCTTGGAATAGGTAATGATATCCGTTCGGTAATGGCTCAGGGTTTTGATGCCTATCAACCTCGCCGCCACCAGGCATTGGACCGAGACCGGACCCGGGGTCTGGAATTCCAGAATGTCAACAGGGTGTCGGCGCAGAAAGAGGATGAACTGGTCCAGGCGGAGCATGGCGACCTCGCTGGCCGCATATCCGGCCTGGTCCAGGGAAAAGCGTCCTGGGGCCATGATGACGCTGCCGTCTGGTCCCTCGCTTCGCGGCGGCTTGGAATGGAAGGCGGTGCCGAAGATGAAGACATCCTTGCCCTTCTCCCGGAGATTCTTCAGCATGGTGCGGGACGTCAGGGCGATGCCGTTGACTTCGTCCAGGTTCTCGCCCACGCATGCGACCATGGGTTCATCGGAATGAAGGGACTTAACTTGCCGGTACCAGGAACGTAAGGAGAAGAGAGCAGGAATGTTCACGGCGAAATCGTAAACGTAAAGGAAGACGAAGCGGATGATGCCGGGCAAAGCCATGGGACCGTGGGGCCGGTGCCATTGTGATCGAGGGACTTCCGGTTCTATCCTCGCTTCTCCCGCAGCCGCGATCGTCTCTATAGGCTTCATTGGAAAATAAACATAAAAACATTGTTAAATAGGACGGGTGATCTTCCTCGACATCAATACCTTCTATTCCCCTAAGGCCGGCGGCATCCGCACCTACCATCAGGCCAAGATCGAGTGGTTCAGGAAGCATCCCGGGTTCGAATACATCCTCGTCCATCCGGGTCCAGTACGTAAGGAGCACAGGGATGGTCAGGTGACCTTCATCGAGGCCTACGGGCCCGCTTTGACGAAGGATCCCGCCGGATACCGGCTTCTCATCGATTTCCTCCCTGTTCTCAAGTTGATCTTGCGCGTCAAACCGGAAGTCCTGGAAACGGGCGATGCCTGGCTGACCGGGCTGTTCTGCCTCTTTCTGAAGAAGACCGGACTTTACAAGGGACTGCTCGTTTCGTTCTATCACAGCGATCCCGTTCCCAGCTACTTCGAGCCCTGGGCGGAGCGGGGCTGCCTGCAAGGGATGAAAAAAGTCTTGGTGGCTGCGGCCGCACCGGTTTTCTATTGGCTGCAGCGGGGATACGATTTGACGACCGTGTCCTCCAAGACCATGGAGGAGCGCTTGCACTCAAAGGGCGTACACGCAGTCGCGTACCTGCCTTTCGGGGTGCCGGCGTTCTTTCAGGAAACGGATCCGGCTTCCCCTCCCAAGGAATGGCCGGGAGTAGAGGACATCAGGCTCCTTTACGCGGGTAGGCTCGACAGGGAAAAAGGAATCAATCTCCTGCTGGAGTCCCTGGACAAGATCCTGACTCAGGCGAACGTGCGGCTTACCGTAGTCGGGTGCGGAGCCATGGCAGGGAGCTTTGCTTCCTACAAGCACAAGCGCTTCCGATTTCTCGGATTCATCGATGATGCCTCCCGGATGAGGGAGATCTACGACAGCCATCATATCCTAGTCGCCCCTGGTCCATACGAGACTTTCGGTCTGGGCGTCTTGGAGGCCATGGCCAGGGGCTTGGTGGTGGTTGGTCCTGATCAAGGCGGTACGGGGGAGCTTTTGCGACAGGCGCAATCGCCATTTATTTTCAAGACCGGCGAGGCCCATGGCTTTCTGAGGGCCCTGGACAGGGCCATGGAATGCGATTGGGCGAAGGAGTCGGCACGATCCAAAGCCTTGGCCCTAACCTATGGCACCTGGGACGATGCTATTGGGCGCATGATCAAGCGTTATTCCGCGCGCTTGGGAGCCCGGCACCTTGTGAGGGCCTCCCCTTGATGGCCACGGCCGCTTCTGTCCGCAAGCTGGTCATTTCACTCCATGACGCGACGCCATTCCACCTTGAGAGGATACGCAGGGCCGAAGTGGTCTTTCAGGAGTTGGGCATCGGGAAAGTCACCTATCTATTTGTTCCTGAGTATCACGGGAGTTACCCCAGCGTCGAGCATCCCGGGTTCGCGGAATGGTGCCGATCTCCCAGATCGTTCCGAATTGATTGGCACTTGCATGGGTACCATCACCTGGAAACCCCCGCCTTCAAGGACTCCTCCGTTACATACGGCGCCGGCCGTTCCGGCCTCGGGGATTTCTTCAAACGCAAATTAATGACCGCCGGGGAAGGGGAATTCCAGGCCCTCGATTCCCATTCCCAGCGCGAAAAGTTGGTTGCAGGACGCGACGCCTTCCGCCGTTGCCTGCAAGTGGATCCTACGGGGTTCGTTGCTCCCGCCTGGCTTTTCAACCCGGCCTTGACGCCGTTGCTCAAGGAGATGGGATTCCAATACACCGAGGACCATCGCCGCATCTACCGGGTGGACATGGGCTCGAGTCTGGAAAGTCCGGTCATCACCTGGGCCACGCGCACTTTCCTGCGCAAGTACGGCTCCCTCGCCGTCTGCCCGACCCTGGCCCGCCTGTGGTCGGACTCACCCGTAGTGCGAGTGGCCATGCATCCCTTCGATTTCGATCACGCGTCCACTACCGCCAATATCAAATCCGTGTTGCGCAGGCTTATTAAGTGCCGTGAGCAGGCATTCAGCGGGGATCTGGAATTCCCCGCAGCCGTTGCTCCTTAGGGTTTAGGGGATTGGGTATAGGGGATAGGAGGTTGACCGGCCCGGAACTCCACTTTTGACTGCAAAACCTGCTTATCGGAATTGGAGGGGGGATTCTCGAAATGGAGGGTGACCCGGGCCCCGGGATTGGTCAGGTGGATGGATTCCACCGCTAAACGGTTCACGAAAGGGGATTTCGCCCGATCCAAATAAGATGGGAATGATGTGGGAGCAAGCCCGCCTCCCGCCTCCGGGCCGCGGCCCTGAAACCAGGGCGGGCCAGCCCGGATGCTCCGAAAACGGCGGAATCCGGCGCTGACTATTGGAGCATTAAATTTGTGCTTTATTCCGGCGCCCCTGACCTCCCAGGGTGGTTGGATCCCGCAGCTTCGGATATAATGGTTATGCGGCCGGTTGCGGGAAGGGCCTGGAGAATAATGAACTTGCGTGCCTTGACAATGCTGATCATGCTCCTCGTCCCGGGCGTGGTATCGGCACTCGATCCGGAGCGACCGGATTCCGAGGCGGCTCCCCATGCGCAACCCAACCAAGCGGACTTTTATCTGCCCATCATCCTGGAAGCCTGGAAACATCGAGTCGACATGAACCACGGCGTCCATGCCTGGACCCGGAAGCACGATGGCATGCGGGTCTGGCAGGAGTGGATTTCCCTTTTGACCTTGGCCCGTAACGAGACTCCCGATGTACGCAGACGGACCGGACTGCAATTGCAGAAATACGTGGTGGGAGGCGATATCAAGCCTTTGGGATTCATCGGCACCAGTCTGCCCGTGCCGGGTTACGACGATGGTGATTTCGACATGAGTCTGTTGGGATGCACTTCCTTGCTGGGCCTGTTTCAGGACGATCGCATTCTACTGACCGATGCGACCCTTATCCACTTGATTAAGAAGGTATTCCGCATCTGGGGACAGAATCCCAAAGCCCATTTCGACGTGGGATTCGTCAGCGTTCCCGAAACCGAAAACCACCTGTTCATGACGGAGTCCTCCCGCTTTCTAACCAACCAGCTCATCTGGGAGAATCGCCGCGGCCTTCCGCAATTGAAGGCCCTGCGCGATTCCCTGGTCCGCTCCGGCGAGACCATCGACAACAGTCAGGGAACGCTCAATCGTTTGCTCCTGCAGGTGATGCAACAGACCATGCGCAAGGGATTCTTCGAGTTCAACGCCCAGGTCTACCAACGATTCACCATCCATGCCCTGGACAACCTGTATTCCTTCTCACGGGACCAGGCCGTCGCCAATGGCGCGGGATGTCTGCTGGACTACCTTTCCATGGTATTCGCCTTTCAAAGCTACGATTCCATACGCTATGGCCCCTACCGGCGCTCCTCGGAGGTGTACGATGACTTCAGCCTGATCGGCAACGACGCGGCGTGCAGCTTCTTCGGCGTCCAATCCGGCGCTTTCGCTTGGAAGGCCGATCCCAGGCGCGGCTTGTGGCATTCCCATACCGCCCACGCTTCCATGGCTCTCTTTTCGGCGGTGCTCAAGTACAGGGTTCCGGAACCGATTCTGACCTACATGCGATCCCGGCCTGGAGAGTACCGCGCGGAAATCCGATCGGGCTACGCGGGGGACGGTTCGCGCAAGCGCGTTACGGAAGCATACCACGGTGGAAGCAATTATCTGCTGACGGCGGGAGGGCGCTACGAAACCTATGCCGGGCCCAATTTTCCGACCTACAGGTATTGGTTCAGCGATGCGCCGTGGGTTTACGATGTCATCACTCGATCTAGTTCCCTCATCCTCAATCCGCGCAAGGAGCGTCCCGGGGAATTGAAGGACATTCTCCATTTCCACGGATCCCAATGGCGCTCCAACAACATGGCCATTCACAGGAACTTCCTCTACGGATATTCCCCCGTGGACGCCTACAACAGCCCGGAATGGCCCCAGCACGTGCCGGCGAGCTGGCTTTCGGAGGGATCGACCCATGCCACCCGGGATTTCGATTTCCGCTTCATCGATCGATCCGATGCCGGCGTCTATCTTGTGCTCAGCCGATTGCGTCCGTCCAAAACCTACCTCAAATGGGGCTATCAGAAATACCTGCGCGGAAGCGTCGAGGTGGTCGATACCGGCCGCGTTCCGTCCTTCGACGCATTGCGTGAAAAGACCCTTGTCCACAATACTCCCAAGATACGGTGGCCCCTGGGGCCGCGCCGTTACACCTACGTGGACTTCTCCGGAACCGCCATCCAGTTGAATTCCCGCTACGCCGGGGACAGGGATGGCATCGTACGGATCGAAGTGGCCAAACCGGCGGAAGGCATCAAGGAGCCGCCGGTGGTCTCCTTGCCTTTTTCATATCCTTGGAGCCCTAATCGGCCCGCCGCTACCGGAACCGCCTCCTTGGCGGGCTTCCTGGGCCTGGACAAGGTGGAAAACCCGCTCTTCCAGGTGGAACTGTACACCCCTTGGAAAGGCAAGATCGCCGTTTCGGATGGCCAGGGTAACATGTATGTGTTCCATCCCGCCACTGGGGCCTATTGCGTCGCCAATTTCCGCGAATGGTGGAATCCCCGCAGGATTCTGTATGCGCCGAGTGGTCCCTGACCCTGCGGGAGAAGGCCGCCGCATGATCCCGCAATCCCTAATTTGCTACATTGCAGGACTATGAGCCCATCACGATTCTGCCACTTGGCGCCCATTCTCCTGGTCTTCGCAGCCGGATCCGGACTGCTTTCCCCAGCCTCCGTACAAGGGACCGAAGCCGGCTTCCGTTGGACGCTCCAGGACCTGAGCCGTTTTTCCGACGCCGAGGTCATCGCCATGGCCACGGACGATCAAGGCAACAAATGGTTCGGCAGCAAGAAAGGCCTCACCCGCCTCTCCCAGATCGGGGATTGGCAAAGCTTCACGGTGGAAAACACCGCCCGCGGACTGCTGTCCAATGCGGTCACCGCCCTGGCCATCGGCCAAAACCGGGAATTGTGGGTCGCGACGGAAGGCGGCGTGAGCTGGTACGCGAATGGTTCATGGAAGGGTTTCACCCGCGAGGGTACCTCGGGGGGATTGCCGGACAATCACGTCACTTCCATGGCCATCGGTAAGGACGATCGTTGGTTCGGGACCAAAAACGGATTCGCTATGCTGCGGGGATCCCAATGGACCACCTATAACGCGGAAAAGATTTCCGGCCGGCTGCCCCACAAGATGGTCACGGCCATCGCCATGGATTCCTCGGGCGACAAATGGATCGGGACTATCGCCGGCCTGGTGAAATTATCAGGTTCAAGCTGGAGTCTCATTACTCGGGACAACAGCAATGGCGGCCTGCCCCATAATAGCATCACCTTTCTCGCCGTCGGTTCCAATGGGGTAAAGTGGGTTGGGACCCAGATGGGCGTGGCCAGGTTCGTGGCAGGGGCCTGGACATCCTACAAGGGTGCCGTGGACCTGGGGGAAATCGCTTCGGAACAGGTGTACAGCCTCTCGGTGGAAAAGACCGGGAGCCTGTGGGTCGCCTCCAAAGGCGGCGCAGCCAACTACGACGGGTCGTCCTGGAAGCTCTTCAACAAGACCAATACCAGCGCCATCCAGTCGCGCTTCGTCTACAGCGTGATGGTAGGGAAAGACCAGGATGTCTGGTTCGGAACCCAGAAAGGCGTCGTGGTGCGGGAGATCGTGAAGGAGGACGAGTGACGCTTCACATTACTGCACCGAAAAGTAATTATAAGCCATCGGCAGCGAGTCGTTGAGCCTGCCTAGGCCTTTGAAGGTCAGGATTTCCCCACCCATGAAATTCTTGATGGCCATTTTGGTGAATCCGCTGAACTCGTGAAGGGTGGATTGCTGAAGGCGATCCTGGCCGCGATGCAAAACTGATTTGCCCCCGGCTTGGAAATGGATTTCGAGCACGGAAGGGATTCGGACTCCCATCGCTTTCGAATAGGCCGCCACCTTCAAGCCTGTGGGCTTCAATAAGGTCAAGCCACCTTCGGTCTGGCGCAGGCCGTAGCCTATGGTCTGCTTCTGGAACCGGGAAACCGGTTCCATGAAATAGCCGACTTCCAGGGGACCGTCCCGGGTCACATACCTGAAACCCGCTCCCACCAGCGAGGGCGCGAGGGCGGTCTGGAAAGTGTGATCCATGTAGGCCGTCCCTTTCACCTCGAGGGTGTCGCCATTGACGGCCAGGCGGCCAGAAACCTTGGCGGAAGGGATGTGGATGAAGATTCCCACCGCGTCGGAAGACCCGAACTTGAACATGCCGTCTCCCCAAACCTTGCCCGGAAGGATATCCGTGAAGGCCAGGTCTAAGAAGTAGTCCACGCTTTTCTTGGTGGTGGCGAAGTGGACCCGGTGGCTTTTCGGCAGGCTACCCTCAAACCAGATCTTTTCATGGACCCGCAATTGCTGGTTGGAATCGGTGAAGACGAAATTCTTCTTCTCATATTCCCTGGCAACGGTAAAATTCCTTCCCTTGAGTCCTAAAAGCGTGAGATCCGCTCCACAAACCGGAGATTTGAAGGAGCCGAGGTTGACGCGGGAAAAATTGAGGACGGCCTGGATGTTTCCTTCCAGGACGAAATGGTAGGTCCAGAATTCGTTGTAGGTCTTGCTCGAGCTGGGGTGGGGTTTCAGATCCGCCAGGATGGATGAACGGAGGTCGCCCGTCGGAAGCTTGATATTTTCCGCAGAATACGTCGGCAAAACCATGGAAAAGATAAGGGCCAAGCCGGAAATCGACGGAAGGGAAAGCAGTCTATGGTTGCGGATGGGTCGCCTCACTTTTTGATCAGGATACAAGGGTGCCTGCATCGGTTCCATCCTGTTTGAGGAATTTCAGTCCACGCAAAAGGTAAAAAAAAGTAAAAAAAACGGAATAAGCGGGAATCGGGCATACCGGGAAGACGCGGCCCGCCGAGGGATCCGCTACGCTGAAAACCAGAGCTTTTGGGGGGGATCCGAGGCAAATAGGTAACAGGTACGTCACATTGCCGGCGGGGATTTGAACCTGTCCCAAGCGATTTGAACGGTGGACCAGGCGTGACTTCCCGTCGCGGCCAGCCAGTACCACGGAAGCAGGCCCCGGACATGCAGAATCAAGCCCAGGCCCAACAGTAGCAAGAGGAAGACGGAAAGGGTCGAAAACACGAAGCCGTAAACATGCAGGTCAGTCTGGCGCCAACGGTACTCCCGGGAGAGCCGGTAGCAGAAACATCCCAGCAAGAAGAAAATCAGATGGTTCCATGTCCCCTGCAGCCCGGGCCTGATCGCCATGCCCAGCAGAACCGCCATCAGGCACCATAACGGCAGGAAGTAGGGCGCCAGTACAGCCAATGGATTCATGCCCTTCAGTTCGACTTCGCCGCCGGATTTAAGCGTCGCTGAAAGTGATACCGGCGGGCAGAGAGTGGCGTATCCGACCAAGGCATGTGTCAACTCATGTTCCAAAGTGTCAATGAATTCCAGGGGGTCGTCCCGGCCCAGACGCCGCATCAGGACCGCGAATAGGATCCGGAAACCAGCGCCCGCTACGAACCAGATCGCAAAAGGATGAAGGAGGGAACCGGTTCCAAGGCCTTGGCCGCGCAGGGCCCTCCACAGCTCGCTCGCCATTGCCTCCGCGAGGAGGAAAAGGAAGGGCAGCAGGGACCAGCGAAGCACCATGCCGAATAGGCGGGGCATGCCGCAAGGATAGAAAAGGCGGCCGGCAATACCTATCTTTTGCGGCCACCACATTTTCTGGAGCACCTCATGTCCGCCATCAAGTCACTAGTAGCAAGGCAAATCCTCGATTCCCGCGGGAACCCCACCGTTGAAGTGGACGTGACCCTGGAAAGCGGAGCTTTCGGCCGCGCAGCCGTGCCCTCGGGAGCATCCACGGGCGAGCGCGAAGCCGTCGAACTCCGAGACGGGGACAAGACCCGTTACCTCGGCAAAGGCGTGACCAAGGCCGTCAAAAACGCCAACACCAAGCTGGCCGCGGCCCTCAAGGGTCAGGAGGCTTCCAAGCAGGCCGAACTCGACAAGCTCATGATTGACCTGGACGGGACTCCCAATAAGGGTAAACTGGGGGCCAATGCCCTGCTCGGCGCGTCCATGGCCATCGCCCGCGCAGCCGCCGCCGATGCCAAGCTGCCCTTGTATGTCTACCTGGGAAATCTCGCCGGCAACACTGCGTATTCCCTGCCCCTGCCCATGTGCAACATCATCAACGGCGGCGCCCATTCCGACGCTCCCATCGATTTCCAGGAATTCATGATCGCGCCTGTCGGCGCGAAGAGCTTCTCCGAAGGCCTGCGCATGTCGGTGGAAGTTTTCCACGCCCTCAAGGCCCTGCTCAAGAAGCGCGGCCTGTCGACGGCGGTGGGCGACGAGGGCGGCTTCGCCCCCAGCCTGAAGGGCACCAACGACGCCCTCGATTCGATTATGAAGGCCGTCAAGAACGCCGGCTATGTGCCTGGCAAGGACGTCAAAATTGCCCTGGACGTCGCCTCCTCGGAGTTCTACGACAAGGACAAGGGCCTGTACACGTTCCACAAATCTACCGGAAAGTCCTACACCTCCAAACAGATGGTGAAGATGTACGCGGACCTGTGCGCCAAGTACCCCATTTACTCCATTGAGGACGGGATGGACCAAAATGACTGGGACGGCTGGAAGCTGCTCACCGACGCAATCGGCAAGAAGGTCCAGTTGGTCGGGGATGATTTGTTCGTGACCAACCCCGCCATCCTCAAACGCGGCATCGACAACAAGGTCGGCAACGCCATCCTCATCAAGGTGAACCAGATCGGCACCGTGACCGAGACCCTTGAAGCCATCAAGATGGCCCAGGCCGCCAAGTTCGGCGTGGTCTCCTCGCACCGCTCCGGCGAAACCGAGGACTCCTTCATCGCCGACCTGGCCGTGGGTACCGCAGCCGGCCAGATCAAGACCGGCTCCCTGAGCCGCACGGATCGAGTCTGCAAGTACAATCAGCTTATCCGCATCGAAGAGGAACTGGGAAAGAACGCCAAGTGGAAGAAGAACGCGTTCTAGGCAAAGTTTGTATCAATTTGGGCCGTAAGGTCCACTATGTGCGGCCTTCCGCCGATTAGGAAAAGACCCTTGGGCCCTGCCCAAGGGTCTTTTCGTTTCTTAGGCTGCCACCGCCATTTTTTGAGAGTCTTTGGTTTGCCTGGGGAGTGGCCTAAAAATTAGATTATCTGAAAGGGGAATAAGCCGATGAAGCTTCCACATCATCCTTTTTTCCTATTCGGAATGGGTAACAGGCGCAAACTGTTATACAAAGCAGGCGTCCTGTACGATGCGCTTACAGGTGAAATGCTCCGCAGTTGGAGCCTGGTCCAGGAACAGATTATTCCCCATGAATACGCGGTCAAGTGGCAGACGCGCGAAGGCAAGCTCTACTCCATAAGGGAGGACGAGA
>JALYSE010000327.1 GCA_030854955.1 Fibrobacterota bacterium | reverse complement strand
CCTTCGCATTGGGAAGGATGCTGTCCAGTCCAAAGGCGGACTTCTCCTTGTCCAACAATGCGAACTTGGTCAACAAGCCTGGTATCTCGTTGTCTGTCAACCTGTTGAGCCGGCCGTTGACACGGATTTATCGTCCAACTATTACCCGCTTGTCACCGCCTTCGGGATCGACTACCGCGCGTTCTAATCCACCTAAGTATTTCTCGTCCAGGTAACAAAGAAAAAAAGGTTTCGGTACGAGCCCCGTCGCAATTTATCTTTATCGACATGAAATCCGTAAAGATCGCTATCGCTGCAATGGTTCTGCTTGCCCTGTTGGGCCTAGGTTATTATCTGTTCGGGAATTACAGCGACGGTTACCGGGCCGGTACGGTCATGAAGCTGAGCCGTAAGGGATTCGTATTCAAGACCTACGAAGGCCAATTGAACCTGGGTATGGGAATCCGTGACGAGAACGCCTCGGTCTCCGTTTCCAATATTTGGGACTTTTCCGTCCAAGCGTCCGACTCGGCGGCCCTGCGCAACCTGGACCTTGCCATGATGAGCGGAAAGCGCGCCAAGCTTCATTACCGGGAAAAATACATTGCGGTTCCATGGCGCGGGGATACCAAATACCAGGTGTTCAAGGTGGATATCACTGAGTAGATGAGCCCTGAAGATTCAACTATCCGTTCAGGTGATGGGCGGCTCTATCCAGACCTCGTCGCCCATGGCGCCCAAAAGCCTCCCAAGCGCAGCCTTGATAATTCCGCGATCCCCTCCGGGGGCGGCATTGATTTCCCGGAGCGCAGCCTTCGCCTCCGCCCGGGCTTCCACCAGTTCCGGATCCCAGGCCTGATACAATTCCCCCGCCAGCATCTTTTCCCGTTCCATACCCATCCTAAAGTCTCCCACGATAAAGCTAGGGAAAGTCCTCTGGGGCGCATTCCTAGTCCATGATTTCGATTTTCGATTCCCCGGCACTATTGAAAGTTGCGATGGAATTTTTCATGGTCAGAAGCTCCGGCCCCAAGTTCGGATTCATCTTTTCCCTGTTCAACATCAGGATGACCTGATCCCGCTTGCAGAACTCCGCCAGACCTTTTTCGAATGAATCCCAATCAAGGGCGAAACCTTCCGGAAATCCGATTTGCTCTCCCAGGTTGGAAACCAGGCCTTCCCTGTTCAGGATGCGGCGGAAATCCAGCTTGACGAGATTGGCGTTCCACTTCTCTGCAAGGGCGGCTTCGATTTTAACCCGGTAGTCCTTTTCGAACCGCAGGTCCGAAGCGTTTTCCAATTCCGCCTCGACGGCCCAGATGGTCTTCAGTTCGCCCGCATGCCCGATGAGGTTCTGGCCGCGGCTCTGGACCTTTCCCAACAAATCGAGAAGGATGGCGATGTCTTCGTCGGACAGGGAGATTTCCTTTTTCATTCCGGCCTCTTTAGGGGATTGCCAGGCCTAAGGGAAGCGAATCCCCGAATAGTTGATTGAGGTCTTCGCGCTCCATGGGCACGAATTCCCTCACTTGGCGGATCAGCCCCGGATTGGCCTTGGCAGCGCTCATCTTCTCCAGCACCGCGCCCCGCAGGGTTTGGGGGATGTCGATAGAACGGTGATTGGTGATGCGGCAGGCCTGGGCGAAAAGCACCGGCAGGAACGTGGCCCGGACATCGGCCCAATTCCAGTCGCGGAAATAACCGAAACACTTTTCCACCGCGGCGGCCGGAAGCACCGATTCTTCACCGGCATACAGGGGAACCCTGCTGAGAAGCCGGCCCAGGGCGAACAGATAATGGCCGAGATGTTGATCTCGTTTCAGCTCCACGCCTTCCAGGAAGGCCGTAAGCAACCATTCGCGGGCATCGAGGGGCAAGCGTTCGAAGGAACCGGCCATGCGCACCGCTTCATTGGCCAGCTTATGGTGGCTTTCGATCAAGGGACGCGCCTCTGTGAAAATCTCGCCTTGGCGCTGTGCGGAAAGGCCGCCGGCAACGCGGCGCCACATAAGCCAATACTGGTCGCGAATGGCTTTGTTCCTGGGATGGGCCAAGCCCACCGCCTGAATGTGCCAAAGCTGATCGATGCGGAAATCATCCAGCACGGCGGCGAAGCCCGGGCGCAGGAAATAACCCGCAGCGTTGAGCCAGGCGGCCTCGTATTCCGGACCCTGCCCGCGTTTTGCGATGGATACATAAAGGGGTTCCCAAAACTGCCGCAGCCAAGATCGGGGCCAACCGCCGCGATGCCGGCCCACCGCCTTTTCCAATTGCCCGAGCAAGCCGGGGGTGAAAGGAGACGACAAGATAACGGCCGCAGCGGCCCTGGCTTCCGGAGCCAGCGGATCGTCTTCGTCCGCGTCGACCGCCTGGAGCGGCGCTTCGGCCCCGCCCAGGGCCCGCATGTCGAACTCCAGCTCCCAGCGCGCGGGAGGATGGATGCGTTTGTCCGTCGAAACCAGGTGCACCTGCAGAAGCCCTAGGCTGTTCATCACCGCCTGGATGCCCACGGCCACGTCCTGGGAACCCAATGCCCGCGCCTGGGCCGCGTCAAGCCGGGCGACCGTGCGCAACGGCGGCAATTCCCGGAAGACATCGGCGTCATGCTTCAAAATGTTTCCCGCGCGATCCTCGGACCTGTGGGTAGAATCGTAGAGACGGAACTCGATGGGACGATTCAAGGCCAGACGCAGATCCAGCTTGGCGATTGTTTGCGTGCGCTCGGACTCCGTGCCCAAGGGCAGGATGGAGATCAGGTAGCGCGCGTCCTGTTTCTCCTGGGCGGCGGCCTCAAGATAATAGCCATGGCCGGAACCGGCGGAAATATGAGCCTTGAGCCCCAACGCCAGGTTGCGCCCGTACATGGCCGCCCCGCGGGCCACGGCCAGATCCAGTTCCCGGTTTTCCAGGATCACCGGATCCCTTCCCTGCCAACGGCCCGTCAAATCCCGGAGTCGATACTGAAGGTAGGCGGGAGTCAGGGCCCCGCCGTTGAAGAGGATGGCGTCCACCGACGCGCCTTCGGAGAGGAAACTCGCAAGGTACCTGGTCACGGCCGAATCCGATGCGTATGGAAGACCCATCTCCCTCAGGCCCTTGCCCGCCGCCCTGGGCCGATCGCCGATTCCGCACTCGGGGAAGAATCCATTGTCGATTAGGTCAGTCAACTGCGCTTCAGTAATGGTCGCGGTCCTGGTCTGGGCGAAGAGATTCCCTCCCGTTCCGGCGATGCCCACCCGATAGGTTTTCCCGGTCTCCCCTTCGGCGGGGCGACCCGGGGCTCCATCGCTTCCGGAGAGATGCGCCAGTGCCGTTTCCTTCACATGGCGGCTTTCCGCCACCAAACGCTGCCAGGCCGCGGGGTCGAGATGCGCGCCGTCCTCCACTACTTGGGACTCCAGGTAATGCGCGATGGCCAGATCCATGTTATCCCCGCCCAAAAGGATATGATCGCTGACCGCCAGGCGGGTGATTTGCGCAGCCGAGCCGCCACGGAACTCCACTGAGAATCGGGAGAAGTCCGTGGTTCCGCCTCCGATATCACAGACAAGCACATTGGGAACGCCCGCCCCCGCGGCGGCTCCCAAGACGGACTGCAACGCCTCCGGATGCGGATGGCGTTCCAGCCAGGAATAGAAGGCCGCCTGGGGTTCTTCCAGGAGGCGCACCCCGGCGGGATAACCAGCCAGGCGGGAGGCCTCCAAGGTCAGCTTCTGCGCCCCCTGATCGAAGGAGGCGGGCACGGTGATGACGATATGCTGGCGGTCGAAATGGCACCGTTCATCCTCCCCGGCCATCGCCAGGTTCCAAACGGCACGCAGGTATTCCAGGTAGAGAGCA
>JALYSE010000326.1 GCA_030854955.1 Fibrobacterota bacterium | reverse complement strand
GGGTGGGGTAACCGGCTGGATTTGCTAACTTTACAGCCTCGAATGGCATTGCCGCCCGATAAGGAACCCGACGTTGAAGCTTCCCCTGGACCCGTCCCAAGACCCCCTCCCAGATGAATCCGGAACTTCCTCCAACGCGGAAGAGAATGCCGCCGTCGACCAAGGACCGGCCACCCAAGGGGAAACGCCGGTTTCCGAAGGTGAACCCGCGGAAGGGGCGGCCCATAAGGCCGATCCGGAAGCAAACCCGGAGCCCGAGGATACCGCCGGGGCCCTGGCCGTTTCGGAAAACCCCGATGCCACCGAGGGCGAGGAACCGGAATCCGCCTGGACCCCGGAACCGGACAAGCTCCTCTGCGCTTTGCTGTTCGCCAGCCAGGATTACCTGAGCGGCCGCGTGCTCAAGGAAATCATGGGCGAGGATTGGGATCTGCCCAGCATCCGCCGCTTGGTCAAAAGCGTCAATAAGAAGTTCGAGGAACAGGGCATGTCCTTCGAAGTGATGGAAGTGGACGGGACCTTCCGCATGCGCACCCGCACGCAATACTATCCCTGGGTGCGCAAACTGTTCCGGGAGGCCAATCCGCGCCGCCTGTCCCAGGCCAGCCTGGAAACCCTGGCCATCATCGCCTACAAGCAACCCATCACCAAGGCAGAAATCGAATCCATCCGCGGTGTGAATGTGGACGGCTGCATGAAGAGCCTGCTGGAAAAGAAACTAGTCGACGTGAACGGCCGGACGGACGCCATGGGCGGCGCCTTCACCTACTCCACCACACGCGAGTTCATGCGCTACTTCGGCATCAACCGGGTTCCGGACGATCTGCCCCGCCTCTCCGAGTTCGAGGCCATCGTCAATGCCCAAGCCCTTATTCCTCAAATCGCCTCGGACGGCACGGTCGTGGAAATGTCCCAGGAAGAGCCGGACGGAGAACAGCTTTCGCTGGGACAATTGGAATAAACATGTCCCAGACACCCATGATGAAGCAATACCTGGAAATCAAATCCCGGTATCCGGACTCCATCCTGCTGTACCGCATGGGCGATTTTTACGAGCTGTTCGACGACGACGCGGTCCTGGCCTCGAAGGTGCTGGGCCTGACGCTCACGGCCCGCAATCACGGCGCCGCCGACAAGACTCCCCTGGCCGGTTTCCCCCATCATGCCATCGAACGGTACATGCCCAAGCTCATCGCGGCGGGGCTTAAGATCGCGGTATGCGAGCAGGTCGAAGATCCCGCCGAGGCCAAAGGCATCGTAAAGCGCGAGGTCACCGAGGTGGTGACCCGGGGCACGGCCATGAGCGAGAACTATCTGGACGCCAAGTCCAACAATTACCTCGTCTCGATCTATCCCGCCGCCCTGGTGCGCGGTCCCGATGCCGCCCCCTCTTCGGCGGGAGCGTCCCTGGCCCTGGAGGCGACCGTTCCCGCTGCTCCAGGAGCTCCGATGCCGGGCGGCAACCAGCGCTACGGCCTCTCCTATCTCGATTTGAGCACGGGCCGCTTCGTGGTGATGGAAGGCAATCTGGAACAGGTCGCCAACGAAATCTACCGCCTGGGCGCCCAGGAAGTGTTGCTGCCCGAAAGCGCGGATATCCCTCCCGCGCTCTCGCAACTGCGCGATCAGGACAGGGTGCTCCTGACCCTGTTGCCCAAGGGATTCTTTAACCTGACCGAAGGGATCGCTGCCCTCGCCCGCCAGTTCAAGGTGCATTCCCTGGAGGCATTCGATTGCGCCCACATGACCTTGGGACTCCGCGCCGCGGCCGCGGCCCTGGCCTACGTCAAGGACAACAAGAAATCCGAGCTCCATCACCTGGTGCGGATCACGCCCAGCCGGTTCGAGCAGCATATGACCCTGGACGCGGCCACGGTGCGCAATCTGGAACTGATCCGCCCCATGCATGGGGACGATGAAAGCGGGACCCTGTTCCAATTGCTTGACCGCACGGTCACGGCCATGGGCGGTCGCAGCTTCAAGTTCTGGCTTACCCATCCCCTCTTGGATGCGGACAAGATCCGCCAACGCCAGGACGCTATCCAGGAGTTGCTGGACAGGCCCGAGGTCCTTGAAGATCTGCGCAAGCATCTGCAAGCCATCAACGACATGGAGCGCATCGTGGCCCGCTGCGGATCGGCGCGCGCCCATGGCCGTGACATCCAGGGCCTGGGAAACTCCCTGGTGGAGACCGGCGAAGTGGGCCGTATCCTGGAGGCCCTGCAATCCGACGTGTTTCGCATGTCCCGAAGCAAGCTTATCGACGTGAGCGGATTGGGCGCCGATCTGCTCGGCCGCCTCACCGATCGTCCGCCCCTGACCGTGCGCGAAGGCGGCATGATAAAGCCGGATGTCTACCCGGATCTGGACGAACTGGTGAACGGCATCCGCGACGGCCGCGAATGGCTGAACGGCCTCCAGGCCCGCGAGCGCGAGGCCACCGGCATCAACACCCTCAAGGTCGGATACAACAAGGTGTTCGGCTATTACATCGAGGTGACCAAGGCCCAGGAGGCCAAGGTCCCGGCCAATTACCTGCGCAAGCAGTCCCTGGTGGGCGCCGAAAGGTACATCACTCCGGAAATGAAGGACTGGGAGTCCCGCATCCTCGGGGCCGAAGGCGAGATCAATTCCTGCGAATACAGGATTTTCTGCGGCATCCGCGAGGGCGTGAACGCCGCCGCCGGCCGCATCCTGGAAGCGGCGCAAATTCTAGGATCCGTGGACGTCCTTTGCTGCCTGGCCAAGGCCGCGCGCGACCTGAGGTTCTCCCGGCCCGTGATCGCCGAAGACACGGCCCTGCGCATCGTCAACGGGCGCCATCCCGTGGTGGAATCAATCACCGAGGACGGTGCCTATATCGCCAACGATGTGGACGTGAACGCCGCCGACCGCCAGATTCTGCTTATCACGGGCCCCAACATGGCCGGTAAATCCACCTACCTGCGCCAAGTGGGGCTCATCACCCTGCTGGCGCAAATCGGATCCTTCGTTCCCGCAGACGAGGCCCATATCGGCTTGGTCGACCGCATCTTCACACGCGTGGGCGCGACCGACAGGCTTGCGAAGGGGCAGTCGACTTTTATGGTGGAGATGATCGAGACCGCCAACATCCTCAATCATGCGGGTCCGCGCAGCCTGATCCTGTTGGATGAGATCGGCCGCGGCACCAGCACCTACGACGGCCTGTCCCTGGCCTGGGCCATCACCGAGTCGCTCCATGAGGACGGCCGCATCGCCGCGCGCACCCTGTTCGCCACCCATTACCATGAGCTGACCCAACTGGCCGGAAGGCTCAAACGCCTCCGCAACGTGCAGGTTACCGTCAAGGAGGCCGACGGCCAGGTCATCTTCCTGCGTAAGGTGATCGAAGGCGGTTGCGATTCGAGCTACGGCATCCACGTCGCCAAGATGGCCGGCGTTCCGGACGTGGTGGTGAACCGCGCCTGGGAGATCCTGGCGGAACTGGAAAGCCACGGGATGGCTTCGACGCCGAGGCTGCAGGGCAGGGACGGCGCCGCTTTGGCGGCAAACGTCGTTTGGACGGCCGGAGCGCCAGCGGCGTCCCCCTACCCCGTTTCGTTGGTCGCGGAACCCACCCCCGGTCGTGAACCCGCCAGGGAACCGGCTAAGAAAGCGCCGGATCGGAAGTCCGGGCCGCAGATCGACCTGTTCAGCGCCGTCACCGTCGAGATCGAGAATCCGATACACCGCAAGGCTTATGATGAGTTAATGCGGTTGGACCTGGACGGCATGACCCCGATGCAACTCATGTTGCGCATCCACGACCTCAAGGCCGGGATCGCCGGAACCCGGGACCCTAATCCATCGCTC
>JALYSE010000325.1 GCA_030854955.1 Fibrobacterota bacterium | reverse complement strand
CCTTGGGCGGATGGACCATGCCCCCGGTCTTGAGCGCTTTGGCCACTTCCGCGTAACCCTGGGGCGGAATGGCGAGGTAAAACAGGTAGTTGGGGGCGATGCCGTTCTCACGGCAGACCAATTCGCATGCTTCCTTGAGCTTCTGGATGCCCGCTGGGCTATAATCCGTTTGCAGATAGACGAACCGCTCGGCGAACTCCGAAGGGTATTTTCCCATGGAAAGCAGATCTTTCGTCTCCATGGGCTTGCGCCCCACCGCTATGATTTTGAATTTCTCCGGTAGGAGCTTCTTAAACATGAGGTTGCCCAGGGCCGGAAAGAGCTTCCTTTTGGCCAAATCGCCGGATCCGCCGAAAATGATGATCAGGCAATCATCAGTGCAGCGCCCTTTATTGTTGAAAAAGTTGGACGTGCTTCTGGTTTTGTCATCAAAAGTCATCGACATGGGACAATCCCGGGTTGGTTGATTGCAAATTTATAATTTTTCGACCTGGATTCGAATAAGTGGGAAGAAACGCGGATATGGAATTATCAAAATTTGAAAAAGCCTTGGAAACTGCCTGGGAACGGCGGTCAACGCTTCGTGAAGGCACTAATGCATACCGGCTCCTGAACGGCGCAGCCTCGGGAACACCAGGGCTGATTGTGGACCAGTTCGCGGACTACCTGGCGGTATACGCATACGATAAGGATATGCGGGCGCAATACGGCGACTTCGAGGCGAAGCTCGCCGCCATTACCGGCGCCAAGGGCATCGCCCTGAAGGACCGCAGTGAGAAGGGGGAGGTCGGCAGGGACGGAGGGCGCGCGCTTTTCGGTGAAGTCCCGGAGACGGCCGACGTGCGCGAAGGCTCGATGAAGTTCCGAGTCCACATGCAGCACCCGCGCAACGTGGGGCTGTTCCTGGACACCCGGCTTTTGCGGGAAAACCTGGTCACCACCTGCCGCAGGCATGACGTACTCAATCTGTTCAGTTATTCGTGTTCCCTGGGCGTGGCCGCGGCGCAAGGGAATCAGGGATCCATCGTAAACGTCGACATCTCGGCGCGCTATCTGGGATGGGGGAAAGACAACCACGCCCTTAACGGCTTGCCCATGGACAAGACAAAGTTCGTGCGCATGGACAGCGAGAAGTACCTGGACTGGGCCGCGAAGAAATCCATGACTTACGACGTGATCATTCTCGATCCGCCTAGCTTTTCCAGGTCCCCGGGCGGTGTCTTCGCCTTCGACAAGGATTATTGGCGCGTCCTCGGCAAAGCCGCGCGCATCATGAATCCCAAAGGCCGGTTGTTCGCCATGACCAACTACGGTGGGATCACGCCGGACGAATTCAGCCGGACCCTGGACACTACCTTGCGCGAATCCGGGCAAGGGACCACGGAGATCATACGGCTGCCTTTGCCGGAAGACTTCGACGGCGCGGGGGAATCGGGATCGCCGGAACCCGCTGCGGAAAATGCAGGCGCACCGGTGGAGGGCACCCTGATGGCATACGAAGCCAGGTTCGCTTAGCGGGCCTCCGCTCAGGGAACATTTTTTAGGGCTGGGAAACCCGTGATCCCCAAATCGGGGCGATTCGGCCACTTTAAGTTTGCGGTTTTTCAAACTAGGCTCGGATCGAGGCGTTGTTTCCATGGTCCGGGCGATGGTCCTCGCCTCCCAAAAATCTATTTTTCTCCCAACACGGGGAGTCGATGTCCTACCAAGTCACCCTTAATTCCAAAAACGTGCTCGTCCCGCTCTCGCTGGAGGACCGCCGGGGTGAGAGGATGATAGGTCCCCTTTCCAAGCTGGATACAGCCACGGCATTCGTCCTCCAGGTTTCCGTGGGCGGCGGATTTTCCCAGGAGTTCATCCCCCTGCGCATCTGCCAGGATGCCGCCAGCGGATACGCCGGGCAGGATTGGGAACTGTGGGTGCAAAAGGCGACCACTGACCTCTATTCCTACTACCTGGGCGTACCCGACCGCTTTTTCGCCGTTAGCGCCGAAGGCCAGCCCCCGCGCTCCCTTTCAGTGGAAGTGGTGGGCACCTCACCCCTGACCGGACGAGAGGATTTCTCCGGTGGCGTGGACGTTACCTTGCAAGCGCAGATGGTGCCGCCCCTCATTCCCGGTTTCCTCAACCTGGGAGATCGTTTTTTTCCGGCCTTGCTTCCGCATAACTTCATCGAGCATCATGCCCTGGACGTCTTCGAATTCGCCGGCAAGCGCCAGCCGGTCCTGATGACCGCTTTGCAAATGGATTCGGCGGATCGCGTCCCCGTCAGCCTGGAAAAGCATTGGGACCCCAAGAATTGGATCAACGCCGTGGTGGAAAACCTGGCCCCGACGCCCCCGGGAGTCGGCGGTAATTTTGCGATCAAAGGCGGATGCTTCTACGGACGTAACCGCAAGATTACCCATTGGTTCGGCGGCGACATTGGTTTGGATGAAAAGGGATTCCGCCAAGCGGCCACGGAGAAGATCCGGACCATGGGCCAGAGCGGCAACGGGGCCTGGGTATTCTGGCTGGAAGCCAACGGAAACGAAGCTGGCCTGGATGATCTCCTGAAGGACCCCGCCGCGGCGTCCCGACGCCGAATTGCCATCCGGCATCCCATGATGAACCGGTTTCTCCGGCATGCCGGACCCGCGAAGTCCAAGACCGGGCAGCCCGGGCCCGCGAAGTCCACGGCCGGAACCGACATCATCGAACGTGCGCACATGGAGCTTGCCGCCCGGGTCTCCGCCGGTGAGGCCGTGGAGGCGCTGGCCCAGGTGGCGCGCATACTTGTCGCCCATCAGGACGCGTTGCAAAGCGCCCTCGCGGAACCGTCCCATGCGGCATGGTCCGAAAGGGTAAATCCCGTGACCGCCGCATTGAAGGCCCTGGAGGGCGGTGCTTCCGCACAGGCCGCCGTGCTTTCCCCAACGGACGGTCTTGAGTCCGATATCCGCGATCTCTACCAGGTGCACGGCGAGACCCTTCGATCCCTGGAGGCAATCTTCGATGAGACATACGGCTATTCAGCCTGGGACTCGGTGGGCAATCCCATGCGCGAAATGTTGAGCGAATACCTGGTAGCAAAGGCTTCGGATGCCCGCGCGCCGGCCTGACCGGATTCCACTTGCGAATGCGAGGAGCGTGGAGTTTGCTCTTTAAACTCCCTAGCGACGAGCCATATTCATGAGCTTCATCGTTTTGGCCAACAGTACCCGGGTGATCCTGCCGTTGCGGACCCGCCTTGAAACCCCGGCGCACCTTCCCGTTCTGCACGGCATCCTTATTTCCCAGGCAAAAAGCTCGGGTCATTGCCAGCAATCCTACATCGAATTGGGGGACCCGGGCCTTCTGCGGCCGTTCAAGGGGGAACGTTGGCGTTACGAGTGGCGCAGCGACGGCGACAATCTGCTCGCCTGCTGGCTGGGTTTCCCCAACGTTTTTTTCTCGGGTGGTATCGACCCCAACCAGCGCGTCGCCATCGAGGCATTGGGCAAGTTCGGAAGCGGTCCAGGCATGCTGCGATCCCTGTCGCGCATCTCCTTGACTATCAAATCGGGCCAATTGGTTCCTGGGCCCGGGGAATTCGTCTGGATGCCGGAAGACTCTCCAAAGCCGTTTCCTGCTTCAGATCCCTAGGTCGTAATTGAGACTAGTACCCTACCCCTAATCCCTCGCCCCTTCTTCACTTCAGTTTCTCTTTCAGCTTCAAAGCGAACCCGTTTTTCGGATTGATGCCTAGGATTTGCTGGACCGCGTCACGTGCCTGGTCGCGCATGCCCATGGCATGGAAGGTTACGGCCAAGCCGCCCAGGGCCAGAACCTTTTGCTTTTCCGTGACGTCCGATGCCGCCAAAGCCTTGGCATAGGCCAGGTTGG
>JALYSE010000126.1 GCA_030854955.1 Fibrobacterota bacterium | reverse complement strand
GTGATGGACCGCAAGAATGTGGAATCGATGGTGGTGGGCCGCAGGAGCATCGTCCTAAAAGGCGGCGGCAAGCGGCTGGTGGTGGACAACATGTTTTCGGATTGGCCCGCTCTCAAGGGAGAGTTGGGCGGTTGGAAACAAGGACCGGCCTGACCCGATCAAGAACGGAACCCTGGCGAACCCGAAAACCGTGATCCTAACTTCGAAGCGGAAGGATATCCTAAAGCTTTTGCCCAGGAAAACGGAGAGGGAAGCCGCCTCGGCTCCCTAGCGTCTTCCGCTCCCCGAAAGGTGGTTCAAGGCAGGAACTCCCTGCGGGTCTGCTGGAAGACGCCGGCCTCCATCCGCGCCAGAAAGATTCCGTGACGAGGATTTCGTAGGATCTGCCGTTGGCGGGAAGGATCAGCCCCGGAAGGGGGCCAAATGCTTTACGCGAGAAGGGTGACGTAACTTCTGCAGGGCCTTCTCTTTAATCTGGCGGATCCTCTCGCGAGTGAGATCGAACCGGTCCGCGATTTCGCTCAAGGTCGAGGTTCCCTGGGAACCGATTCCGTAATAGAGCTTGATCACGGCGGCTTCCCGTTCATCCAAGGTGTTCAAGAGGCCGGTCATGTTTTTGGTGAGCAGGGATTTGAGGGCCGGCACATCGGAAGCGGGGGACTCGGTGTCCGCCAGGCATTCCTCGAGGTTCCCGTCCTCTTCGCCACCGGCCGGACGGCTGAGGGACAAAGGGGAGGAGGCCAACTGGAGGCACTCGGAAACTTCCATCTCGGTCATTCCCATGGTCTCGGATACCTCGCCCATGGAAGGCGTACGGCCCAGGGTCTGTTCCAACTTGCGGCTGGCCTTGCCGATCTTGTGCATAACGGTGATCTTGCCCGCAGAAATGTTCATGACGCGGGATTGCTCGGCCAGGGCGGTCAGAATGCCCTGACGGATCCACCAGACGGCATAGGAGATGAACTTGAAGTTCATGCTGCCGTCGAAACGCTTGGCGGCGCGGATCAGACCTAGATTACCTTCGTTGATCAGGTCTCCCATGGGCAGGCCCTGGTATTGGTAGTTGCGGCACACCGCAACCACGAATTTCAGGTTCGCCTCGACCAAAGTGTTCATGGCTTTTTTATCGCCATGCTGAATGCGGATTGCAAGGCCCTGCTCTTCCGAAAGGGTGAGGGTTTTGGCTCCCTTGATATCAGCCAGATAGGCATTGAGCGCTCCATCATCCCTGACGAACTCGACACGCTTCGCCTTTTCGGCCTTGGCGTCGGTGTTCCGGGTGTTTGACTTGGGCAGGGTAGTGGTTTTTTCCATCGTAGTGACGTTCACGGTGAACTCCATTTCTTGTCCAATGAGCAGACCCGATCAAAAGACGTTTTTCGAAAACTGGGAGGCAAACGATTTGTAAAGAAATTTTGAAGTGGATTGGAGTTTTAAATTTTTGTCTTGAACAGACGAAATGCCCCTTCGAAAACTCTAATTTGAGCGTGAATTCCAAGGTTTCCAGAGCGCCTGCAAGTATTGGAGTTCGAACCACTCTCTCCCTTCAGTGGATCGGGATAATTAGGGATGGAACCATTCGGCCCAGTTTTCCGCTATTCTCGCTCCGGAACCGGATGACGTCCGTAAACGCTCCCAATCAAGGTCCTTTTCCGCTCGCGAAATGCTTCCGAAAGATCCGCGGCCCCTGATTGACTATCTTGTAAACGCCACCCCGGAGCGTCCATGACCCCAAAAGAACTCGAAACTATCAAGTCGGCGACCGGTAATCTGGAGGGCTCCTTGGAAGCCATCGAAGCGATCCTGGAGGATTCCAACAATCGACCCCTCTACAACGCTTCCCTGAATATGGCCCAGGCCCTTAAGCATCTTTATGAAATGGACCCTACCTTGCTGGCCCCCGAAACTGTGGTCCGCGTCAAGGCACTCCTTCTCAAGGAGAATCCGGAAAAGACCGGCAGGGACAGTTTCAACACCGGATTCTGATCCTTTCCCCTACGCCCTGCCCTGGCCATGGAAACCCAGCCTAGCGAACGCGGTGGAAAATGGGTTATCGCCCAATCCGTCCTTTTTCTGGCATACGGATTCAGCCCGCCCCTCCACCTTTTTTTTCCGCCGATGGCGGTACGCTTCACCGGCCTGGCACTTCTCACCTTCGGCGCATTTCTCCTCCTACCTTCCGTTCCCAATCTGGGTAGGAACCTGACGGCCTTTCCCAAGCCCAAGCGCACCGGAACCTTGGTCACCCGTGGGGTATACCGCTTCATCCGCCATCCGATGTACAGCGGTCTTTTCTTTCTTCTTGGCGGCTATGCCTTATGGGACGGACATGCGGGGCGGTTGGGGATCACCTTGGTGTTGGCGGTGTTTTTCGATTGTAAGGCGCGCACGGAAGAGCGCTTGCTGGGCGAAGCCTTTCCGGACTACACGGAATATTCCAGGCGGACTAAGAAGTTCATACCCTGGATTTATTAAGGGGTGCCGGTGTAGAACCGTTCCTATGCGAAAAGGGTTTCATGGATGCCGGGGCCGGCCCGGCTAAATCCCACGGTGTTTCCTTTTCATGAACAACGCGCCCAATCCCAGAAAGCCCAGCCCAAAGGAAGCGAACGTGGAAGGTTCCGGAATCATCGCGATCGGATTGTAATCCTCGATCGCCGTCAATGTCAGGGCGGAGCTGTAGGTGGAATTCAATTCCCCAGGGGCGTTGGTGATGAAGTTCTCCGCTAACAAAGACTGACCGACATGCCAATCTGGGAAACCGAGATCGGTGGACCAGATGTCGATGAGGTCGAATCCCCTCCTGTCGGAATTGCTCCCGCGCAGCGCGCTGAATTTTTCCTCGTAATGACGCTGTTCAACGCCGCAAAAGCAACTCTGTTTGAAGGGCGAAGCCGGGTTGTCGAAGTCCAGGGCGCTTCCGCCTACGTACGAAGCGTGAAAGCTGAGAGTATACCAATCGATCTCCTCGAAGAAATCGGGGATGTCCGACAGATTTCCCGACTCGTCTATGGTGGCGCCATCCTGATCCCTATCCACCAAAAAGGTGTAATCGACGGAGCTCCCCAATGCATGAGATGGAACGGTCGAATGGATAACATGGCCTTGAAAGACGTAATAGAGCGGAGTCGCACTGGAGGTGAAAGGGGCCAGGAGTAAGGCGGCCGCGATGAAAGCGGAGCCTGCGCGGATTGAGGGCATCATGGTTTTCATAAATTTAAAATAGATGGATGCCGATGGCGTATGCAAGAAAATCGGAATGTCAGATATCCTCATTGGCCTGCCGCGCTTGCGCGGAACTATTGAAGGTATTAGCTTTGCCGTTACGTAAGCAGCCGGGCATTTTATGACCGTTCCCAAACTCACAAAGGAAGCAAAGAATCCTGCGGTAGTTGGAGTGGAGTTTTTAATATCCCGTTCCATCGACACAGGGAGATCGCAGGTGGAAAATCCTTAGGCGTCCAACCATTTGGTGTTACCTTAGGCGATTTCAGAGCGATTTGCGGTAATTTCCGCCGAAAGCGGGCCAAAGTCGGAAGTCAGATGGTATATTATGATCATGAACGGACTGGTTCGGCATCGCTTTGGGGGATTGGCAGCATCCATGCTGATTGCCGTTTTCTTACTGAGCCAGGCCTTCAGTTGCTGCATGGTCAACCGGAAAATCGGTGAATTCCTGGCCACCTCCTGGAGGGTCCAAGCATACGCAACGGCCTCCCATTCCTGCTGCCCCAATCCTCCGATGGATGAAAGTGGATCGGGACAGGATGACACCGAATGCCGAAAAGGCGCCTGCTGCATCCAGGATGGTAACCAACGGGTTCCCAGGCTCCTTTCCGAAGTGCCGACCCCTCCCATCCTTGTCCCGATGATTGTGGAAATCCTGACTGCAGTCGGGACAAACCATCACCCTATTCTCATCTCCGCTTCCGGATCGATGGCGGCCTCTGGTCCGCCCATCTACCTGGCCACCCGCCGAATCCTGATTTGAAATCGAAGTCCGGGCTCCCGCCCGGACAGCTTTAAGCCCAGCCTTAAGCCAAGGACAATCCTACCGTAAAAAGGTAACCCCGGCGCTTCATGCGTCCGCGCGGTTTCCGGCTTTCGGGATGACCTGTCTCATCATACCCTCCACGGATCGAAACAGGATTTCAACTTGAGGATTCAGGATATGCCCAGACCTTGCATGCTGTCCAACCGCTCACCGATTCTGGCCTGCGCCGCCACCGCGCTTATTCTAGCCACGGTTTCTCCCGCACACGACATGGCGCCGGATTTGGCGGCGAAAATGTCTACGCCGGCAGAGGACCAGGTCCAAGCAGGAGAATCGCCTTCCGCCCTGGTCTCCCACGCCCTGAAGCATAATCCGGGCATCAAGGCGGCGGAGTACCGCGTCAAATCACTACGCACCTCCCCCGCGCACACCTGGTCCCTGGAGTCCCCGCAAATCGGGGTCGAGTTCTACCAGGCACCGGTCCGGTCTTTTCCCAATCCGCTGAAGAACCAGATGGAAGTGGATTACTCCATCCAGCAGGCCTTTCCCTTTCCGGGGAAGATCGGCGCGCGCATCGAAGCCGAGCACAGGCTTGTTGAAATGGGGGAATCGGATCTCCAAACACTGAAGACCCGCATTACGCGGCGGGTCAAGAGCGCCTATTACGAACTCTACCTGCTCGATCGTAGGATGGAATTCAATCGGGAAAACCTCTCGCTGATGGGCCGGTTCATCGAAGCGGCCCGCAGGCAATACGAGGTGGGGATGGGACGGCAAGCCGACATCCTGCGGGCGCAAAGCGAATTGACGGCACTCAAATCGGACAGCATCGCCTTGCTGCAGACCCGCCGGGCCCAGGAGGGAATGCTGAACGCCATCCTGAACCGGAAAACGGGCGCGGCCATCGCCGTGGCGAACATCTTGGCTCCGGCGAAAGCGGACTGGACCCTGGAGCAGGTCCTGCCCTTGGTGCACGCGCATCATCCGGGCCTACAGGCCATGCGCTCCGCCATCCGGGTGCGGGCTGCGGAAAAGACCGTCGCAAAAAAAGAGTACTTCCCGGAATTCATGGTGGGGGGTGCCTATAAGAACATGTTGGAAGCCCCTCCGGGAGCGCATCCGGACGACCTGGAGGATTATTGGTCCGTGATGGTGGGCATGAGCGTCCCCATCGCTTTCTGGTCCCTGCCCAAGCACAAAGCCGGCGTGGTGCAAAGCGAGGCCAACCTGAGCCAAGCCGAACAGGAATACGAAGAGATGCGGAACATGACGCTCGCCCGAGCCCAGGAAGCCTGGCTCAAGGCGGAGAGCGGCCGGGAACTCGTTCGCCTTTCCGCGATGGTGCTGCTGCCCCAGGCACGCCAGGCCCTGGAATCGAACCAGGCGGCCTACCAGGGCGGCAAAGGCGAATTCATGACCTTGCTCGACGCCTATCGCATGCGCTTGATGGCGATGGAGAACTCGGAGATGGCGCTCATGCGCCTCCTCACCAGCCAAGCGGAGCTGGAAGAAGCCGTGGGACTGGGATGGGATGAAATGGAAAACAGAATTTCCGAAGGAGCGGGGAAATGAAGAAGCCTACCGTGGTTCTATTGGCGTTGTCATTGGCGGTCCTGGCCGCTGCGGTCTTCATCGGGTTTCGGCTGGGTGCGGCGAAGGGCCCGGCCGCCGCCGTATCCGGTTCCGCGCCCGAGCACGTGAACAGCAAAACCATGTACAACTGCGCCATGCATCCCCATTACATTTCTGACAAGCCGGGTGCCTGTCCCATCTGCGGGATGAAGCTCACCCCCATGGACCGGCATTCCGACGCCGACGGCGGGACCGCGAACGGGGGGTCGGGGATGCCGGGAGATACCGGATCGATGGGCGTGCGCATTGATCCGGCCACGGTGCAGAACATGGGAGTCAAGACCGAACCGGTGCGGCGCATGGACGTGCGGACCGAGGTACGCACCAGCGGTAGGATCAAGGTGGATGAAAGTCGATTGTCCATCGTGAACGCCCGCGTCATGGGCTACGCGGAAAGGCTGAACGTGAACGTCACTGGGCAACGGGTTTCCAAGGGCCAGACCCTGTTGGAACTCTACAGCCCCGATCTCGTCAGCACCCAGGAGGAATTTCTTCAAGCCCTGCGCTACCGGAAAAGCGCCGGGGACGCGGCGGAAACGGGATCCGGGGATCTGGTGGAAAGCTCCCGTCGCAGGCTGCTGAACTGGGGCATCTCCCCGGCGGAAATCGCGGCCCTGGAAAAACTCGGACGCGCGCGCAATACTCTCGCCATCGCCTCTCCCGCGACCGGCGTGGTGCTGGCCAAGAACGTGGTGGCGGGACAGAACGTCATGCCGGGCATGGAACTGTACCGCATCGCCGACCTTTCCCGGGTATGGGTCGTCGCCAACATCTACCAACGGGACCTGGCGGCGACTAATGTGGGGGCGGAGGCGGAGGTGGAGCTCAGCTACCAGCCCGGGAAACCGTTCCTGGGAAAGGTCACCTTCATCTCGCCGGTGCTCGACGAACAGACCAAGACCGCCGAAGTGCGCATCGAAGTGCCCAACACCAAGGGCTTCGACCTGAAACCGGAAATGTTCGCCACCGTGCGCATCCTCTCCCCCGCCCGGCGCAACGTGGTGGCCATTCCCGAGCAGGCCATCATCCGGTCCGGACGTCGAACCCTCGCCATCATCGCCGAAGGCGGCGGATATTTTCAACCCAGGGAGATAACGCTCGGGGCGGCGGGCAATGAATACGTGGAGGTCACGGAAGGAATCCGGGAAGGGGAAACCCTGGTGGTCTCCTCCCAGTTCCTGATCGATTCCGAAAGCAACCTCAAAGCCGCCATCCGCCAATTGCAGGGCGCTCCCGCCCCATCCCCGACCAAAGACGGCCATGGGATTGAAGGAATCGGCGGCACGACGATGCACACGTGCCCCATGCATCCGGAGGTCCATCATCATGGGCCCGGCCAATGTCCCGTTTGCGGCATGGATCTCGTTCCCGAAAAGAAATAGAGGACCGCATGCTCGAAAATATCATTGCCTGGTCCATCCGCAACAAGGTTCTGGTCATCCTCCTGACCGTGCTCTCCATCGGCTTCGGAGCCTGGTCCCTGGCGACCACGCCCATCGATGCCCTGCCGGACCTGAGCGACGTCCAAGTCATCGTCTATACGGAACACAAGGGCCAGTCGCCGCGCATCGTCGAGGACCAGGTGACCTATCCCCTGACCACCTCCATGATGTCGGTGCCGGGATCCAAGGTGGTCCGGGGCTATTCCTTTTTCGGTTACTCCCTGGTGTACGTCATCTTCAAGGACGGAACCGACATCTATTGGGCCCGGAGCCGCGTATTGGAATACCTGAACTTCGCCCAGAAACGTTTGCCCCTGGGCGTTATCCCCACCCTGGGGCCGGATGCCAGCGGCGTTGGCTGGGTGTTCGAATATGCCCTGGTTTCAGACAAGCGCTCGCTCCAGGAACTGCGATCGATCCAGGATTGGTACCTGAAATACCAGCTCGCCGGCATCGAAGGGGTGAGCGAAGTGGCGAGCGTGGGCGGTTTCGTCAAGCAATACCAGGTGAATCTGGATCCGGTCAAGCTGCAGGCCTACGCCATTCCCCTGAACAGGGTGGAGATGGCCATCAAGAACGCCAACTCGGACGCGGGAGGCGAGGTCATCGAGATGGGCGAGGCTGAGTTCATGATCCGCGGGTTGGGGTACCTGAAGGGCCTGGAGGATATCCGCGACATCCCCGTGATGATGAATCCGGAGACGGGCACGCCGGTTTTCCTCAAAGACATCGCCGACATCAACATCGGCCCGGAAATGCGGCGCGGCATCGCGGAACTCGACGGTCAGGGAGAGGTGGCCGGGGGCATTATCGTCATGCGCTACGGACAGAATGCCTTGGAAGTGATCGAGGCGGTCAAACGCAAACTGGAGGAACTCAAGGCCGGCCTGCCTCCGGACGTGAAGATCATCCCGACCTACGACCGTTCCCATCTCATCGAGAGGGCAGTGGACAACCTGTCCTACAAGCTTCTGGAAGAGATGATCATCGTCGCGGTGGTGTGCGGCATCTTCCTGCTCCACGTGCGCAGCGCCCTGGTTGCCATTTTCACCCTGCCAGCCGCCATCCTGATCGCCTTCCTGATGATGCGGATGCAAGGGATCAACGCCAACATCATGTCTCTGGGCGGCATTGCCATCGCCATCGGGGCCATGGTGGACGGGGCCATCATCCTGATCGAGAACGCCCACAAGCATCTGGAGCGTGACGCCCTGAAGCCTCCGGGAGAGCGCAAGGACCATTGGGAAATCATCCTTGATGCATCCAAGGAGGTGGGACCCGCCCTGTTCTGGTCCCTGCTTGTCATCACCGTCTCCTTCCTCCCGGTCTTCACCCTCGAAGCCCAGGAGGGAAAGTTGTTCCGGCCCTTGGCCTTCACCAAGACTTGGTCCATGGCGGCGTCGGCCATCCTGGCCATCACCATCGTTCCCATCCTGATGGGATACTTCATCCGGGGCCGGATCCTGCCCGAGCACCGCAACCCCATCAACCGATTTCTGATGGGCAGCTACCACCCTGTCGTGCGCACGGTCCTGGATTTCCCCAAGACGGTCCTGGCCCTCGCCGTATTGATCGTGCTCATCACCGTACTACCCTTCCGCAAGCTAGGCTCGGAATTCATGCCCCCGCTCTTCGAAGGCGATCTCCTCTACATGCCCACGTCGCTGCCGGGAATCTCCGTGACCAAGGCCAAGGAGATCCTCCAGAACACGGACAAGATCATCAAGACCTTCCCGGAAGTGGAGCAGGTGTTCGGCAAAATCGGAAGGGCCGAGACGGCAACTGATCCCGCAGGGCTGGACATGGTGGAAACGACCATCCGCTTGAAACCGGAATCTGAATGGCGCCCGGGCATGACGCCGGACAAGCTGATCGAGGAGATGGACGCGGCCCTGAAATTCCCCGGCCTCACCAACTCCTGGACCATGCCCATCAAGAACCGTACGGACATGCTCTCCACGGGCATCAAGACCCCGGTCGGGATCAAGATTTCCGGCCCGAACCTGGACACCCTGCAGAAGATCGGCATGGAAGTGGAAGCCTTGATGCGGCAGGTGCCGCACACGTCCTCGGCCTTCGCGGAACGGGCCGTGGGCGGAAACTATCTCGACGTGAACATCAATCGCGTGGAGGCCGCGCGCTACGGCATCAACATCCAGGATATCCAGAGCGTCATCCAGACCGCCATGGGAGGCATGACCGTGACCACCACGGTGGAGGGCCTGGAACGTTACCCCGTGAGCCTCCGCTACAGCCGCGAGCTGCGCGACAACCTGGAGGATCTGAAACGGGTACTCATCCCAACTCCTTCCGGGCAGCAGGTGCCCCTGGGGCAGGTGGCCGAACTCATTCCCTCGCGCGGGCCCATGGTGATCCGCAGCGAAGATACGCGGCCCAACGCTTGGGTGTTCGTGGACATGCGCGGCATCGATATCGGAACCTATATCAAGGACGCCCAAAAGGTCATCTCAGGCCACCTGGTGCTGCCTCAAGGTTATCACCTGGTTTGGAGCGGCGAATTCGAATTCATGGAACGCGCCCGGAAGCGGCTCATGCTGGTCATTCCCCTCACCTTGTTCATCATCGTCATCCTGTTGTACCTGAATACGCGATCTTTGATCAAGACGTCCATCGTCCTGCTTGCGGTCCCGTTTTCCCTGGTGGGAGCCGTCTGGTTCTTGTACCTGCTGGGGTTCAACATGAGCCTGGCCGTATGGGTGGGCCTGATAGCCCTTGCGGGCCTTGACGCGGAAACGGGCGTGGTGATGCTGCTCTACCTGGATCGGGCCTACGATGCGGCGAAAGCCAAGGGCATGATGGTCACTCTGGGGGATCTGCGGCGCGCCATCGATGAAGGGGCGGTGCAACGGGTGCGGCCCAAGATCATGACCGCCTCGGTGATCATGGCGGGATTGGTGCCCATCATGTGGAGCCACGGTGCGGGATCGGACGTGATGAAGCGGATCGCGGCGCCCATGGTGGGCGGGGTGGTCACTTCCGTGTTGATGGAACTGGCCGTCTATCCGGCCATCTATTTCCTATGGCGCGGCAGGGGACTTGGGAAGGTGTCGGGGATTTCCTGAATCCGGCCGGCCCCATTCCTTCCTTACATCAAACCGATTTTCAGGGAAGCGTCCTCTTCCCTTGCCGGGGAAAGCCTGTCGAGATTCCGGTAGATGGTCCTGAGACTGATCCCCTTCCTCCGCCGTCTTCGCCTTCCCCATGGTTCCGCTTCAGGCCGATCGGGATGGCCGAAAGTTCGATCTCCTCCATGTATGGGTTGGAGGAGTAGGCGGGAGCACGGCGGAAGCGATCAGGGGATGGGCTTGACCATTCCGTCTTCCAAATCGTAGACGCCGCGCACGATTTTCAATTCGCCCCTAGCCATCTTGTCGCGGATGATCGGGGAGGCGGCTATCCTTTCCGACACGAGACTCACGTTGTAGCGGATCGCGTGTTCCAGCACGTCCCCGCCTTGTGATTTGGCCTTGTCCACCGCGGGCTTGATCAGGTTGACGACGGATCCGATGCTGCCCGGGGCCTCTCCGCCGTCGAGCGTCGCCTTGACCGCGCCGCAACGCTCATGCCCCATGACCATGATGAGGGAGATGCCGAGATGGGCGGCCGCGTATTCGATGCTGCCGATGCCGACGTCGGTGACGACTTCGCCGGCGGAACGGATCACGAACAGGTCCCCTATCCCCTGATCGAAGACGACCTCCGGAGGCACGCGCGAGTCCGAACAGGAAACGATGATGGCGAAGGGCGTTTGCCCCTGGGCCTGATCGGTCCGGCGCTCCAGGGTCTGATTGGGGTGCGCCGAGGTAGCGCTGACATACCTTTTATTGCCGGCGATGAGACGCCTGAGCGCTTCATCCGGGGCGGATTTTCCCACGGCGGGTCCATGTTGGGAACCGGACGCGGCATGGGAATGGACCTCTTGGGCGGCGGCCTTGGAAGCCTTAGGGGCCTTGGCCCCTTTCACCGGTCCGGCGCCGTGGGCGGGCGGATGATCGGAGGGCGGAGGGTCGGACGCGAATGCGGCAAGGGAGGTCAACACCAAAAGCGTCAGGGTTCGGCCGATGAACATGGGATCTCCAAGGAAATGAATTCCATTCTATCCCTTTTCCGGCCGAAAGGACAAGCGGTTGCGGTCAATATGGCACCGATTGGACGGAAATTTTGGCCCGGCCGCCCCGAGGATTACCGGACCCTCCTCCGATTCCACGTCATGGTCATCCTCGATTTTTCCAAAATCTCCACGCCGTTGACCTCGGTGCTGCGGATGGCACCCGAATAAAGCAGAGCGCGACCAGGCAAAGGGACAGACTGCTCAACGGCATCAGCACCGCAGCGAACAAGGGGCTCACGCCGCCCCGCATCGTCTCGGCAATGGCCGCGACGTTGTACAACCCGGAAACGCAGAATGAAACGACTTTGCTCCTGTCATTGAATCCGTCCCCGACTGCGAGGCAGGGCCCGTAGCGTTCCCGGTATTGATATAAAGGTCCGCACGGTTCTCGCCACCAAGAAACTGCTGGGGGTGTTCCAGATGGCAAGGCCCCTGGCTCCCGGAATCCATTTTCTCGTGTTGGACGGGCGAATTATCCAAAGAGTGGCGATGTAGCATTATTGCGAGTCGCTCTTGAATCCGCAGGGTCGAAAAGGCATTTTCCATCCCGTCCCCGACGAAAGGGTTCCATGCTCGTCACCGTATTCAGTTCCAGAAACTATGAACGGCCCATGTTGGAACAAGCGGCCGCCGCTTCGGGCCACCAACTCCGGTTTCAGCCGATCCAATTGAATTCCGCCACGGCACTGCTTGCGCAAGGATCAACAGCCGTATCCGCCTTCGTGAACGACCTGCTGGATTCCCAGACCCTCCAGAAACTTTCGGATTTGGGAGTGAAGTGCATCGCCTTGCGCTGCGCCGGCTTCAACAACGTCGACTTGCAGGCGGCAGAGCGCCTCGGCATCGTCATCGCCAGAGTGCCGGCCTATCCTCCGTACGCAGTGGCGGAGCACACCTTGACCTTGGCGCTCGGCCTCAGCCGGAAATTGTGCAGGACCTATAATCGCGTGCGGGAAGGGAACTTTTCCCTGGAAGGAATGCTGGGAATGGGGCTGCACGGGAAAACGGTAGGCATCGTCGGGACCGGCAAGATCGGCGCCGTGGTCGCGGGAATTTTCAAGGGCTTTGGATGCGCTCTGACCGGCTACGACGTCAATCCTTCATCGGAATGCCTTGCGCTGGGCATGACCTATCTCCCTTTCCACGAATTGGTCCGGACCTCGGATATCATCACCCTCCACTGCCCACTGACGCCCGAGACCAGGCACCTGATAGGAAGCCGGGAGGTCGCCATGATGAAGCCCGGATGCATGCTCATCAATACCAGCCGCGGTGCGGTGCTGGATACCCGGGCCGTGATCGAGGGTTTGAAATCGGGGAAGATCGGTAACCTAGGCCTGGACGTGTATGAGGAAGAGGCCGACATTTTCTTCGCGGATCTTTCCGGGCAGGTGATCCAGGACGATGTCTTCGCCCGCCTGTTGACCTTTCCGAACGTGATTATCACCGGGCACCAGGGGTTCTTCACTCAAGAGGCTCTACTGGACATCACCCAGACGACCATGGACAATCTTTCCGAATTCGAACGGTCCGGAAAATGCGTCAATGCGGTAGCCTTCGCGAGGGTGGCAAAGTCTTAGCGGCTCCGGCCGACACCAACACTAACGCGGGTAAACCGATTTTTTCCGGCTTCCCGGATCCGTTCGAGATGGGACGTCGTTCCCCGACAGCTTCTCGCCTGGGAGCATATGGTTTTCATCGCCGAATTCCTGCAACTGACCCTTTCCGTCGCGTCTCGGGAGCTGGCCGCACATGCGGAATGCCGAACCAAAATAAACGATAAACCGGTTTGCACCGCGTATTATAAAAAGGAACCCAATACGGAGAACAAACATGGTAATGCTGGCTGGCAACACACTATTGACTTCGGACCAGATCCTGCTTTCCTTCCATCACATGACC
Organism: Fibrobacterota bacterium; assembly: GCA_030854955.1. Taxonomy (GTDB): domain Bacteria; phylum Fibrobacterota; class Fibrobacteria; order UBA11236; family UBA11236; genus Chersky-265. The sequence continues at coordinate 233 of JALYSE010000126.1, read as the reverse complement.
GCGTTGGGCGCGGGAGTCATGCTTCTGATCGAAGGCGCCTTGGTCGCGTGCGCTTCTCAAAGCCCTTCCCCTGCTGCCGAATCCTCTCGACCAACTGGCCAGGGCCCGGGAATGCGCTCGTAGCATTGTGAAATCCCAATTCGAAGCCGTGGCGCTCTCAAACGAGGATGTTGGGCGGGGTACTGACCGGCGAAAGGAAACTGCACGAAGAAGCCACGGCAATGGTCATGAGA
>JALYSE010000324.1 GCA_030854955.1 Fibrobacterota bacterium | reverse complement strand
GCTCGTCAGGCGACTATCGGTGTATCCTGGGGGAACATGGCAGCGGACGCAGCCCACATCCTCCCGGTTGAAAACCTTCTCTCCCTCGCGTCCCTCGTCCGTCATGGACCCGTCCCGGTTCCGGAACGGGCTGGCGTTCACCCGGTTCAGCGAAGCCACGTAGGCGGCCAAATCGTCGAGCTCGGGGCTCAAGCCCTCCTTGAATCCGCCCAAGGCGCGGTCGCGTCCATGGGCCCGGAAGACATCCTCCTTCATGAAGCCGGTGCCGCCGAAGGGGCCGCGGATATCGTGTTCGAAATCCTGGATCTCATCGAAGTTGGCGCTCCAATGCACCGGGCCCTGGCCCATCCCGCCCCGCCCCAGCAAGGATACCGTCTTGCGCAATCCCTCTCCCCGGTCCGTGAAATCCCACACCCTTCCGTCGGCACCCCCGTCCAGATGGCAGGAGGCGCAGCTCAGGTATCCGTCCTTGCTCATGCGGGGATCGCCCGCATTATAGAAAATCCTTTTTCCGCGCAGGACCCGTTCCGGCAGCTTCTCCTTCTCTACCGTTCCGACGACCTTGACCTCGGTGGCGGTGTTTTCCCGTCCGGAAAGGAGATTGCTCACGTCGAACACGGACACCGTCCTGGACATGAAGCCCTGCACGAACAATCGCCCGGTCGCACTGTCGACCGCTAGTCCCTGCGGCGCAAGGCCCGTGGAGGGAAGGGTCATCAGCCGGACATTGGCGTTGGGATCCCACACCGCCACCTTGTTCGATCCCTGAAAGGCGATGAAAACCGGGTCCCCCAAGGGCCCGAACGCGACGGCGGTAGGCATTTCGCTGTCGTCCATGTCCAGACGGAGCGGAAGGACTTCCTTGCGGGCGGCCAGATCAATACGCATGATCATGGCCCGGACCGTGCTCTGGAAGTCGAGGGGACTTCCGTTCCGGAACAGGCCGCGACCGGTATTGTCCTTCTTGGCCGGGAGCCAGGCCTGGCCCCCGTCCGGGGCAATGACCACGGAGCTCAGGTAATTGGGCACCCCTCGGCCGGCGTTTTCGGCGTCGGGGGTCTTGTCGGCTTCCAGGGTTATCCCGGGTGTTACGGTCATGGCTTCGGACTCCACGTCCCAGACTACGCCGTGATCGACTGGGGAGATGAACCGGGTGGCCAACACCCGCTTGGAATCCCCGGTCACCGACAGTCCGCGCGGGGCCCCCGGCAAGACGGCCTCCGAACGGACTTTGCCGTTGGCCGGATCGATCTTGATCAACTTTCCGGTACCCTGTAAGGAGACGAAGGCGGCTTTTCCATCCGGGCTGAAGACGATGCCAAAAGGCATGGAACCGTAAGGCAAAACCGCGTTCCGGCGAAGGAGCCCGGTTTCCGGATCGAGAATGCTCAAAGTGGCATCGTCCTGGTTGGCGACCCATATCGACCCGTCCGGCGCCTGTGCCAAGGTGCGGGGATGTGCGCCCACGGGGGCTTCGAAGAGGCGCTCCAGATTCAAGGCGTCGATGCAGGCCACGGAATTGTTGTCCGGATTGACCGTCCATATGCGCCCTCGCTTGGCGTCCAGGATGATGGTGGATGAGGCGGTGGGACGGGGGTTGCTTACCGGAGAATGCACCAGCAGGAAAAAGGACTGGGCGATGCGCGCACCGTCCGCTTCCATGCGGATGATTACGGAATACCGGCCGGGCTTGGCGTAGCGGTGGACCGCGCCGGAATGGGCGTCGAAGGCGGTGCGTTCCGATCCGTCCCCGAAGTCCCAGGAGTAGGTCACGGGCGTGCCGCCGGCGTCGGTGGCGGAAACGCGGAAGACCACGTCCGTGTTTACGGGAGCGGGGCTGGGCTCCGCAAAGGGTTCCTTTACCATCGTGATCCGGTTTTGGGCGAGAATGGAAATCGGGGCCGCGGCAGCGGCCAGTATCGACAGCATTGCAGGCATCAACAGCGAACGCATCCATGCCATCGATAGGGCCGGGAGATGCCGGAAACGGATCCGGAACGGGATCACGGGGATTCCGGAGTCTCTCTCTTGGGGGATTCTGAAACCGGACGCGGGGCCGGGCCATGCGCATGGAGCCGGCGGGCCGGGCCAATCCATCGTCCCAGGATGTTGCGAATTTCCGCTTCGACCCCCAGCTTCGCTTTTCTGAGACCGACAGGGGAGAGGGCGGACGTGCTTCCGGTCGTGAACCGGATCAGAGTATCCCGCGGGATACCGTTGCCGGCTAGATCCTTCAATCCGCCGGCCGGAAGTCGTACCTCATACGTAGTGTTTGCCAGCAATGGCACGTCCGGAGTGAAATTCACCACCGAGGCTCCCGCCATGGTCGCGTACTTTCCAGACAAGGGTGATCCACCCACCGGCCGTACTATGAAGGTCGTAGGCAGCACGCTGCCGAAATCGACATTGTCGGTAAAGGTGAAACCCACTCGGGTGGACAAGGGTTGATCCACCGCTCCGGGACGGGGATAGGCCATGTTTACCACCGGGCCTTGCTTGTCCGGGGCAGTCTGATGGGGCGCCAGGATCCCCGTGGAGGCAGGGCCGTCGTCATCCCCGATGAAGACCAGGTTGCCCAAGGTGAGGGTCCAATCGTTGTCGCCCGGCACCGCGCAGCGGCCTACTTCGACGGGCAGGCTTCCGGTCACGTCGTATTTCACGTAGGTGTCGGACATGCCCGCGTGGGCGAAACCGTCCTGGATCATGCCGTATCCGCCGCGTTCCGTCTTCTGCGGGGATTGGCCCACACGCTTGATTTCGAACGGATCGGAGACGTCGAAGACCTGTAGATATCCCGTCGTTCCCTGGCCGTAGATGCGGTTGCCGTTCAAATAGCTGGTGTAGCCGCCATCGCTGGAAAGCACGCCTACGTAGGAGTCCATCAGGATGGGGTTGGCGGGGTCGGCGAGGTCGAAGGTGGAGATGGCGCCGCCGGAGGCAGCGTCCTGCATGGTGGTGACGTACAGGATATTCCCTACCGCGAACACACCTCCCACCAGCTTTCCGTTGACGGTGCTGTTGGAAACCTGTTTGACGAGCTTCGGCGCCTTGGGATCCCGGGCGTCCACCACGTAGAGTCCGGTGTTCATTCCGCCGCAATAGATATAGGGCGGCTGCCAGAATGCGGAGATGATTCCATTGTAGATGCCCGCTCCGCCACCCTTGGACATGGCCAGGGCGCTCACGGATTTGGGATTGCGGATATCGGTGAAATCCCAGATTTCGATGCCCGCGTGGGAAGGGATGGCTACGTAGTCCGGACCGTAGCTCGAGGTGAAGGAGAAACCTTGGATCTCGCGCAGACGCTTGGATTCCGAATCGTATTTCTGATGGACCAGTTTCGGCTGACGCGGATCGGAAATGTCCCAGAACTGCAGGCCGGCGCTGTCCTCCTTCACATCGATTCCCAGCACCAGGTACCCCCGGAACAGGGTGCCGTTTCCCCAACTGGTGCCGGCGGGAGAATGGAAGGTCGCGAGGGGTTTGAAAAGTTCCGCCGTAGTATAGGTCAGGGAGGGAATGCCGGGTCCGGGTTGGGCCGTTATGGTTCTTTGGGATCCGGTGGCCGCATTCGCTTGGGAGCCTTGCGGGAAGAACGGAAGGGCGGCCAGCATGAGTGCCGGAACCGTTCCATGAAATATTCCGTGCCGTAACCAGGGCCGGTTGAATCTGAACAAGGTGCCCCCACGCATTTCCGGCCGGAGGGCCTATTCCAGGAGCCTCCTTCCCATGTGAAAGCTACTCGGAAAGGACGGTTCTTGCATGGAATTACTTCGAACCGATGCCAAGGTTGGCCAGCCCGGTCATGGTCTGGGCCGTTCCTTAAGGATGTTCAAGGATGTGCACGGACTACGGTAGGCGCACGGATTCCACCGCCAAC
>JALYSE010000323.1 GCA_030854955.1 Fibrobacterota bacterium | reverse complement strand
GGCGTATGGCCTTGCGCCTGGCCTTCGGTTCCATGCTGGTGACGGTCATTCTCATCACCCTGGTCGGCTTCTACCTGCTCAAGCTGCCCCTTGGTGCCGCCTTGCTGCTGGGAGCAATCCTGGCCCCCACCGACCCGGTATTGGCCTCGGATGTTCAGGTGGGCCATGCCGATGACCGGGACCGCCTGCGCTTCAGCCTGACTGGGGAAGCAGGAATGAATGACGGGAGCGCCTTCCCCTTCCTGATGTTGGGGCTGGGTTTATTGGGTCTGCATGAAATGGGACCCTGGGGACTGCGCTGGGTGGCCGTGGACCTTGTCTGGGGCGTGGTGGGCGGAATCGCCATCGGAGGCGGTCTGGGCATCGGCATCGGGAAACTGGTATTGTACCTCCGCCGGGAGCATCGGGAAGCCGTGGGGCTGGATGACTTCCTAACCTTGGGCCTGATTGCCCTGGCCTACGGCTTCGCCCTGCTTTTCCACACCTATGGTTTCCTCGCGGTCTTCGCTGCAGGTGTGGCTTTGCGCCGCATCGAACAGAGCGGACCCGGGGACGTCCCCTCTCCGGCCGTCAAAACCTTGGCTGTGATCGGTGAAGCGGAAAACCTGGCCACCCGGAAGGATACGGCGCCTACCTTTATGGCGCAGGCCGTGCTGGTCTTCAATGAGCAGATGGAACATATCGGGGAAATAACCATTGTGTTGATGCTGGGGGGAGCGCTTTATTTGGGGTTCTTCGACATGGAGGCGCTTTGGTTCATTCCAATCCTATTCTTGATCATCCGGCCGATTTCAACCTTTGTGGGATTGGCGGGAACGCAGGCCAGCAAGTATCAGAAGAAACTTATCGGATGGTTCGGAATCAGGGGGATCGGATCGTTATACTACCTGGCCTATGCGCTGAATAAAGGGCTGCCGGCGGAGTTGGCGGATAGGATCGTGACCTTGACCATGGCTACCGTAACGGTGTCCATCGTGGTGCATGGGATTTCGGTGACGCCGTTGATGAATAGGTATGGGGCTCTGTCGCGGAAGGCGAGACGGGCGAAGTGAGGTGGATTGCGGGTTACCAAGAATCAAAGTGTTTGATGACCTAGCATCCATCGTTCGTATTACCTTGGGGCTGGAGCGCGTTCGAGGTGACCCTAACCCCCATCCTCGACCCCATCCGGAACCTCAATACCCATAAACGAACCAACGCGCGTATGGGCCATGGGTGGGGCTTGATTATCAAAAGGACTTTGTCTGAAGATTGGGTCCTAATTAACGGGGTTTGATTCCCGCACCTACATAGGCTGCCAGGTCACAGGTAACGGGATTGTTCCCGAAGCGCAGCACAATCTCTTTTTCAAACCTCGCGGCCAGGAGGGGCAACGCCTCGGGGTCTTTCTTCAGCACCTCCTGTCCAAGCTGATGTTTAACCAAGTTTCCATTGACCAAATCGAGGGCGGTCAGCGATTGCCCTTTGATCTCCACCCGTTCTACCACTCCGTTTGCAAATCCGGAATGATTCATCCAGGCCATCAATTGGGCAGGACGATGCAAGGAGAAGGGCAGTAGAAATCGGCTGGGATCCGGATCCTTGAAAAAGGGAAGCAGAATCTCATGGAACAACAACTTGAAATAGGCGATAGTTTCCGTGCTCTCCCAAGTGTTGAAGATAAAGGATCCTCCTGGTTTCAATACGCGGAAGGCTTCATTGAAACCTTTTTGCCGATCAGGAAAAAACATGATCCCGAATTGACAAACCACATATTCGAACGTTTCGTCGGGAAAAGGAAGCTCCAGGGCATCGGCCTTTTGGAATTCGATGGCTTCTCCTGCCAGCCTTGCGCGGGCCACTGCGAGCATATCAGTGCTGATGTCAGTTGCGACCAATCGGGATTGCGGATGCAGGCGTTGACGAATATGTCGGGTAACTCGTCCGGTACCTGAGGCGATTTCCAATACCGAATGGGAATTATTCGGATCAATTCGGGCTGCAATTTCTTTTGCGTAAGGTTCGAATAAGAATGGGCCAAGGTATTGGTCGTAGTTTTGGGCAGCGTCGCCGGTGAATCGAAAGGCTTGGGGTTCCATATTCGGAAAGTTTAGAAAATAATCCTATTGCTCTTTTCCATTCTAACTTGAGAGTCGGGAGCTCTCTCGCTGATTTCAGGCGCTCCCAGCGCTTTTCTCAATCCCACTCCGGATCCTGGACAACCGCAACTCCAGGTCCACCCACTTCTCCGATAGCCTTTTGTATTCCTTGAAAACAGACGTCTCCCTTCGGATTCTTCTTAGGGATTGCGGACGGACATACTCCGTGCAACTCTTCATCTGGTACGTATAATTCAACTGCCAATATCTCCCAGTCTTCGCCTCGCGATCCTTGTATTGCCGGGATAACTTTCCCGGGCGCATCGCACCCAGCGCCAAGATTTTGCTCTTGAGCGCCGCAATAGCGGATTCCAACTTCGGGACGTCTTCTTCTTCTCGCATACCATAAATATGCTTTTCATCAAGCATTATTTCAATATATAGTATACGAATACTATACTATGTATAATCCTCCTTGGTCACGTGTTCTGCGTATCCTCCCGCTGTTCCGAAAAGCATTTTCCAGACAGAGAACGTTTCTCTGGTTCTGCTGCGCGATCCTGGCCACCGTGCTTCGAACCGATCTCCTTACCGTCACGTCCCTCGCCCGCAGCTTGGGCGGAAAATCCAAGATCTATGGCTGCCTCCTGGGTTTTTTCGCTTCCGGGGCCGTTAAGCTGGATATACTGAGTCGGATCTGGGGTGGAATACTTTCTTCCCACAGAATGGCCTACAAGGTGAACGGACGCGTTCTTCTGGTCGTGGATGGAATCAAGGCTCCAAAATCAGGGTGCCGCATGCCCGCCGTGAAACGGCTGCACCAACAATCCTCATCCAACACCAAGCCAACCTATATCACCGGGCATTCTTGTCAGAGCATAGCCATCCTATTCGGGTCGCTGGCAGGCGTGTTTTCCGTTCCCTTTCTCACACGCATCCTGGAGGGGCTTCGTTTTTCACCCAAAGACAAAAAATCGCAGATAGCCAAGATTCCAAGCCTGTTGGGGAATGCGCTTGGAAATGTCCCGTTCTACCTGGTAGCCGATGCCTATTACGCCAGCGGCGCTTTTGCGCTTTCATTGGTGGCCATGGACGGTCATCTGGTAACTCGTGCGAAGGGAAATGCCGTGGCTTATCGTCCCGTCCAAAAAAACGAAAAGCCGCAAAGGGGGAGGCCCAGGGTCTACGGAAAAAAAGTGAGCCTTAAGGCGCTGTCCAAGGAAAGTCCGGAATTTGTTGAGGCCGAGAGTCCGGTTTACGGGGAGCGCGGTGTGAAAATCCGATACCGAGAGGTCGTGCTTTTATGGAAGCCGTTGGGAAAAGCGGTCAAGTTCGTTATTGTCAATCATCCCACCCGGGGGAAAAGAGGGGGCGCATTCTATCTCATTACGACGGACCTTAAAATGGACGCGCTTGACTTGATTTACATTTACGGGCTCCGATTCAAAATCGAAGTCTCGTTCAAAGCCGCCATGCACTCAGTGGGTGCTTTCGCCTATCACTTCTGGACAGGGGCCATGAAAAAACGAAAACGGGTGTCCGGTGATCAATATCTTCATCGGGAGGAGCCGGAGAAAGTGGAAAAAATCAAGACGAAGATGAGCGCATACCATGCGCATCTCCAAATCGGAAACATCGCGCAGGGAATAATGCAAATCCTCGCTTTGGAAATGCTCCAACACATCGCAGCCCTGGATTGTCGCTACAGAAGAACCATATGCGAATTGCCCACCGAAGCTACGGTAGCGGCTGCGCTCCAAAGCTCAGCTTCGATTTTCGATGGAATGCAGGATGACCCTGAA
>JALYSE010000322.1 GCA_030854955.1 Fibrobacterota bacterium | reverse complement strand
GCCTGGAAGAGGAAGCGCGCTCGCACCGTATCATGGAATTGGCCGGCAAGCTGCGCTGGGTGGGCTTGGTGCGCGCCTCGGCGGCGGCCTGGCGCCTGGAGACCTGGTTGATCGAAGCCTTCCGGAGCGGAAAGGATTCCCTGGCCGTGAAGCGCTTGAAAAAGGCGGCCGGCCAGAACTTTCCGGTCAAGATGGGCGGCAAAGGATCGGACCGGCATACGGTCGGGCAAGGCATCTGGATTGATCCCGGCGGAGACGATGAATACCGCTTCTCCGGTCCGGCCAGGCCCGGTAGCTTCACCCTGATCCTGGACGTTGCGGGAAACGATCTGTACCTGTCCAAGGACAGTCTCCAGCGCACCGCCGGCAACCTTGGCGTGAGCATAATGGCCGATTTGGCGGGATCGGATCGCTACCTGGGAACCAACTACGCCTATGCGTCCGCGCTGTTCGGCTTTTCGTCCCTGTTCGATCTGGCGGGTCATGACTTCTACGAAGGCCGCTGCGCTTCCCAGGGCTTTGGATTCTTCGGCATCGGTCTGCTTCAGGACGAAGCCGGGAACGATGTCTATTCCGCTAGCTTGTTGTCTCAGGGCGCAGCCTCCACCAAAGGCTTGGGCGTGATTCTCGATCGGACCGGAGATGATCGTTATCTCGCGCGCCCGACATTCCAGGACGATCTACGCTATACGGATCATTATATCCAGATGGTGCAGGGGTTCGGGACCGGTTTCGCCCCGGACTTCGCCGGCGGCATCGGCCTGCTTCGGGACGGCAAAGGCAACGATGTCTATCTGGCGGACATCTTCGGCCAGGGCGCCGGCTATTGGTACTCCCTGGGCCTGCTCATCGATGAAGCTGGCGAGGACAGATACGAGGCTCACCAATACGCCCAAGGGGCGGGAGTCCATATCGCCATCGGGGCCCAGCTTGATTTCGGCGGCAACGACCATCGCGCCTCCAAGGGGGTGAGTCAGGGTTGCGGCCACGATTTCGGCTTCGGATATCTTTTCGACAAATCCGGCGAAGACAATTACCTGGCCACGGATATGAGCCAGGGGGCCGGCAGCGCGAACGGACTGGGCGTCCTCCAGGACGTATCGGGAGACGACATCTATATGTCGCTCAATGCGGACATGACCTTGGGACATGCGGACATGCGGCGGGATCGCGGCAGTTTCGGATTCTTCCTGGATCGCGGAGGCAAGGATAGGTATGCTCGGCCCCAGAGCGATGGAAGTGCGTGGAGGGTTTTCAACGGAAAGACCAAAGGAAATGGTTTTGGCCTGGATAGATAGACACAAGGCGGCGATCCTTTCCATTTTTGCCGCGGCTGCAATCCAGGCTGCCGATTCCACGGCCTTCCGGTTCACGCCGCCCGCGCTCACCGAGCAGGATTCCCTGTTCATCATCGCTGCCACCGGCGAGCCTCGCTTCAAAAGCCTCCGGGATTCCGCCCAGAAGCGCTTGGTTGCGGGAGACACCGCCACCCTGACCTACCTTCTCGCGAACCGGCTGACCGATCAGACGCCGCGTCAACGCCATTACGTCGAGGCCCTGTTTAAGGCCATATCCGATTCCGGACGGAACCATGCGCCCGTGACAGCGTTGGCCGCCGCCTTATCCGGTGCTGCCGACAGCATTCAGAGCCAATTGCTCCGCATCGGATCAGAGCTGGGGGACACCACCTTTCTTCCCGTAGCCCGTAAATATCTGGACGACGACAGCGTGGAAGTCCGCAAAAACGCGGTGCGCAGCCTGGGGACCTACCCTGCTCCCGCGAACGTGGCTCTGTTGTTTAAAGGCCTCGATTTGACCCGGGATTTGGAACGTCAGCAGCGTCTATGGGCCTTGGGAAAGCAGCCCGGACTCAAGGAATGGACGCGGTTGCTTCCCTTGCTCGAAGACCCCAATCTCTACAACCGCCAACTGGTGCGTCAGATCGTGGCGAAGTCGACCGGAGGGGATTGGACCTTGCTGGAGCCGCACATTCCGAAAGAGATGGACGAGGAAGAAGAATTGGAGTGGATCCTATTGGCGCTGGAAACGCCCGGCCAGGCCGCCAAAGCCTACGTCCGGAAAACGCTGCCCTTGCTGGAACCGGCGCAGCGCAAATTCATCGAGTCTACGTTTCCCAGGGGCGGCATCGGCGATAGGTTGCGGGCGATGGGGCCATATGGTCCGGCCGGTCCTCCGGGGCTTGCACCCAAGGCTCCGGATCCCAAGAAGCCTTGATCCCGGGTTTCTCGCACCCCCAACTTTACGGATCGCTTTTGCCCCGGGACATTGTCCACGCAAAGGAATCAAAAAACCAAACGCGTCCGCACAAATTTGACGAAACCCCGGCTTTTTAAAGGAACCGGGCAGGTTGTATAATATGGGTGAGCCCAGAGCGGGCGAAAGAGATGGACATCAGGAAAGGCCCCATGATCCAACCCACCCACAAACTCACTCCATTCGGCGCGGTGAACGCCCGGGTCAACCGGGCTTCGGATCTGCTCGGCATCAAGGAAAATTATCGTAAGCTTCTGACCACGTGCTGGCGGGAGACGAAAGTGTCCCTGCCCATCACCGACGACAAGGGCGAGTTGCGCATCTTCGAGGGATATCGGGTGCAGCACAATGGCGTGCGCGGTCCCTACAAAGGCGGGGTGCGCTACCATCCGGAAGTGGACCTCGACGAGGTCAAAGCGTTGGCCTCCCTGATGACCTGGAAATGTGCGATCGTGAACATCCCTTTCGGGGGGGCGAAGGGAGGCATCAGTGTGGATCCGACCAAGCTGTCCGATCGCGAGATGCAAAGCCTGACCCGCCGTTTCGTTTACAGCGTAAAGAACATGATCGGGCCCTATAAGGACATCATGGCCCCGGACATGGGAACCAATCCCAAGGTCATGGGCTGGATGATGGACGCATATGGACTCATCCACGGTTATACGCCCGCAATCGTCACCGGCAAGCCGGTCAACCTGGACGGCACGCCCGATCGCCTCGACGCGACGGGGCTGGGCGTAGCGATGATCACGCGGCGGGTCCTGGAAGACCGGAAGGAATTTCTGAGCGGCAAGACCGTAGTTATTCAGGGCTTCGGCAACGTCGGCAGCTTTGCCGCTCTGCATCTGCACCGTATGAACGCGAAGGTGATCGCCGTGGGAGACGTTTCCGGCGTGGTGCATGATCCGCACGGAATCGACGTGGAGAAACTGATGGCCCACTTCGAGGCCAAACGTACCCTGGTCGGATTCCCGGAAGGCGAATTCGCCACCCGCGAACAACGGGACATCATGGGTATCGAATGCGATATCCTGGTCCCCGCTGCGTTAGGGCACGTGATCCACTCGGGCAACATGGACAAGGTAAAGGCCCGCTACATCATCGAAGGCGCCAACGGACCCATCACTCCGGAGGCCGATGACTATCTGGGAAAACAGGGCATCATCATTGTCCCGGACATTCTGGCCAACGCCGGCGGCGTGGTAGGCTCTTATTTTGAATGGGCGCAGAACATCCAGGTCCACCATTGGGAACGGGCTGAGAGCAAATTAGAATTGGACAAGTTCATGTCGGGCGCCTTGATAGGCGTTTCGGCCGCGGCCAAGAAGTTCGACATCAATTACCGGGAAGCGGCCTTCGTGGTTGGAGTGGAGCGGGTCTACCAGGCGGCCGTGGCGCGCGGCCACTAAAATCGTTTCCCAGACGGGACGCGCTGAGTTTTCCCGTCAGGGAACCACGTAGAAAAGGTGCACGCCGGTGGTGATGAAGACCAACTCCGTCCTTCCGGGCAGGCGCCCGGAAAAATAGCGTATCAGCTCCAAGTTGAGATCCAACCCGAAGGGAAGGTTGTCGAAAGGCATCCAGTATTTACCCAAGGAAAGGGTCCCGTATGGTTT
>JALYSE010000321.1:1512-3897 GCA_030854955.1 Fibrobacterota bacterium | reverse complement strand
ATATGGCATACGCGGCATTGACGGTCTTGGTCACGAAGGCCGTGTCCCCGGGGTTTATTTTGAAGGTGATGGAATCCCGATGAACGGTATCCATGCGAGACGGATTCAGGGTGGTGTCGATGGTGAGGATTTTCGCCTTCCAAGTCCGCAGGGCGGGCAGTGCATAGATTTTGGCTGAAACCGTGATGTTACCTGTGTCGGACCTACCGCTTAGGGGGTAGGCATAGACTTGATCCGGGGAGCCGCTCGAACTCAAGGTGATGAGTACGGAATCCAGATTGAAAATGGTATCGTCGGAGGCGGACTTGAGCAAGGCGTTGGCGTTGGGCTTCAAGCTTAGTTCCAGGTTCAGGAAACCGGGCCGATTGGGTTGCATGTCCATGGTCTCAAAGAGACAGGAGGCCAACAACACGAATAGGGCCGGTGCGGATCGGATCAGGGTCCGTTTCCAACCGGGATGGATTGATTGCATTCTGATTGGGGAAACCATATCTGGTAGTTCACCCCTTCTCCTTGTCGCTCTTCACCTCATTATCGGACCTGCCGGAGGTTAATCTGTATCGGACAATTCCCTAAATCGGATTCCGGTTTGAGGATTTTGATTCGGATCCCGGGGGTGGGAGCACCCTTTTGGTCATGATTCGGTATACACCGGGAGTCTGCGGTCCAGCCGACTAAATGGCTGTATGTCAATATCTTTTAAGTTTGACCGAGATCCGGTTCAGCTTTTCTTCGTTGATTTCCCATTTGACCCTTTTCGCCATCTCAAGGTTTAGGACCATTTGCACACCTACAAGGGTTTCCAGCCCCAGGGAACCCGTAGTTTCACCCGATTCGAAGACTTGAATCACCTGTTGCGCAGCCTGCATGCCGAGTTGCCTATAATCAGGCCATACCCCGAACATTCCTAGGTTTAAATCCAGGCTTGCAAGGTTGGGCAAGGGAACGACCAATGGCAATCCATAGTTTTTGAATTGGGTAAGCCAAAATCCCTTCAAGGTCCCATCATTGACCAGCACATTGTCCGCAAGCATCCAAATTACATCCACCTTTTGGCTCGCCAGTCTTACCATGCCCGTTCTCAATCCCCCATTTATTGCCACCGGCGTGATCTTTCCATTCAAACCGCAATCCAAACATTCACCCACTAAATTGATTTTTTCCTTGGCCAGGAATTTTTTGGACTCCTCGAAGAAACCTGTAAAACTTTCCCGGTAGAATACGCCTACCTTATTAAAATCCTTTTTAGAAACAATATGCAGGTTGGTGAAAATCGTATAAGCAGGTACTTCGAATTTGATTCCGGCGGCATTTTTCAGATCGTGGATAGCATCTTCCACCTTCAAGGTCATAAGCACGAATTTTGGCAGAAGTTGGTACTGAACGCTTTCCTTTTGCACCTCCTTTACCAAACCAATGGCTTTGGAGTCCATTAATACCAGCCCTTTCGGGTCAAAAGTACTGATGATTTGCCGTAACGAATCCGCAGCCTTGGGAAGATCGGCATTGAACCGGCGCACTTCGTAATTATCCCCCAGGTCCGATTGCAGCCCCTCCAATGCTTGTTGGAATGGCTCGGCATTCGGCATGATCGCCAGCAGGCGGGTAGCGGCAAAAGGCTTGGCGCCCAGAAGAACGATGGTTAGAATCCCGGTGAGAACGATTGTAATGGGCATTTTCATTCCCACCCTTCGATATCCAGGACGTGTAATATCGCTTTAGGTTGGGCCAATAACTTCATCCTCAATTCATTGCATCGCACGGGGTCGGGCGAGGCTAATACGGGGTAACTGTCCATGGCTTTGGATTGAAGCAGGACAGCCAGTTTCATTTTTGTATCGGCACGCATTTCGACGAGGTCCGATTCTTCGATTATCGCCGCGTCCACCGATTCCATTCCCAAAAGGGTTAGCAAATCCTCTTTTTTGCTTACGCGCTTTAATTTCACGATCGAAATCCCGAACGCATCCTTAACAAAGGCAGGCAATTTATCGCGGCCTAGGAAATCCACGATTCCCACTCTGAATGCCGCCGCATTATTCTTTGTAACTGCCGGGTTACTGCTGATGATCAAGTACTTTTTTTTCTTTTCCTGCCCCTTGCGGCCCCGCAGCAGGATCGCGTATCCCGGCAGATAACGGGCATAGGCGGCGGAACTGATCACAGGAGCCCCCGGGTAAGAGGAGAGGACCTCATCCAAATCCTTCACGCGCTGAAAGGCCATTATCGCGTGAGGAGAAATTGCGCGACCCAAAGTGGAATCGATTCGGCCTGGGGGTTGACCGCCTGGTATGCAGATCAGCAGGGGAGCTTCCCCATTCGCGAATATGCAACACAGGACCAGCAGAAAAAACCATGAACGGAAGATAAATCTAACCGCCACAA
>JALYSE010000321.1:0-1502 GCA_030854955.1 Fibrobacterota bacterium | reverse complement strand
AACATTGAAATTCCAACGGCATTCTGGTGCCATTGTACTCCTTGCAGCAAACCTGAAGCAACTGCCGCATTTGAGATGAGTAAGCAAAAAGAAAAAATTTGACTAGATGGGCATGATAATCGTGAAACGGGTTCCCTCACCAGGACTACCCTCTAGGGTTATTTGACCCCCGGCGGCGCGTATGCAGTCAGAGACTATTGCTAATCCCAACCCCCTTCCGGATAGGGTATCGACTTCCGTCGACGAACTTACGCCGGGTGAGAATACCAACTCCATCTTTTCCTGAACGCTCATTCTGGACAAAGATCCCTGGGAAACGATTCCCGCCTTCATGGCTTTGGCTACCACCGTATCGACGCTGATACCCTGGCCATTATCCTTAATCGAAAGGGAATGCGTTCCATCTTTGGCGATAGAGTAGTTGAGCTCGATCCGCCCTTTTCCTTTCCCCAGCGCGGCGCGGATCGCATCACTTTCTATCCCATGCGCGACCGCGTTCCTAAGCAGGTGTACCAATGCCTCATCGGCTTTCGTCAGGATGTTGGCATCCAATTCAAGGTTAGGAGGTGTAATTGAAAATTCTATGGTTTTCCCGGTTTTCAATGCAGCGCGTTGTACAAGACCCCGGTATTTACGGGTAAGGGAAAAGAGGCTTCGGTAGGAAATCCGGCGGCAGCTTTCAACTAAAACGGCTAGCTCCTGGCTGAGCGATGCATCACTGATCGACTCGGCATTTTGCCTGATTCTAATGACCTTTGCTTCCTCCAGCCTAACCGAAACCTCTTCCGAATCGCCAGCCAGGATAAGGAAAACCTCATTGATGTTGTCGGTTTCCCTGAGCATAGTTTCGGATTTTTGGGTGGCTGATTGAATATGGTTTCCGAGTCCGCCCTTCTCGGAGAGGCTGCTTTGCAACAGATTTTCGAAATCCTCGGCGGCAACTGCCAGCCCTTCGAACCCGAACGCGCCGGCATTTCCCTTGATGGTATGACAATCCTTGAAAATCTGCGTCGCCCAAGAAAGCCGGATTTGATCCGTTGCGCTTCCGATTTCCCGCAGCTTTTCATCCATGGAGCGTATCCTTCCCGTCGTGTCCTTAAGGAAGTCGAGTATCGTCTCAGGAAGGTGTTTGGAAATACCCAGGATGGTTTTGACCGTCTTCTCATGGTGGATTTTCTCATCCTGCAACCTACGCTCAATTTTGCGCGTCTCTGTAACATCCCGGGCCAACACCATAATTTTGGAAAGCCCACCCTCCTGGTTGAGGATTTTTTGATACTCCAACACGATATGGCGCTTATTTGCGCCCTCTCCTATCTGGATTTCACGTACTGGTGCCAATCGCTCCAGTTTCTGCCATCGCTGCAGCGGGTATTCATTCCGGACGATTTCCACCCAATCTCGGAAAAGTTGTTCTTCCATTGGGCTGAAATTGAGGATTTCCGCTAAGGTGTGTCCGGCAAGCCGCGGAACGCCCAAAATTAACGCGGCCTTCTTGGAAC
>JALYSE010000125.1 GCA_030854955.1 Fibrobacterota bacterium | reverse complement strand
GTCTGGAAGACACCAAGGAAGGCCTGGCGGAGTTCTATAAGACCCTGGGCCAGTTCTTGAAAACGAAATGCCCGGCCTCCAAAGCCTACGTGCTCATCCCGGATCGGGAATTGGAAAAGGAAATCTGGTTCAAACCCGAGCGTCGCCTGATGATCGATAACGGCGCATTGGAAGTGGCCGTCAGCGAATATTCCATCATGCCTCTGCGCGAAGAAGCCCTCGAAAAAGAACCTTCCGGGGAGAATGAATCCGGAATAAGCGAATCCGCAAAAAGCCCGGCGGCCCCCAAAAAAACGAAAGAAGCCAAGTCCGCGAAACCGGCGCCGGCCAAGCTCCCCCCCGATCAATGAGAGTCCTCCTCACCGGTGCTACGGGCTTCATCGGAAGAATCCTGTCGGCAAGGTTGGCTGCGGATGGACATACCCTGCGTTTCCTCACTCGCGATCCCGTCGCCGCGAGCGGCCGATTGCCTCCGGGCTCCAAGGCCTTCGCCTGGCCGTCCGGCGGCATGGTGCCCGACCAAGCCATGGATGGCGTGGAGGCCGTGGTGCACTTGGCAGGCGAGAACATCGGGCAATGGCCATGGACCCGCGATCGCAAAAACCTTATTCTGGAATCGCGCACCCAGGGGACCCGCAGGCTGGTCGAAGCCATGGGACGGGCTGCGGCGAAACCCACCGTCCTGGTGGCGGCCGCAGCGGTAGGCTACTACGGCGATGGCGGGGACCGGGATCTGGACGAGGGTTCGGAGCCCGGAACCGGCTTTCTGGCTGAGGTCTGCGTGGCCTGGGAGCGCGAGATTTTCCGCGCCTCGGAAATGGGCATACGCACGGTGGCGGTCCGCAACGGACTGGTCCTGGGCCAAGGCGGAGCCTTGAAGAAACTACTGCCCGTATACCGTTTCGGGGCGGGCGCGGTGCTGGGATCCGGAAGGCAATGGTGGAGCTGGGTCCATGTTGAGGATACTGCGGGAATTTTCGCCCACGCTTTGTCGGCGGAAGGCCTGAGCGGAGCCATCAACGGTACCGCCCCCGCGCCGGTGATGCAAAGGGAGTTCGCCAAGGCCTTGACCAAGGCCGTTCATCGCCCGTTATTGTTCAAGGTGCCGACCTTCGCCTTGCGGATTCCGCTCGGGGAAATGGCGGCTACCCTGCTTGAGGGCCAGAAAACCGACGGGACGAAACTCGCGGCCTCTGGGTATCGTTTTCGTTACCCCAGGCTGGAGGCGGCGCTGGCGGAAATCACACAGGGTCATCAAAAATGAAACGGGTTCTAATACGCATTCATTTGCGTGAATCCTTCTGATACCGTAATATACCTCGATTGCCAGGTCCCTCCTAAATCGACCTTGTCCGGCACCACCTTGGTGTTCGAGGGTAACGTATAGGTTACTTCCGGGTTGTTCCGCATTCGCGGTTCCAGCATGAAGATGCATTCCACGATATGTTCGGCCCTGCGTTTCGAATCGGCCAGCACTTCGATCATGACCAGGAACCATTCCCCGGTCGGACCGCGGTCAACCAGTCGGCTTCCCGTGATCATGGACCAGGATTCCAGACGCGCGGCCACCTGAGGCAGGGTGAAATCGTCGCTGAGGAAAGGCTTGATCACGGGAAAGTGTTCCAGGGGTCGGGAAACGATCCAGTCCGGGTCCGACCGGCGCCATCGGAGCAAGCGTCCCAGGGGGGTGGACCTCAGGTTCTCCTGCCACAGGCGGGTATGTTCCATCCATAATGTGCTGTTGGGAGGAGGATGGCGTCCGCCGTGGGTCGCGCGGTAGGCGGCCAGTTGCAGGAAGACCTCTATGTCGTAGTTCGTGAACCATCGACCACGCATGCCGTTTCCGCTTTGGCTCATAGTGGACACCCCTCTTCTGATTGGGTCTCTAAGTAATAAGAAAGCATTTTCCCGGTAGCTGCGATAGAGGCGGATTCCGGTACGGTTCCGAGAATGCTTCAGGCGGGACGGCGGCTCTGGGCGTGGCGGCGGATCCAGAAGAAGATGAACATCGCTCCCAGGGCACCGGCCACGGCTATGATCACGATATGCATGACGCCCATAATGACAAGGTAGTCCCGGCCCAGGAGGTAGCCGCCGGTGGCGAGCAGGGTGATCCAGATCGCATCGCCCACGATCGTATAGAGGATAAAAGGCATAAAGGACATGCGGCTGGTACCCGCGGGGATGTTGACGCAGGTGCGCAGCCCCGGCACCAGGCGGCCCAGCAACACGGCCTTGACCGAGTTGCGTTCGAACCAGTCCCCGGCCTTGCGAATATGAATCTGCCGCAAGTGAATCCAATGCCCATGCTTCGCAACGAAGGCTTCCAGCCTTTCTTCGCCCAATGCGAAGCCCAGGAAGTACCACGGCAGATGGCCCAGGAGGGATCCGAGCAGACCGGCGACGACCACGGCGCTCATGTCCATGTATCCGATGGTAGCGAGGAATCCCGCGAGCGGCATGATGACTTCCGAAGGAAGTACGGGGATGAGATTCTGCAGGAGCATCAGAAAACCCACGCCCCATTCCCCGTATTCCATCAGTAATTCACGCATTTTCCCCCATCGGTATTAACCGACACCCCTGAGCGCGCATTCCAATTTTCGAGCTGCGATTGCGGTCGGAAGCCTATAATGGGAAATACTGTTTTAGAGAAGCGGAAAGGTATGCAACGTTTCAGAAAGTGTTGGGATAGGCGTCCCGACCACTTCCGAGATCAGGATCTCAAACGCAGATCTTCGACCCAGATGCAAAAAATCCGCAAAAAGGAATCAAAGAACGAAAAACTTGTAAAAAAGCTCGCCCATCCCCTAATATTGCAACGCTGGCACGGTGTCCGGCCTCCCCGGTAGGGGATGATCGAATCGGCGCCCATAGTGCGCAAGGAGCCGGATGCGACCCAGTCCCAGCGTGATTCTTGTGAAACGACTTATCGATATCTGCATCGGGTTCGTCGGCACCGGAGCCTTCGTGGTTTTCTACCCGATCCTCGCCATTCTGATCAAATCGGAAAGCAAGGGCCCCGTCCTCTACAGCCAGGAACGGGTGGGCATCAACAAAAGATCCCCACGCCGGCAAGGCACGGATTGGGACAGCGAGGAGGCCCTTCCCATCCGTAAATCCGACGTGGGAGGAAAGCCTTTCGAAATCTACAAGTTCCGCAGCATGCGTACGGATGCCGAAAAGAACGGCCCCCAGTTGGCGGCCAAAGGCATCGACCCCCGCGTGACCAAGGTGGGATGGTGGATCCGGGCCCTGCATCTGGACGAACTGCCCCAGTTCTGGAGCGTCCTGGTCGGCGACATGAGCTTCATCGGCCCCCGTCCCGAACGGGCGCACTTCACTCTCGAGTTCGGTCGTACCATTCCGCACTATCAGAACCGTACCTTATGGGTCAAGCCCGGTCTCACCGGCCTCGCTCAGATCTCCCTGGGCTATGACGAGGGCATCGAGAGCGTCGTACGCAAGACCTACTTCGATTATTCCTACCGCGCCTCCTTCAGCCATTTCCGTTCCTGGGCCCGCATGGAATGGTGGGTGCTGATGAACACCGTGGGCTACCTGCTCATCAAGCCCCGTAAGGAAGGCGATACCCGCGACCTAGCCAGCCTTAAACGCGTCAAACTTCTGAACATGCTCGCCCATGTGCCCAAGAAGGTCGGCACGCATAAGGTCATGGCTTGGGTGAAACTCGACCATGATAATCGTGCGGTGGTGCTGGAAGGCAAGGAGCCGGCGGAAATCACGGCCCGTCTGGCGCGCCTGTCCGCCCGGGGCATTAAGACCCTCGAGGTCTGTTACACCCCCCGCCAGGATTTCGATCTCGAGGATCTCGGCTTTCTGGTGGAGCTGTCCCACCGCGTCAAGCAAGTCGGCGGGCGCGTATCTGTTAGGGAGCCGAGCGCGCGCGTACGCCGCATGCTCACGGAAATCCACATGGACAAGGTTGTCGAGATCTCCCGCCAGACCCGCGTGCGCAATTTCATGACCGTCGACGTAGAGTGCTGGTTCCACGCCTACAACCTCAAGGAAAAGGCTCCCCCTTCCTCCTGGCACCTCCAGGAGACGCGCATCGTCAGTAACATGGAGCGCATCCTGAACCTGTTCCGCTCCCACGATACCAAGGCCACGTTCTTCGTGCTCGGTTGGGTAGCCGACCGGTTCCCGGAAGTGGTGAGGATGATCGCCTCCGAAGGCCATGAGATCGGCACCCACGGTTATTATCACAACCTCATCACCGAGATGACGCCGGCCAGTTACGAGGAGGATCTACTCAAATCCCTTGAGGCGATCTCAAAAAATACCTCCCAGCCCATCCTGGGCCACCGCGCATCGAATTTCACAATCGTTCCAAACACTTATTGGGCCCTGGAAATCATGGCCAAGCACGGCCTGACCTACGATTCAAGCATCTTCCCCATCAAGCGTGATCGCTATGGCATTCCGCACTATCCGAACCGGATGCCGCATACGCTACATCTTAAGAGCGGCAAGACCCTGGGAGAGTACCCCATGTCCACCTTGGGGGTCGGCAACAAGTTCCTTCCCATGTCCGGCGGCGGTTACCTGCGTCTGTTCCCGCACGTAGTCACGGAAAGCTTTATAGAAGGGCTCAACCGCAAAGGCCAGCCCGCCATGGTGTATTTCCATCCCTGGGAAATGGACCAGGATCAGCGCCGCGTGAGCGTGGGCCTGGTCAAGACGTTCCAGCATTACGTGAACCTGCACAGCCTGGAATGGAAGCTCAACCGTCTGCTCCAGAAGTTCTCCTTCACGTCTATCCGGGACAATACAGAAACGCGTCGGGTGCAGGTGATGCTGCGCCGCAATCCCGTGTACATCCCAAGCCATATGGGCCCGAATTTCGAAAGGGAAATGGCCGATGCCGGCAAGGCCCGCCAAGCGGAGCGCGAAGAGGCACGGGCAAACCCCATCACCCCGCGCCGGCCCACGGCCGCATAAGATGCGGTTCGCCGCCTAGAAAAATCCTGGGGCGGGTTTCGCCTCCTACGCGGTGAACCGGTTTTTATCCGGCGAACGGGATTTTATCAGGCGAACGGATTTTATCCGGCGAACCGGATTTTATCCGGCGGACCGGATTTTATCCGGCGTGTTGCCCCCCGCGCCGCCACTCCATGGGTGCCGTCAGCATGGCCTTCACCATGGCGAGCAGCGGATAAGGATCGACGGGCTGCTGCATCACTTTCAAGGCCCTGGACCCCTCCCAGGAATCCACGAACTCTTCCTGCAACTCCAAGTCTCCGGAAAACAGGATCAGGGTCGGCGCTTCTGGGAATGCCAGTTGCCATTCCGGCCAGCTCAGGATTTCCGGCTCCACTCCCAGGTGCACGCCCAACACGATCAGATCGGGCTTTTCCCCCGCCAACAGGATCGGGATGTCGTCCCAGCTCTCCGCCATCACCACACGGTGGTTGATGCCTTCCAGGATGCAATGCAACATCATCCGGGAATGCGCATCCGGTTCGAAAATCAGGATCTTGGCCATTGTAAATCCGCGGAGGGAGGACTCCCCCCTATCCCTTATCCCATTCTAGGGCCCGCCGCTCCCCGACGCCACCTTGGTGTGATGGATGACCAACCCGATTCCCGCAAGGAACCAAAGCGGATACGCTCCAAACGGCACCCACCTCAAATGCCGGGTTGCAATCCGGTCCCATTAGTTGCCCTGCTTCGGCACCCCCTCCGCAGCCCCGATTCGGTGCCGTAATCGGTCAGGAGGGCTGAATACACATTGTATATACAGCGGTTGTCAATACAATGTCGCCACGAAGCGTGTAGATGCAAAGTAGGGGCCAAGAATGCAGGGTAGCAATGACCAGGACCGCGGGCCCGCTTCTGCCTCGCAAGAACTTAAATTATCCCCTGGATCGCAATCCGGCGCATCGGACGGGTTTCCGCAGCACGGGTGCTCTAAGGAGATCGGCATGGACGGGGAATTCAGGGAGATGGTTTCCCCGGCGGAAGCCGACGCTATCCTGGCGGCGGCCCTGCCCCGTTACCCATCGGTTACCCTGCCCCTGGCCAAATGCCAGGGCCGCATCCTGCGCGAGCCCATCCTGGCCGATCGCGCCCAGCCCCCCTTTGATCGCGTAGCCATGGACGGCATCGCCTTCGCCTTCTCCGCCTGGGAAAAGGGCCTGCGCCGCTTCGCCATCGAAGGGATGCAGAAGGCGGGTGATCGGCCCAAGCGGTTGGAATCGGAATCGGGATGCCTGGAAGCCATGACCGGGGCGGTATTGCCCATAAGGACGGATTGCATCGCGCCCGTGGAGGACATATCGGTTGCGGACGGTTACGCGACGCTGTCGGATGGCGCGGGCTCGCCGGTGCCCTTCCGGTATGTGCATCGGGCGGGTGCGGATTGCGCCAAAGGCGACGTAATCGTGCCGGAAGGAGTCCTGTTGACCGCACCCCACATCGGAGCCGCGGCGGCGTTCGGAAAAACGGATCTCAAGGTGGCGGCCGCCCCTTCGGTGGCGATCGTGGCCACGGGTGATGAACTGGTGGATCCGGCCCGGGATCCCCTGACTCATCAGATCCGCCGGTCGAATCCTCCTTCCATCGAAGCGGCCCTGAAGAAACGGCGCATCGAACGGGTGGCATCCCTGCATTGCAGGGATGACCGGGACCGCCTGCACAAATGCATTGAAGGGGTAATGGAAAAATGCGACGTCCTCATTTTGACCGGGGGCGTGTCCATGGGAAAAACGGATTACGTGCCCGGCGTCTTGAAGGCCTTGGGGGTCAAACCTCGGTTCCATCGTATCCGCCAGAAGCCCGGCAAGCCGTTCTGGTTCGGCATCGCCCCCGCCGGCACGCCCGTCTTCGCCCTGCCGGGGAATCCCGCTTCGGTGCTGGTATGCCTTTACCGCTATGTCCTGCCCGCCTTGGAGCGGTCGATGGGATTGGCCTTGGGAAGGGATTCCGGGGACTCGGAGAATCCGGGCGCGCTATCCGTAGAATCGGACTCTACGCCGGCGGTGCTGGCTCAAGGAACCGGGCGTGGCAAGCTGACCCAATTCCGGCCGGTAAGGGTGGCCTGGGACGCCGAAGGTCGGCTGCGCGCGACCTGGACGGACAATCAGGGGTCGGGGGACTTCAGTGGATGGGCCCGCTCCGATGGGTTCGTCGAGATAGAAGCGGGGGAAGGCGAAATGCCAGCGGGGAGCGTGGCGAGGTTGTGGCGTTGGTGATCCGGCTCCCGGTCGATCAGGTTCCGTCCACACCTTTGTATTCAGCGATTTTCTCCCATTCCCAGACGCCGCCCGATAGCCTTCCCAGATAGAGCCAGCTTGGATAGGGTTTATCCTCGCGGGAGAAATTTTCGTTGGAAACAATCCTGACGACCAAGGCCACCATCGCCGTTCCGTCCGCGGCATAGCGGAATTCCGAAAGTTCCTTTATGGAAGCCGTCGTGTCGGGTGCCGGGGAAGGCAAGGCAAGGGTGTCCATGCCTTGCCGGCATGAGGACCAATGGATATAAGTCGAGTGAACCGGGCCAGAATAATTCTTGTTGAGATCAGGGTTCGGAAAGGTGTCGCGGGTTTCCATTTGGTGGATGCAGCCTGCGGGGTCCACGGCGATGATGCTCGGATCACGGACTTCCGCCATGAATCCGGTATCGGTACTCGGCTTGGGCAAGCTGAGGCGCTTAAGGAAAACCAGGTCCTCGCCCCTTAGGGCGTATTCCTCGACGGTATCCGGGAACGCGATCCCATACAGCCGGTCTTCTCCCTGCACCTTGGCGAAATGAACCGAGCTGAAATTCCGCTCCAGGACCCTTTTCCGCAGATTCGGGTTTTTGTCACCCATCTTCCAGGAGAGTATGGAAATATAGGGGTTGGGTTGGCTATACGGCCCGATATCGTTGGGGCCGGTGGGAACATACTGGGGCCACACCTTTCCAACCACCATATTGAAGCCCTTCCCGTAGTGGATTTCCATGGAATAGAACTCCGAGCCGGAATCCAGGGTGATGCGCGTACCGTCATTACCCTTCAGCTGCGTGGTGTTATCGGCGTAGTTCCGCACGATGTACTGCCAATCATGGTCGCCGATCAGGACCATGGTGCGGCCTCCCCGGCCTTGCAGGTAGGCGTAACTTAGGTTTTCCTCAATATCCACGGGTTTGGATGCTCTCCGGATCCATCCGCTCCCGTCGCGAGCGTAGAGATCGAAGTCACCGTTACTCGCCACCATGGGTTGGACCCGTCCATCCGCATTGCGCACGAGCAGGGATCGCGTCCCCCCCGGAGCCTGGAGGTTCCGGAATCCATGCCGCTTCCATACGCCCGCGTCCTTGGAAAAGACGACCGATTGGACGTTGGAAAGGTTATACCGGCTTTCCCAAACGGGGAGATCGGCCATGGTGGTGTAGAACATTCCAACTTGGGACAGGATGTGGGGGGTTCCATCCGCATCCAATTCTAATTGGATTCCCTGCAATTCTTCACCGGCCGGAATATCGAAGGCCGGTCCGTCCTCCTGGGTGCAGGCGAAAAGCATCCAGGCGGAAAGCACCACGGCGCATGGTGATTTCCGGGATTTGGGAAGAGGATTCCGATTCTTTGACGGGAGCACCTGGGTTTGCACGGAATGAATTTATTATTTTGCGTCGACCCGGCACACAAAAGGAACGTCACTTGCGAAAAAAGTTTCGGTGGAAACGGGGAAGCACCCCTGCAGGAGTAGCTTGCGCGTTTCTACTATCCGGATGCCTCTACTCGACCCACCATTTCAACACGGGCCGCCTCCTGGAACCGGGACGGACATCGTTCACGGTGGGCGGGGGGATGATGAAATCCTTCCATTACGGCTGCCATGAGAAGAGCGGAAGTTACGAATCCCGGGATTCGACGAGGCATTTCTGTGTCAAGTACACTCAGGAGCAAGATTTCCAAAGCGGCCAATGGACTCATAACCTGGACACCACGGAACAGCGGAAATTCCCGTCGTCGGCGCTCAAGGGAAGCCTAGGCTATCGCCTGGGGATGTCCGGCCCCCGTGGATTCATCACCGGAACAGAGATTGGCCTCCATTTGGAGGCGCCCACCAATCCCGTGAGCGGCGAATTCGATCTCAAGATCGGGCTGCCGGTGCCCGGGGGCAGGCCTTATCATCATTCCCTATCGGCAGGATGGGGCATCGGCATCTGGGCGGACAATTCCTATTTCCTCGAATACGCGGTTTCGCGCGCCTTGGGCGGCAGCGACTTGTTCGCCGCCTACCGCGGCACCAACCTCGCGACTCAGATCGCGGACTTGGGAAGTTCGCAAGGCGACCGTCGCTTCAAAACCAAGCGCCGATTGATCCATCAAGCCACCGTCGGATTCAGCCTGGCCCTGCCGGCGATACCCGTGATCCCGGATTTTCTCGCCCCCATGGCGGTGCTCACTTATCCCTTGGCCCCCTTCTCGTCCTCCAGGGTTCCGGATCATGTGCTGGACGACCATCTTTGGGACCTGAGCCTGGGCATGGGTTGGCGGTTCCAATGATCGCGGAACGCATTTCCCCTTCCGCGACCGCCATGCTTGCTGCGGCCCTGCTTTGTTTCATCGGCGCCCATGCCTCCCCCTCCATCAATACCCGCGAAGAGCCGGTGGTCCAAGGTCCGGCTCCGATCGCTGCATCCGTTCCAGATTCCAATATCCTGGAAGCGCCGGAAAAAACCATCAAGGGACGCAGTTCCCAATCCCATCGCGAGAAGGAAGTGAGCCGCATCCGCCTCGACCGGGAGGATTTGAGGAACATCGCCGCGGCCCAGGGCGATCCCTTGAAGGCGCTGGGAACGTTGCCGGGCACCACCAACCAGAACGATATGAGCGTGCGCCCCTTCGTACGCGGGGGCAAGTCCGAGGAGACCCAGGTCCTTTGGGAGGGGATCCCGCTCATCCAGCCTTATCATTTCGGAAGCATCTATTCGGTTTTCAACATCGAGTCCCTGCACGATCTCACTTTCTACAGCGGGGGGTTTCCGGTGGAAGCGGGTAACGCCCTGTCCGGCGCCTTGTTCATGCGGGCGAGGCCCGCGCCCTTGGACAGCATGGCCCTGTCCGCCGAGATCTCCCTGCTGCGCGGGAACGCTTATGCCGGCGTGCCCTTGTGGAACGACAGGCTGGGAGTCTCTTTTTCCTACCAGGCCTTCTGGTACGATTGGGTCTTCAATCGCGGGCTGGACGGGGTTGATCTGATCATCGACAACCAACAGTTCGAAAAGGACAAGGAGCAGATCCAGACTTATCTCGACCTGCCCAATTTCAAGGATTTGCAATTGGGATTGTCGTGGAAGGTTTCCGATCGGCTCAAAGGGGAGTACACCGGACTTTTATCCCGGGACATCTTCAAGGTCAACCAGCCTGGACCCCATCTTTATGTAAACCGGCGGGAAGTATCGCCGGCCTATTACGCATGGGATCTCTATTACGGCAAGGACGCCAACCTCCGGGAAAAGCGGACCGAGGTGGACACCCTGTCCCTTGTGGAGGTGGATAATGCCGTCCATGGACTCACTTTCCATTGGAAGCCCTCGGCGAAATGGGATGTGGATCAGGTAGCGGCCTACCAATCGCAGGATTGGGGCATCGTGTTCTACGACAATGCGGTATGGAAGGATTCCATAGGTCCAGATGACCGCTTCATGGGATACCGGGTGCCGGCTCCCACCGACTACCAATTGGAGATACGCAATCGGACCTACGATTGGAGGCTCGATGCCAAGGGGTATGCGGGCGAGAACCTGCGCCTCAAGTTGGGGGTTTCCCAATCCCTGAGGGAATCCTCCTTCCGGACCGCGTTACCTAGGTCGTTTTTCGAAATCATCGTCAATGGGAACGTCGACAGACTGGACGCCTTGGGGTATCTGGATTCCGATGGCATGACCATCCGCAGAAACCAGGCCGGGGTCAATCCCGACGCCGACTATCTGGAACGGCTTCCGGACCTGATCGATTTCTCCCATGACGGCAGCATGTATGCAACCTTTCCTGCGGCCTATATTTCGGGCGAATACGCATTCGATCCCACCCACCGCCTGCTGTTGGGCCTCCGGGCTGAAGGGGATTCCTATACCAGGACCGCCTTCCTCAGTCCCCGCGCCTCCTATTTCCAGAGCCTGGGTCCCCGCGATGAACTGACCCTGGCCACCGGTCTGTATTCCCAAAGCGACTTTCCCTTCCAGATCCGCAACGTTAAAATGAGCCTGCGCCCCGAGAAGGCATTCCATTTCAACGCGGAGTGGACCCATGCCTTTTCGCCTGCCTATCGTCTGGAATGCCAATTCTACCAGAAGAACTATTTCGACATGGTGACTCCCTTCCTGGTCAACACAGGACGTCTGGACTGGTCGTCCGGGCCGCTGGAAGATATGGACAGTGTGGCTTATCAAAGCTTGCCCATCGCCCAGCGTGACAGCGTGGTTGAGCGCTTCGGCCAAAGGCGCATGGACTATCGAAACGGAGGCACGGGCAAAGCCGCCGGCACCGAGCTGTCTTTCTTATACGACCCGACCAAAACCTGGGGCGGATGGTTGACCGCCGAGGTGGGTTATTCCAAGCGGCAGGACGCTCCCGGCGAGCGCGCCTACGACTTCCGCTATCAGCGGCCCTGGGCCTTCAACTGGATCAACCACTTTAAGCTGCCCAACCGATTCGGCCTGGCGCTGCGCGGCCGTTACGCAGCGGGCCTCCCCTATACCTCCTATGTTTCCTACGGCTGGGCCGCCGACGGGGCGGGCGCCGGTTTCATGAGCACCCCCACCTCTCCGGACAACGACACCTTGTTCAGTTCCGGTCCCAGGAACGGGGCCCGTTACTCGCCTTATGCCCGCTGGGATCTCCGCCTGTCCCGAGAAATCCCCATAGGCCGCCACAAGCTGGAATCCTATTTCGAACTCTGGAACGCCTTCAACTCCCCCAATTTCCTGATGACCGATTCCAGGTCCCGGGAGTGGAAGTTCGTGGATCTGAATTATCCCATTCCCATCCTCTTCCTGGGAATCTCCGGCCGCTGGTAGTCGTTACCTGGCTATATTCGTGAGATGATTCAATCCGCCCTTCCTAAAAAGCCCAAGCCCTCGATGCGGACCGTCCGCCGCGCTTTCGTGACCATCATCTGGCCTCGCCGCAACCTGCTCCTCTTGGGGCTTCTGCTCATCGTAGTCAACCGCCTTACGGGCCTGGTGCTGCCGGGCTCCACCAAATGGCTGGTGGACGAGGTCATTCCCAACCGGAATCTGGATCTGCTCAAGATCCTGCTGGCCGCAGTCGGTTTGGCCGTGTTGATCCAGGCCGCCACCGCTTTCATCCTGACCCGGCTCCTTTCCGTGGAGGCCCAGCACCTGATAACCCGGCTCCGCATCCAGATGCAACGGCATATCATCCGTCTGCCCCTGGGATTCTTCGACTCCACCAAGAGCGGCGTCCTCCTTTCCCGCATCATGAACGATCCAGAAGGAGTACGTAACCTGGTGGGTACGGGCCTGGTCCAGTTGGTGGGGGGGCTGCTGACCGCAGGGGTGTCGTTTTTCCTGCTGATCAAGATCAGCTTCTGGCTGACCATCGCAAGCCTGATCCCTCTGCTCCTGTTCAGTTTCATCTCCTTCAAGGCCTTCTCCCGCATCCGCCCCATTTTCCGGGAACGCGGGAAGATCACGGCGGAGGTGAGCGGACGCCTGACGGAAACCCTCGGCGGCATCCGGGTGATCAAAGGGTTTCACGCCGAGGAGCGCGAGGTCAAGGTCTTCGAGGGCGGGGTGGATACCCTGTTCCGCAACGTCAGGAAGTCCATGACGACCACCAGCCTGGTGACCAGCGCGGCCACCCTGTTGTTAGGCGTGACCAGCGTCTTGATCATGGGATTGGGCGGACATCTGATCCTACGGGGCGCCATGACGGTGGGCGATTTCGTGGCCTTCACCCTCTACCTGGGATTCCTGGTGGCGCCCATCGTGCAGATGAGTAATATCGGCTCGCAGCTGACCGAAGCCTTCGCGGGCCTGGATCGGATGGAGGAGATCCTCGCCTTGGAGCCGGAAGGCCGGGAACCCGGGCGCGTGGCCGAGCTTGGGAACCTGCGTGGGGACGTGGCCTTTGAGGACGTGCATTTCTCCTACGAGACCGGCAAGGAGGTGCTGCATGGCATCAGCCTTGAGGCCTCGGCGGGTACCGTGACAGCCTTGGTGGGAAGCTCGGGCTCGGGCAAGACCACCCTGGCGGGACTGGCGGCATCCTTTCTGAAGCCCACCGGGGGCAGGATCCTGGTGGACGGCGTGGACCTGGCCACCTTGAAGCTGGACGGCTATCGACGGCATCTGGCGGTGGTCCTCCAGGACGAGTTCCTTTTCGAAGGCACCATCCGGGAAAACATCCTCTTCGGCAGGCCGGACGCGGTCGATGGGGATTTGGCCGAAGCGGTCCGCGCGGCTAACCTCAAGG